>JAERMM010000259.1 GCA_016844585.1 Chloroflexota bacterium | reverse complement strand
CTACAAGCGTACGCGCGTACTGGCTCGCTCGGCCAGGATGAGCGAATCATGTCAGCGTCCGCAGCCGATCTCTTCGAGGAGTTCGACGCTGATTGGTGCATCGTAGGCGCCCCGGACCAGGTGGCGAACAGGATTCGCCGCTATGTTGACGCCGGTGTCACGCACATCCAGATGCGAGTATGTCCCGGCGACATTCCCGACGCCCTGGCGGCCCGAACGATCGACCTCGTGGGCCGCGAGGTATTTCCGCAGGTTCGATAGAGGACGACTGAGGGCTAACCGATCCCGAGACTGACTCGTAGCGCAGTGTCCACCTCTGTCATCTTTGGATAGCTGACGTGGCCCAGCGGTCTCAGCGTCGCCTCCCCTCTGGGAGGGAGAAGGCGATCCTGAGCAATCGTCACGACCTGGCTCAGATTGACGACGCTGTCCCTCGGCAGGCCCGATTCGTCAGCCGCAAGGCGGACCATGAACGGATAGACGCGCTCCAAACGAGATGTGATCGCCGCGACGATCGTCGTTGCGCTCGCCCTGTTGCCCACATCGTTTTGCACTACAAGCGCAGGCCGCACGCCTGCCTGCTCGCTCCCTCTCGCCGGATTCCAGTCGACCCAGAAGACGTCACCACGCTGTATCGTCACTGCCTACCACCTCCCAGGCCACCGGCAATACAGACTCCGCAAAACGGCCATTCTCCGCGGCCAGAGCGCGGTACCCTTCCTCAAGGAAGGCTTCGAGTTCAGTTTGCGCGTCCGCCGCGACCAACCCTTCAACGTACGCGCTGCGAGTCACCCCTAGTTGCTCGGCCCTGTAGTCAATCCGCTTGCGTGCATCTGAACTGATGCTGACCGTGAGCTTAGCCAATGTTCCTCCACAATGGATGCCAACCGATCATCCTGTGTGACGTCCATTGTACGCTCCGAAATGTCGTGCGCGCTCTTGCCAGACGGAGAGGGAGCGATGCGTGTACGCACTTCAGAGGGGCGTAGCTAATCGCCCTCCAGCACGCCCGCAATCAACTCCGACACGGTTACCAGGCGGTATCCACGATCGCGGAGCGTGTCGATGACGGTCGGAAGGATCGCCGCGGTCGAGGTGCGCGTGCGGGGGCTGTCGAAGTGCATCACGATGATCGCCCCGTTAACCGCGTTGTCCAAGACCCGCGACTGCACCCGATCGGCGGTGGCATCCGTCGTCCAGTCGCCGCTGTCAACGGTCCAGTAAATGGGCCGATAGCCAATGCTGGCGGCGATCCCGCGAACGCGCGCGTCGCGATAGCCTGCCGACGGGCTCCACAGAGGCCGCGTGCTGCGGCCTATGATCTCGCTGATCACGGCGTCGGCGCGCTCGAGGTCGGCCACCACCTCGCCGTTCGAAACGGAGGTCAGGTCGAACACGCTGTGCCCGTGGCTGGCAACCTCGTGCTCGGCGCCCATTCGCTGCACAAGACCGTGGTTGCGCTCGGCCCACCACCCTAGCAGGAAGAAGCTGGTTCGCACGCCCCGATCGGCGAGCGTGTCCAGGATCTCGACGGCGGGCTCGTATCCAGCGCCGGCGTTGAAAACCAGGCTCACCCAGGGGCGGGCCGGATCACCGCGCACTACCTCGTCGGGAGACACTGGGACGTCCGCGGCGGCCAATGCGGCGCCGGCGCTGACGAGCAGGGCAACAAGGGCGGCGAACGCAAGGGGTGCCCTTACCCGAATCGCCACACATCACCTCCGACAGCACCAGCCTGTGAAAGCAAGCCGAGGGTCGCGTTCTGCGAGCATACAACGCCGCGCTGTATCAGACGAAGATGGGCTCCATCTCGAGCCGTTGAACCATCGCCTGCATCACTTCGTCGTGTGTCGCGACCTGAAAGCGCTCCGCAGCCGCCAGAACGTGGGGCAGGAGATTGACGTCCCCAACTGAGAGAACAAAGATGCCCGGCCGACCGAGCGCCCAGTGGACCGCGCGCTGGATGTCCTCCGGCTCCGAAAGCGGCTGGTACCAGGTGGAGCTGACGCGGTCGCGGCCCATCCACGGCCGGTAAGCGATGGACTTGATGGTCTGGACGGCGGCGTTGCGCTCCTGGCAACTGCGCTGAAGCGCGTCGAAGTTCTCGGCGTAGTACGGGATCCGCAGCGTGAGGTAGTTGTACGGAAGCAGTACGGAGTCGAAGTCAAACCGCTGCAGGCTTCGTCGGTGCGTGGCTGCAACCTGCGTGCCATGCCCGGTAACGCCGATCGCGCGGACCAGTCCCTGCTCGCGGGCCTCGATCGCAGCATCAATGACGCCGCCTGGGCTGAGCGCGCGGTCCCAGCGAATCGGATCGGACAGGTTATGGAGCTGCCACAGATCGAGGTGGTCCACCCCGAGACGGTCGAGCGAGCGATGCAGCTCCTCCCGCCCCTCGGCCGCGGCCCGCGCGTCGGTCTTCGTGGCCACAAAGAACTGGTTCGGGTGCGCCTTCAGCCAGGAAGCGATGCGCAACTCAGCATCACCGTAGCTCGGAGCAACGTCGATGTGGTTGATTCCATGATCGAGCAGCGTCTCGAGGGCGCGGTCGGCGACGTCCTGGCTCACCCTGGAGAGCGCGGCGCCGCCGAAAATGACGCGCGTGCTCTCGTGCCCGGTCCGTCCGAATGGCTGCAACGGTATCGGCATGGCCTAATGGTATCGCGCGGGTGTCCGCATGTCTCCTTGTAAGGTGAGCGGCGGAACGGTAGCATGCAAACCGTCGTCGTGGCTCGCCCATAAGGCCCGCAACAAGGATGACCAGAGGCACACTTGTCCAGGATCGAAACGGATTTCGTCCGCGACGGCGGGCAACTGATCAGCGCCGGGATCTTCAACGATCCGGACGTCTACCGCCAGGAGATCGAGCGCCTCTTCCCGAGCTGCTGGCTATTCGTGGCGCACGAGTCCGAGATTCCCAGCCACGGCGACTTCGTAACCAGGCAAATGGGCGACGACCCGGTCATCGTCTCGCGCGACACCTCCGGCCACGTTCACGTTCTCCTGAATGTGTGTCGCCACCACGGCCGCAAGGTCTGCGAGGAGGACGCCGGCCGCGTCGCTCGCTTTCGCTGCGGCTACCACGGCTGGACCTACGACAGCGCGGGGAAGCTGGTCGCCGTTCCGTTCGAACAGGCCTACGGCGATCATCTCGACCGAGCGTCGAACGCGCTGTGCGAGGCAACCGTGGACACCCATCGTGGCTTCATCTTTGCTCGCTGGAATCCGGGCGAGTCACTTGCCGAATATCTCGGACCGATGGCGTGGGTCCTGGACCTGGTTTTTGGACGGACGGACGCCGTTGAGGTCGTTGGGCCGCCCATCCGCTGGCTGGCAGATTCGAATTGGAAGCTGGGCGCGGCCAACTTCGCGGGTGACGGCTACCACATCTTCACGACGCATGGCTTCTCCACCCAGATGGGGCTGCACAAGCTCAACCTGGCCGAGGGCCCCAGACCCGTCAGCCGGGCACTGTCACTCCAGAATGGGCACGGCGCTGCCCTGGTGTCTCTTCCGACTCCGGATGCCGCGTCTCGCTTCCTCGGCTTGCCCGAGCAGCTCTGGCCCCAGATCAAGCGCAACCTGGACGCCCTCCAGCAAGAGCTTCTGGACTCAATGGTCCTTGCCGCGGGCACCGTCTTTCCGAACTTGAGCTTCCTCGAGACGGCCGGGCACACACCAGAGGAATGGGGCGGCCCGGATCGGCCGATGAGCTTCCTCTCATTGCGGCAATGGCAGCCACGCGGGCCCGACCGAATGGAGGCGCTGAGCTGGCTCTTCATGGATCGCGACGCGCCCGACGAGTGGAAGAAGACGTCCCGTACCTGCTACGAGCGCGTTTTCGGCGTCAGCGGGACCTTCGAGCAGGATGACGTCGAGAACTGGGCTCAGATCACGCGAGGCCTGCGCGGACCGTGGGCCAAACGGCAGTGGCTGCAGATGAAGCTGGGGCTCGACGCAACCCCATCGCCGGATTGGAAGGGCCCCGGAGATTGCTACATGAGCGGCTTCACCGAGGAGTCCGTGCGCGGCTTCTATCGCCAATGGCTCAAACTGGTGGCGCACGACGATGATTGACGGGGTGCTTTCAAACCACACGGGAGCGGACATTCTTCTCGGCGATCCGCGGTATTCCGAGGCGGTGCACTTCCTCTATCGAGAGGCCGCCCTGCTG
>JAERMM010000258.1 GCA_016844585.1 Chloroflexota bacterium | reverse complement strand
CATAGGTCATCCGACCGAGATGAGGATTTGGGCCTGAACGTGGAGAGCCCCCTCCGGAGCCTCTTGCAGATGGTCCGGGATGCCAAGGCCGTCCGTGACTCGTAGCTCCAGAAGGATGCGCGCGACATCCTCCAGGTTGTCGATCGCTTCAGCGACGGAAGCGCCCTCGGCGAGGCAGCCCTGGATCTCCTCACAGCTAGCCAGATAGCCTGTCCCGTCCGCCAATGGCTCGATCTCGACCGGCAGTAGATAAGCTTTTGCCACGGAAGCCCTCCAGGCTAGGCGTTCATACAGTCAACTGTGCCCGAGCCGTTCAACTCGGCAAACAGACCTTCGTTGTCAGATTTCATGTTGCCTGCCGCGGTGGTTCGGGTGGGCGGAGCCCTCCCACGATCATACCTCTCCGTGTCGGGCGCCATCTCTCACCCGGGCGCCTGTCGTCCAAGCATCGGTCGGTATAATCCGGGCGGAGGCCCAAAAATGGCAGTAGAACGAGCGAAACGTCAGTTCACTGTGGCGGACTACTACCGTATGGCCGAGGCCGGCATTCTGACAGAGGATGACCGCGTCGAGCTCATCGAGGGCGAGATTGTCGAAATGCCACCGATAGGCGATCGCCACGCCTCCTGCGTGGACCGCACGACTGTTTTGTTCGCCCGGCTATTTGGTGGTCGGGCCCATCTTCGGATCCAGAATCCGCTGCGCTCAAGCAATCGCTCCGAGCCCGTGCCGGATCTGATGCTCTTGCGGCCGCGCCCTGACTTCTACGCGAGCGGCCATCCGACGCCGAGCGATGTGCTCCTGCTTGTAGAGGTCTCCGACTCTTCGGAGGCCTACGACCGTCGGGTCACGCTGCCGCTGTATGCGCGCGAAGGCGTGCAAGAGGTCTGGATCTTCGACCTGGGCCGCTCCGTGGTTCGCGTCCATCGCGAGCCCTCCCCAACCGGGTACGCGCTCGTCGCAACCCATCGTCGGGGCGAACGGATTGCCCCCGCGGCGTTTCCAGACATCGCGATCAGGGTCGAAGAGGTCATAGGCCCAGCCTGACCCTGGCTCGACGCTTCTATCTCGCGCTGCCTTCGAGCAAGGCGACGTCGATGAGGTCCTGGGGCCGCGCGGAGGCGCGCTTGTTTCGGATGAGGTGTTCCCTACCGATAACCTGGATTTCCTGGTCTCCGTACAGAGTCTCCACATGCCCGGCCCACGCTTCACGGAACGTAACCCCATCGATGCTGGTCATCACATCAATCCGGTTGGGAGCGATGCCGATCTGGAAGATCAGACCAGGCTGTGAAAGGTCCTCAGGGCTGAGGTCGTGCACCGGGGCCCCAAACGCTCGGAGCGCTTGCAGGACTCGTATAGCATTCTCTGCGTTTGCGTCGATCCAGATGTCGAGGTCCTTCGTGAAACGCGGCTCAGCGTGGAACGACACGGCGTACCCGCCCACGAGGAGATAGTCAGCGCCTGAGCCGTTCAACTCGGCAAACAGATCTCTGAAGTCGCGATTGACCGCCATCAAGTCCTCGCCAGGTGAGAGACTCGATCACCATATCCCAAACGAGCTCGAGCCGCTCTTCAGGGGGGACGGTGGCCCAGAAAGCGCGGTCAAAGGAGCCGTCGTCCTCGTGCAGCCGGGTGACGCGAAGCATCCCCCGACGCCGTTGCTGCTTTCGGTCGAAAGAATCTTCGTTGTCAGATTCCATGTTGCCTGCCGCGGTGGTCCGGGTGGGCCGAGCCCTGCCGCGATCATACATCTCCGTGTCGGCGCCATCTCTCGCCCGCGCGTGTCGTCCAACATCGGTCGGTATAATTCGGGCGGAGGCCCGGAAATGGCAGTCGAACGAGCGAGACGTCTGTTCACGGTGGCGGATTACTACCGCATGGCCGAGACCGGCATTCTGGCCGAGGACGACCGCGTCGAGTTGATTGAAGGCGAGATTGTCGAAATGCCACCTATAGGCGATCGTCACGCCTCCTGCGTGGGCCGCACGACTGATTTGTTCTTCCGACTCTTTGGCAACCTGGCTCGTGTCTGGGTGCAAAATCCGGTACGCCTCAGCAATCGCTCGGAGCCCGTGCCGGATCTGATGCTTTTGCAGCCGCGCCCTGACTTCTACGTCAGCGGCCATCCGAAGGCGAGCGACGTGCTCCTGCTCGTGGAGGTCTCCGACTCTTCTGAGGCCTATGACCGTCGGGTCAAGCTGCCGCTGTATGCGCGCGAAGGGGTGCCAGAGGTTTGGATCGTCGACCTGGGCCGCTCCGTGGTTCGCGTCCACCGCGAGCCCTCCCCAACCGGGTATGCGCTCGTTGCAACCCATCGTCGGGGCGAACGAATTGCCCCCGCCGCGTTTCCAGACATCGTGATCAAGATAGAAGAGATCCTAGGCCCGGCCTGACCCGTGGATCGCGCCGGTAGGTTGTTCGCGCGCGGCACGCTAGCGGGCTACGAACCCTGAGGCTAACACATTGGTGTCAACCACAGCGGCGATCATTGCTTCCGGCTGCGCGCCCCGAGCTCCTTTCGTCTTTCGGCCCGGACAGTCGCCAGGGTCCTGGCTACTTCCCGCTCCAGTTCCTCATCCGGCACATCCTGGAACGCAGCACGGGTTTCATCTAATGCCTTGAACGGCTCGTCCCACTCAACCTCGAGACGGTTGAGTCTTTGGAAATCCTGGGCCGAGATAATTGCTACCACCGGGATGCCGCTCTTCTCCACAATCACCCGTGCTTCTTTGCGAAATACCTTGTTGAGCAGTTGGCTGAATTCCTGCCTGGCCTGGGAGACGTTGATGGTTTGCGTCATAGGTTTACGCCCGCCCATGTCACCCTCCAATTGTTATATCTTGTACAGAATAGCACACTGTTGTGCATTGTCACTGTCAATCGGCCGCCGCACCGGGGCTCCAAACGCCTGGGAGCGTTTGCAGGACTCGGTCAGCGTTCTCTGCGTGCGCCGATCTAGATATCGAGGTCCGTCGTGAAGCGTGGCTGAGCGTGGAACGCCGCGGCGTACCGCCCACGGAGGAGATCCTAAGCGCCTGAACCCGTTCAACTCAGCAAACAGGCCTCCGAAGCCTCGTCAGGGGCGCATGTGGTGTCCAACATCGGTCGGTATAATTCGGGCGGAGGCCCGGAAATGGCAGTCGAACGAGCGAGACGTCTGTTCACGGTGGTGGATTACTACCGCATGGCCGAGACTGGCATTCTGGCCGAGGACGACCGCGTCGAGCTGATTGAAGGCGAGATTGTCGAAATGCCACCTATAGGCGATCGCCACGCCTCCTGCGTAGGCCGCACGACTGGTTTGTTCGTCCGACTCTTTGGCGACCTGGCTCACGTCTGGGTGCAGAATCCGGTGCGCTTGAGCAATCGTTCGGAGCCCGTGCCGGATCTGATGCTCTTGCAGCCGCGCCCTGACTTCTACGCTAGCGGACACCCGAAGGCGAGCGACGTGCTCCTGCTCGTGGAGGTCTCCGATTCATCGGAGGCCTACGACCGTCGGGTCAAGCTGCCGCTGTATGCGCGCGAAGGGGTGCAAGAGGTCTGGATCGTCGACCTGGGGCGCTCCGTCGTTCGCGTCCACCGCGAGCCCTCTCCAATCGGGTACGGGGTCGCCGCAACCCATCGTGCGGGCGAACGGATTGCTCCCGTGGCGTTTCCACACATCGCGATCAGCCTGGAAGAGATCATAGGCCCAGCCTGACCCGTGGATCGCGCCGGTACATTGCGTTTCGGGTGATGTAGTAGCCGGAACGTTTGCGACCAGAGAAGAAGCGCTCGCCGCAGTCCGACAGGCCTCGCAGCCATACCTAGTCAGCTTCCTCGGCTGCTTACCCTCGCGGTACAATCGAAGTCATGAACTGGCAAGAGCGAATCATGGTCAGTCCTTCGGTGCGGAGCGGAAAGCCGTGTATCAGGGGGACCCGGATCACGGCTTATGACGTGCTGGAGTACCTGGCAGGCGGCATGAGTGAGGATGAGATCCTGGCCGACTTTCCGGACCTCACTCGCGACGATATTCGAGCCTGCCTGGCATTCGCCGCGGCACGAGAACGGCGCATCTCGAATCCCGTGGTGTGAAGCTCCTCTTCGACGAGAATCTGAGCCCGAAGTTAACGCAAATGCTCGCCGGTGAGTACACGCCGGTACTCGATCAATCGTAGACTTGCTCCGGCGCGAGCGCCCACGCGTTGAGGTGTTCGCGAACCAGGACGAAACGTCCTTGCTCATTCCGTCGATTGCCAATAGCGCTGTCTAACGGAGGCCTGCACTGGAAGGCGGGCGACCGACTACCAGGAACGGTCATACCGCCCCGTGAAATGAATCACTCGATGCGGAGGGGTTGCTCTCCAAAGGTGATAATGGACGTCGGTAACAAATAGCTGTACCGAATCGTTCATCGCGCAGACACAATGAGTAGACTTAGGGGCTTCATCGCAGGAGCGTCGGGTTTCTGTTGATCCCGCGGCGATGGGCAGTAACTCCTAGCCTGGTTCTCTGCGAAAGCCCTGCGCTCACGAATCTTTCCGATGCTGATCGCAGCTATCGTGCTGACGCCCAGCGTCCTGAGCGCGGCGCCCTCCTCTGAGCCCGTGCAGCAACCTATCCCGCCCCTCGTACGGACTGGCGACCTGAACGCGGAGCGCGTGCCCGGACAACTGATCGTGAAGTTTCGCGCAGCCGCCGACCCCGTGGCGGTCGCGGACGTCGAGAGCGCCGAGGCATTGGAAGACGTGCGGGCGGTCGGTCGCTCGGGCGCACGTTTGAAGCGCACGCGACCTGGTGACGAGCGCGGCGCGATCGAACGGCTGTCTCGGTCGCCGCTCGTCGAGTACGTAGAGCCGAACTACATCGCGCGGGC
>JAERMM010000050.1 GCA_016844585.1 Chloroflexota bacterium | reverse complement strand
ACCGCGACCTCGCTCGAGTAACTGCTCCGGGGGGCCACCGTAGGGTACCTGCGCTCGCCAGTCGGCCCAGCGATAGTACTGGAGGGTCGGATCGAACTCGCCTGCCGAGGCGTCTTCCTGGAGCGCATAGCCCGTGCAGCTCACCTCGATCTGATTCATGTCGGGGTCGCGGAGGAAGGCCGAAGCTGACGCACGACCGGACGCATCGGTCGGTTCCTCTGACAACAGCAGGTGAGGGATCTGGTGCTCGCTGAGTCGCCGGATCAAGGCGCCGAAAGCCTCTGGGCTGGCGGCCCGGAAGGCGCCATGAGGGTGGACCTGATGGAGCGAGGGTTGGCCCCAGGGTTGGTAGTACGGCTGCAGGATGCCGTTGCCTCTGAATAGCTTGATATCGAGGTGAGCGCCCGGGCTGCTGCCGTTGCCGGACCGGTCCGGCACGAGATACCAGGAGGCCTCGTGAACGACCACGCCTCCGAGGACTTCCGTGTAGAACTTGCGCGCCACGTTCATGTCGCGCACGGGCACGTTGAAGTGGTCGAGATAGGAGATCCGCAGATCCCGATCAGCAGCAGTTTGCATCATGAAGACCCCCCTAACGCCTCTCACCGCGGTTGGAGAGGAACATAGTATATTCACCTCGAGTGCGTACCGTAGGCTCCGGACGTTGCATTGCCGCGGCCACTTCGGCCAGCGATAGAGGGGGGTTCTCATGTGGCGAATTGCCTGTGGCGTGATAGTCGCGATCGGTGCCTTGGCTACCGGATGTGCACCAGCCACCCCCGCGCGAAACGCGGCGCCTGCAGATGGGGCCGCACAGCAAGCGCCGCGGGCCACGAAGACCCTCACGATCGCTCAGCTCAACGGCGTGCAGCTCTACGGGCCGTGGGACTTCTCGAACACCTCCGGCGGGGGCGCGGCGCTGGCGGAGATCCACACGGTCGGCCTCGTTACCGACGGCCGCCAGGGCGGCGTCGAGCCGCGTCTCGCCGAGAAGCTCCCGTCCTTCGACGATGGCTCCATTTCCATCCTACCGGACGGTCGCTTGCAGACAATCTGGAAGCTGCGCCCCGACGCGAAGTGGCAGGACGGAACACCGCTCACAGCGGACGATCTGGCATTCAGCTTTGAGATCTTTAAGCATCCCGAGCTCCTCTCGACCATCGATTCAGCCATGCGGCAAGCATCTGAGGTTCGTGCACAGGATCCGCGGACGCTGCTGGTCACGTTCCGGAGCACCTACTATCGGGCGCGCGATATCGGCCACCGGGACCTCTGGCCCTATCCCCGGCACCTTCTGGCCGAGGCATTCGACGGCGAAAAGGCGGGGTTCCTCAAGGAGCCCTACTTCACCACTGACTACGTCAACCTAGGGCCGTTCCGCCTTGTGGAGTTCGGCCTAGGGCAAAACCAGGTGTTCGAAGCCTTCGACGGCTATTTCCTGGGCCGTCCCCAGATCGACCGCGTTATTCTCAGGACGATTTCCGACTCAAACACGATCCTGGCCAACCTCAAAGCAGGAGCTATCGACATCGCCGGCGAGCGGACGCTTCCACCCGATACTGTCGCCCAGATCCGAAGGGAGTGGAACGTGGATGGTGGTGGCACGGTGGCCGATAGGCAGGAGAACTGGTGGTACGCAGCGGTGCAATTCTCTCCCGAATTTGGTAGACCGCCGGTCCTCTCCCAGGACGTGCGCATTCGGCGCGCGCTAGTCTACGGACTCGACCGTGAAACCGTTGGGGAGACACTGCTCGCCGGACTTCCGGATACCAGCGCGGACTCGTTCATGCGCAAAAATGATCCCCGCGCGGCCGCGGTGGGCGCGCCGTTCGCGGCCTATCGCTATGACGTCAACCGAGCCGTGCAGGAGTTCGCCGGTGCTGGCTGGCGCGCTGGGTCTGACGGACGGCTGGTCAACCAGGCGGGCGAGCAGCTCGCCTTCGAGGTCCGTGCCCCTCAGGTCAACGCCGTCGAAGTCGCGCTGGTCTCCAATTACTGGCGGCAGCTCGGCGCGGACGTCAGCGAGCTGCTGCCGGCGCCTGCGCTGTACCGCGACCGAGAGTGGAAGTCGAAGTTTCCGGGCGTGGAGATCAGCGCGCGGAACGCCAACGAGAAGCCCTTCCTCTATCTCGACTCCCGCCTGCATCCCGGACCCGAGAACCGATGGGAGGGCCCTACTGTTACCCACTACGCTAACCCTGCACTCGACCGGCTGATCGACTCGCTCCAGCGCGCACTCGACGAAGCGCAGCAGGGTCAGATCTTGAGGCAGCTTGGCGAGATCGGTTCGAATGACCTGCCTCTGATGCCGCTCTATTTCAACGTGGCGTCTGCCCCAATGCTCAAAGGGGTGCGGGCTCTCGGCGACGACTACGCCGCCAGCGGCGGCGTCGGGACGTACTCGCGCAACTCCCACACGTGGGATCGCGACTGAAACGCGCCCGACTGAAATACGCCCGACTGAAATACGCCCGACTGAAATACGGAGGAGGGCTGGATGGCCGATAGGACACGATCGGGCTCAATAGAGCGGATCCGACGCGCATCCGCGGGGGTTTGCGACGCATTCCAGGCGATGCGGGGCGAGATCGACCGCTCGGGCCCGCTCAATGCCAAGACGCGCGAGCTGATCCTTCTTGCGGGGTTCACCACTGCCCGACAGGAGAGCAACTTCAAAGCGCATTGCGCGCGGGCCGTCGACGAGGGCGCCAGCCGACAGGAGATCTACCAGTCCATACTACTGACGCTGGGGGCGTGCGCGACACTCAATGCTGTCTCGCTGGCGCTCGACTGGGCCGACGAGATGATATCTCCGAGCTAGCGTCCCGCTGGGTAATCAGCCCTTCCGAAGGACCGCGTCCGCGATTCCCCTCATCGTGCTCCGGAGCTGCTCGCGCCGCGCCGAACCCCCGTTCGTCGATGGGACGTTGAGAATAGTGTTCCGACAGTAGGTCGCAACCCTTCCGTCCGTCCCAGCTGTCGGTCGTAGCGGCTCGCGACCCGCCTGTACGGCGCGGATCCCCTCGCGGATCATCTTGCGGACCAGGACGACGCCGCGATCGGTGGACCCCAGATGCTCGGCGGCGTGGACGGCGATGGCGCGCTGGCTCTGCTGCGCCTCGTAGTCCCCGGGCTGACGCTGCCGCTCTTCGTAGCTCCGCTCGAGCGAAGCGTTGGATCTGAGCACGCCGCGGTTGATCTTGACGTTGCCAGCCTGCGCGAACGCGCCGCTCCAGACCGGACTGTCTCCGTCGCGCACGTGCCTGAAGCTGAAGTCGATGGTGTGTGTATCGTCGATCGGAACCGTCCAGCCGGTCATGTCCGGCGGCTCGAACTCGACCTCCTCTGCCGCCTTCTCGTAGCGGTGCGGCGGGAACTGGCTGACGTTCGGCAGGATGTAGTCCGTGAGGCGTACCCAGACGAGATCTCCGCTCGGCCGCGCCTCGGTGGCCAGAACGCCCAGCGGGCTCTCCTGCCATTCGATGATCTCGTGCTGGAACTCGTCCCGCACCCGCGCGAGCGCGGCGTCCCATCCGGGCAGCCCCCGGTTGAAGTAGTCGTCCATCGAAAGATCGCTGTTGGCGCTCGGCCGGTGTTGGGCCAGCACCGCGCGGGCAACCTCCGGGTAGTGGAGGAAGACCGCATGCACGACGTCGATATTGTTCTCCGCAAGCTGCAGCCAGTTGGCGCTGTCGATGCTGAGCTCATCGCGCTTCGGTCGACTGCTTGGAGCAAGGTGGTAGCCGGGAAGCTCGAACGAATCGTAGATGGGAAAATCGGGTCGGCTCTCGGGTGGCCCCATGTAGGCGAAGACCAGTCCGTGGTAGTCCAGTGTCGGGTAGGCCCCATGGACGATGCGCTCCGACAATGTGCTGTCAGGCGGCTCACCCGGGGCTTCCAGCAGCCGGCCGTCCACGTCATACAGCCAGCCGTGATAGCAGCACCGAATTCCGTGGCCCTCGACCATCCCATACTCGAGCGACGTTCCACGATGGCTGCAATGGAGCGCCAGGAGTCCGATCTCGCCACGCCCATCCCGAAAGATGACGAGGTCCTCACCGAGGATGCGAATGCGTTTCGGGAGGTCCTTCAGCTCGGAGGACCAGAAGACCGGATGCCAGAATCGGCGCAGGTACTCTCCGCAGGGTGTTCCGGGACCGACGTGCGTCAACTCTGCGTCCTCTTCCGGCACGTCTCGATGGTAGTAGCCGCTGAATGCCTTGTTGGGCGCTTGTGTCTGCACGCTCAACGCTGCCAGTCGTAGCTCAGGGAGCCAACGGGTGGAGCGAAGCCATCCTGCCCGCGGCGCACCATCTTTGGCGCGTCCTCGTCCCGGACCCGCGGGCAGTACAGCTCGAAGAGATTGCCCGACGGGTCGCGGAAGTACATCAGCCCGGTGTAGCCATTTCGCGTCCAGATGGCGTGCGTCGGGACACCGTTCGCCTCGAGGCGCGCCTTCATGGGCCACATGTCCTCGGCATCGATGAGGAACGCGTAGTGTGGGAACTCAGCATCGGGGGCCGTCCAGCCTCCGTCAGCCTGGGAGAATCCGATGACCATTCCCCCGCAGCGTACTTCAGCGAAGCCGCCCGCATCGAAAATAAACTCGCCGCCCATTACGTCGATGAAGAAGCGCTGGGCCTGCTTGAGATCCTTGACGGGCACGCTCACGTGGTGGAAGCCGGCTGGGGTCGGCACGCGCGCCGCGGCGCCTCCCGTTTCAGTTGCTGCTGGACTCGCCATGACTCTTGCCTCCGTTCGTTGATTCAGTGCCGACGTTGATAGTGGACCGCCCGTCGGGTTCAAGCGCCAGTCTATTTGGGGAGGCCGCGGCCTGTCAATCGCCCGAAGAGCCCTGGTAATTCCGGTCGCCAAAATGCGAGGCGTCGCCCTGTAGTTGGATTACCCAATGATCGCGTCGGAAAGTTGTCAGAGCCATTCAAGACGATATCGAACTGGCCAATCATGCCCATCGCATTCTCAGACGAAATCGGCTCACTGAATGCGATCACGTGGGTGAGGATGACTGCCCTGCCTCCCGTGGCCACGCTTCACAGCGGCGATGCGCTGGAGTCATCGCTCCTGCCGGGCTTCCGCTGCGAGGTGGGCGAGGTCCTGGCTGCCCCAATGTAGCTTCGCTACCAGCTCTTTGGGAGTGGGTTGTCCCGCGCCTCCTCGAGCGTGCGCGCGATGTTTGAGCGGTCAAAGGGCCGCGGGCGGTTCTCGGACCCAACCTGGTCCATCTCGCAGTACAGCTCGAGGTTGTAGCCGTCGGGATCGAGAAACTCCACTCCGATGTGCGCGCCCTGGGGACGCCTGCCTTCGCTGACGATCGTCACGCCCCGTGCCTTCAGAAACTCCCGAAAGGCGATCAGCTGATCGATATTTTCGACTTCCATCGCGAAGTGGTCGAACCCAAGGTTGGCCTCGCCTGGGAGGACCGCGCCATCCCCTTCGCCCGCGGGCATCAGGGCGATGGTGTGGTGGTCGCCACCGATGTTGAGGAAGACCATGCCATTCCTGCCCGGCTCCGTGATGCGAAAGTTAAGGATCTCGGTGTAGAAGCGCACGGAGCGCTCGACGTCTCGCACCCGGAAGACGATGTGTCCGATCTTGCGCACGCTCACGGGACCGACCGTGGTTCGGTTGCTTGTCTCCATTCCAGCTACCTCCAGTTCGCCCATCGTGAAGCGAGCACAATCCCTGTCCCCTGTCCCCCGTCCGGGGTCCTCGTTCTCGTATTCGATCTGGCCGCCGTTGTCGGTTGCGTCCCAGGTGCCGCCGCCCGTAGCGGTTTCCGCGCACCGGGCGCACGGTGTAATGAGACGCAAAACGGAATTTCAGCATCGATTCTTCGAGCTGCCGCCCCAAAGCTTCTTCTTGTTCGGACCTCGTGGGACTGGCAAATCGACCTGGCTGCACCATGCCGACCGCGAAAACGTGCGCCAGCCCGAACCTGTCACCCGTGTCACGTGGTGGAGGCCTTCGCTACGGGCGGCCCGGCGTGTCGACGAGGATACCGAGTTCCCGCGCTGCGCTGGCCATCCGAAGGTCGTACGTGACGAGGCGACCGAGATCCTCCTGTAGGCTCAAAGCGGCCGCGAGGTGAATGGCATCGAGGCTGCGGAGGCCGATTGGGTTCAGCTGCGCCGCGGTGTCGAGAACGCGGTTATCGATGCCCAGCAGGTATACGTCACCGAGCATGATCTGGGCGCCTGCGACCGCATCCACACCGTGCGGCCGAACTGCGCGCACGACTTCAACCCGTGCGAGTGCGCACGACACGCGGCGAAGCCGGTTGGCAAGGTAACCTTTTAGGTGCGACGATTCCGGCTCCTCGACCGCCAGCTTCACGAGCGCTGAGGAGTCGAGGTAGACCGCCTTAGCGCTCGTCTGCACGCATCTGCTCGAGGATCTCGGACGGCAGCGGCTTGCCCGGCTCCGGTGGGAGTGGCGGGCCGAGATCTAGCAGGTCACCCCGTGGGGGAGTCATCTTCCCAGACGCGAGCAGACGCTCGAACGTGCCGCCCTGGGGCAAGGGCGCCAGGATCGCCACCGGCCGTCCGCGATCCGTGATCTCAAAGCTCTCACCCGCGTTGACGCGCCGAAGCCATTCGCTGGCATTCTGCCGCAACTCGCGAACCCCGATTTGTTTCATAGTGCTACATTATAGCACAAATGTGGCAGGTCAGGCGGTTTCAGCGACCAAGGGCGACCTGTCGGGCTCGAGTTCGGCCAGCCGAGGCGCGGCGTACTTCATGAAGCGCCGCCAGGAGCGGGAGCGCTACCGACGGATGGGACGCTCACGCTTGAGGAAATGCGCGAGCGGATAAAACGGCGTGAGCCGGTTGAGTTGGGTGAAGCGATCGAAGACGCGGTCCGGGCAGAGCGCGAGAGCCGTTGATGAGTCTCGTCCATGTGGGCGAAGATGTGACGATCGAGGTGCACCCGAGATTGCCCGGTCGGATGCTGCGCTTGACGCGCTGATGCCGCACCGACACAATCCGTCGTGACAGGTTGTCGGGGGGACAGATGCCAACCACAGTGGAAAACGAAAGGCTGACGCGTGTCGGACCGGGCACGCCCATGGGCGAGCTGCTGAGGCGCTATTGGCACCCGGTGGCGGCGTCCGCACAGCTTCAGGGGCCAGGAACTCGGCTCGTGAAGCTCTTGGGCGAGACGCTCGTGCTGTATCGTGACCAGCAGGACCGCCTTGGGCTAGTCGGGGCGCATTGCGCGCACCGCAGCGCCGGCCTGCTCTATGGCGTACCGGAGCAGGAGGGGCTGCGCTGCAGCTACCACGGTTGGATGTATGACAGCAGCGGGCAGTGCATCGCGCAGCCTTTCGAACAGACGGTGGATCCGTCCAGCACGTATCACGAGCGCATTCGCATTCCTGCCTACCCGGTGCAGGAGCTCGGGGGAGTAATCTTCGCCTACCTGGGGCCCTCGCCAGCACCGCTGCTGCCGCGGTGGGATATGTTCCTGGACGACGAGGTGGCGAAGGACGTCGGCATCGGGATCATCCCGTGCAACTGGCTGCAGGTGATGGAGAACTCCGCTGACCCACAGCACTCCGAGTGGCTGCACACGCATCTCGACAACTACGTGGCCGAGCGGGTGGGCCACCCGGAATGGGTCCGACGCCAGCTCGTCCACGTGGACGTGGGGTTCGACCGCAGCGAGTACGGCATTACCAAGCGGCGGCAGCGTGGCGGTGTCACCAAAGAGCATGAGATGTGGGCGCTCGGCCACCCACTCGTTTTCCCGCTGGGCGAGAAGGCTGGCAATACCACGCACACCATCTTCTTCATGCGCGTACCCGTCGACGACACGCACACGATGGAGTTCTCATACTGCACCTACGGCGACGTGCCGAAGCGGCACGAGGCGCCGCCTGTTTTCGAAGTACCGTGTCCGCGCCTTGAAGTGAACGGCGAGCCGCCGTATGAGGACATGAGCGCCATCGTGGCGCAGGACATTCTCATGTGGTACTCGCAGGGGCCGCTCACGAACCGGAGCGTTGAGCACCTCGGTCGCGGCGACCGCGGCGTGCTGCTCTATCGGCAGATGCTCGAAGAGAACCTGGCGCGCGTGCAGCGCGGTGAGGACCCCTTCAACGTGTTTCGGGACGTCGAGCTGAATGACTGCCTCGAAATCGCCGTGGAACAGGACAAAGCGCTCCGCGGCGCGTGGCGTCCCGGGACCCGCCGTGCTGGCGTGACCAAATACAGCGTCATCCTCGGCGAGTTCGAGCAAGAGATGTTGAGTAACCTGACCCCCCAACCTCCTTCCCTATGAGGGAAGGGAGAGCAGGCACGGAGGCGAATCGTGATTGCGAGTCTTGATCGGTCGGACGCGAGTGTCCCTTGGCAGGACCTGTACCACGCAGGCCCCGGAACGCTGGCAGGCCGCTTCATGCGGACGTTCTGGCAGCCCGTGCACCTCGCGAAAGATCTGACGGCAGGGAAGGCCAAGCCCATCCGCATTCTCGGGGAGGATTTCACGCTTTACCGAGGAGAGGCGCGCCCTCATCCACTCAGCACTCAGCACTCAGCACTCAGCACTGCGGTGCCCCACGTCGTTGACTTCCGCTGCGCCCACCGTCGCACGCAGCTCTCCATTGGCTGGGTTGAGGGAGACAGCATCCGCTGTCGCTACCATGGCTGGGCCTACGACGCCAGCGGTCAATGTGTCGAACAGCCAGGCGAGCCCGAGCCGTTCTGCGAGCGGATCCGCATCCGTGGGTATCCAACGGAGGAATACCTGGGGCTCATCTTCGCCTACCTGGGCGAGGGCACAGCGCCGCCGCTCCCACGGTTCCCGGACCTGGAGACGCCGGGCGTGCTGGAGGTCACCACCTACGTGCGGGACTGCAACTATTTCAACAACATCGAAAACGACCCATTGCACGTGCCGTTTACCCATCGCCGCGCGGACGATCCGTGGCCCTGGTGGGCGGATGGATCGCCGACGTACACTGCCAAAGAGACGGAGTTCGGCGTTCAGCAGGAGGTCTCCTGGCCGAACGGGCGGGTAAGCCGCGACAACAAAGGCCTGCCGAACATCAGCTACCGGTTGGCGCCCGTCGGATGGATCGAGTTGCAGGACAGCTCGCCGAGCGACCATCTCTCCTGGCGCGTCCCAATCGACGACGAGCACCATCTCTCGTTCAACGTCGACCACATCCTCGCGGTCGGCGACAAGATGCCAGAGACGCGCACGACGTACGATCCGGCGCTGGACGACCCGTTCCGCACGGTTCGCCTCAGTTACAAAGTGCTCTCTGGCGAGGCCGAGATGGATGACTTCGGCCTGCCCAACACCAGCCTGATCAACCTCGAGGACGACGTGGTGCAAGCAGGCCAGGGGGCGATTCCCGACCACGAGAACGAGCACCTCGGCCGCTCGGACGCCGGAGTCGCCCTGCGGCGCAAGGTCTGGGAGCGCGAGCTGCGCGCCCTGTCCGAGGGTAGGCCGCTCAAGCAATGGCGAGCACCCGAGCCGCGCAGGGTGTCTGCCATTCCGGCTAGCATGCCGTGAAGCCAGGATGTGTGGCCTCCTATGTTACCCGTCGCTCTCCCGGAGAGACGGGGAACAAAGCACCGCTCATCCGCGGAGTGGCTGTTGCGGGTCTGCTTATTCTCACGTCGTGCGGACCTTCCCCTTCGGCGAGCACTCGGTCAGGAGCCCCGGACGGCGGCGCCCCGGCCCGACCTGCGGAGCGAACATTGCAGATCGCGGTCTCGGCGGAGCCGAAGTCGGTTGCCGCGGGCGCTAGCCCTGGCTCCGGTACGACGGTCTCCACCTCGATTCGCCTCTTCAACGCGATGCTCGACCTGGTGGACGATCGAGGCGTGGCACGCCCGTACCTCGCGGAGGCGCTGCCTAAGCTCGATACAGACACCTGGCAGGTCTTCCCGGACGGCCGCATGGAAACGCGCTACACGCTGAAGCCCGACCTTGCCTGGCACGACGGTTCCACGCTGTCGGCTGAGGACTTCGCCTTCGCCTGGCAGGTCGATTCGACGCCCGAGCTGGGTATCAACACGGTCGCGCCGCTCAATCAAATTGAGGACGTCGTTGCCCAAGACGGTCGCACCGTGGTCATCCGCTGGCGGCGGCTGTATCCGGATGCCGGGGTTACGCAGTCGGG
Source organism: Chloroflexota bacterium (assembly GCA_016844585.1). Taxonomy (GTDB): domain Bacteria; phylum Chloroflexota; class UBA6077; order UBA6077; family SHYK01; genus JAERMM01. The sequence continues at coordinate 1,788 of JAERMM010000050.1, read as the reverse complement.
CGGCCACCTCGTTGGCCTGGCGCCGCTTCCGCGCCACATCCTCGAAGCGCCGTTCCGCGACGCCCAGGCCGATGGGCGGTGGGACGCGTTCTCCGCCAACGGGTTCTGGACGCGCGACTACATCGGGCTCGGGCCGTTTCGCCTTGCGCGCTGGGAGCCGGGCTCGGTGATCGAGGGGACTGCGTTCGAGGGGCACGCGCTCGGGCGGCCTAAGATCGACCGTGTCCGGGTGACGTTCGTCGCGGACGGCAACGCAGGGCTGGTGGTTGTGATGGCTGGAGACGTCCACATCGCGATGGACCAGGCGATCGAGTTTCAGCAGGGCCTCGAGCTGAAGCGCCGCTGGGCGTCGACCGGGGCCGGCTCCGTCATCTCTTCGGCGCAGGCCTGGACAGGCATGGCGGTTCAATTCCGTCCCGATCTGGTCACGCCGCGGGCGGTGCTGGACGCGCGGGTCCGTAAGGCGCTCGCGCATGCGCTGGACGAGGACGAGATCAACCAGGCGGTCTACGAAGGCGAAGGGATACCCGCGGAAAGCGTTTTCCCTCCCAGCCTGGAGTTCTACCCGCTGGTCGAGCGCGCGATTACGCGCTATGCGCACGACGTTCGCACTGCCGAGCAGTTGATGGTCGAGGCAGGCTTCGTAAAGGGCGCGGACGGACTCTTCACCGGGCCGGACGGTCGATTGAGCATCGATCTGAGGACCAGCGGCGGCGACCGGAACGAAAAGGAGCGCGGCGCGGTCGCAAGCGTCTGGCGGCAGGGCGGCTTCGATATCCAGGAGAGCGTGTTGCCCGCCGCGCAAGCTCAGGACGGCCAGGCGCGCTCCACATTCCCTTCCCTGTTCCACTACTCCGTGGGACTGTCCGAGGCGAGCATCCTGGGTGCGTTCAGCACACCGTCGATCGCCGGGCCGGGGAACCGCTGGGCGGGGAACAATCGTGGCGGCTGGTCCAACCCGGCGTACGACCGCGTGCTCGCGGCGTTTCAGGGCACGCTGAAACCTGACGAGCGCATGCAGCAGCGGGTGGCTATGGCCCAGATGCTGTCCGACGAGCTGCCATCCATCCCACTGGCGTACCGCATCAACTCCGTGGCGCACGTGGCCGCGCTCAGCGGCGTGCCGCGAACCAGCTCGCCGGGCAGCAGCGGCATCTTCAGCTGGAACGTCCACGACTGGGATCTGCGATAGCGCCGTGCCGACGTGCGCGCGCGGGTCGCTCTACAGACGGCCGGGCATATCGACGAGGATGCCGAGTTCTCGCGCTGCGCTCGCCATCCGAAGGTCGTACGTGACGAGGCGACCAAGATCCCCCTCAAGACTCAGTGCGGCCGCGAGGTGGATCGCGTCGAGTGTCCTGAGCGCGACTGGAAACCAGTTGCGCGGCAACCTGCAGCAATCCGTCGCTGACGGGAATCATGTCAGTATCCGCCAGAGATCTCCCTGCGCGGGAATGAGCCGGCCAGTGGCGATGAGCCGGTCTCGCCCATTCGCTGGCAACGGGTCAAGACCGCCACCGGCCTGCCGCGGTCGGTGATCTCAAAGCTCTCACCCGCGTTGACGCGCCGAAGCCATACGCTGGCGTGCTGTCGCAGGTCGCGTACGCCTATTCGTACATAGTGCTACATTGTAGCATTATGTACGGCAGTCAGGCGGTTTCAGCCACCAGGGGCGACCCGGTCCGGCTTGAGCTCGGCCAGCCGAGGCGCGACGTGCTTCATAAAGAGACGCCAGGAACGGGAACGCTGCTGGAGGCTCCCGAAGTCTTTGCCTGCCATGAAGAGCAG
>JAERMM010000257.1 GCA_016844585.1 Chloroflexota bacterium | reverse complement strand
GGTGGCATAGGAGAGACGCCCGCGCGGTCCCGCCGCCTCGTCGCCCGTCAGATCGGTCCAGGTGTTCGCGCGAGGCTGATAGGCCCAGAGGTCGTCGAGGTACGATCCAAAAAAGGGCTCAGCCCCTCCGAAGACCAGCATCTGCTCGCGGACCGGGTCCCAGACTGCGCGGTGGTAGAAACGTGGAAACGGGCGTGGAGGCTCCGGCTGCAGCTCGGTCCAGGAGTTGGCAGCCGGGCTGAATGCCCAGACGTCATTCATCGTCTCGAAGCTTCCGCCGACGCCGCCGAAGACGATCATCCGCGCGGACGCAGGATCCCACACGGCACTGTGGTAGCTGCGTCGTCGTGGCGCCTCGCCGGACGGTGTCGGCTGTCGCCAAATATTGGTCGCGGGATGGTAGCTCCAGAGATCGCCGTCTTGAGCTGAGGCGCCCCCGAACACCAGCATCTGAGCATTGGCTGAGTCCCATACTGCCGTGTGGCCCTGGAGCTGCAGGCCCGGAGCGTTGCTGGGCCCAAGAAGGACCCAGCTGTCGGTGGCGGCGCGGTATGCCCAGAGGTCATCGAGTCGCGTTCCGCTCGCCCCGGCGAACACCAGCATCTGGTCGTCGGCGGCGTCCCAAACCGCGCTATGAGCCGACCGCGCGGGTGGCGGGTCCAGCAGGGACCACTGTGAGGGCGTCGGCGTCGGGCCCGCCCCTATCTGAAGTGAAGCGGTGCGGGCGGCAATGGTCTCAGGTGACGATGTATCCGCAGGTGCGGCCGGCTGGATCGTCGATCCTGCGATGGCGCTTGGGGGTATCAGCGGCGCTTGGGACGTCAGGAACGCGCTGAGCGTACTGATGACGCACAGCAACCTGAATAGATGGTGCGCGCCGCCAGCCGCCACGCTTGCTCACATGCCCCGCTTCACTCCCACGATGGTACTCCGAAATTGTCATCCGGACCTTAGAACTGCGCCTTCAGCTCGTTGATCTCGCGGACTCTCTGGCTGAGCTGGCCGTAGGCTGGCCGTTCTCGAATGCGAGCGAGAGCCCAGCGCACGGCGTCAGCGCGACTCGTGGCGATTCCGGCCGTGATCAGCGTGTCCAGCGTCTCGAGGTCGGTCGGAGCGAGACGGGCCATGACGGGTGTCAGCTCACCGGGACGTTCATCCGGTCCGCCGAAGCCAATCATGAAGAGCGACTTGTCGCCGTCTGAGAACTCCAGCCGCGAGTGCTCCGGGAGCAGCTTTGGCAGATCGCCGGCCAACTTTCGGATCGCATCCTCATGCACGTGGTGAAATGCTGCCAGTGCGTCTGGACCGCCCTCGACTGGTTTCGCCGGATCGATCACCAGGCGAATGCCCACCCGGCCCGGCTCGATAGCCGGATCGTCGCCGTAGCGCATGAAGACCACGCGCTGGACCGCACCCTCCGGGAATCGTGACCGTACCTCTCGCTCGACCGCCGGCTCGTCCATCATAGGGCATCCAATAACCTGTGTAACTATAGTAACACACGTTATCGTCACAGTCAATACTCGAAGGCGATGGGATCTGCCTGTTCCGGGTAGCCCAGCCGCCGACGGGCACGGAGCGGGCCGCCGGGCTGTTTCTGGCCCCGACACGGCTCGTGAAGCGCGTAGCCGCCAGCGTACATTGCGTGGGGCAAAGGGACGGAGCAGTGCTCGAGTCGCGGGAGCTACTCGGCTGAGGCGACGCGTCCAACTCAGACTCCTCGGTCTTCGGTCGCGAAGCGAACGGGAACGATTCGGTCAGTCGGCTCCAGATTCTCTGTCCTGCTTCGCAGGACAGGGTGCGCCGGAGCACTTCGTAGCGGTTGTCGCGGTGAACCGTTAGAAGCTTGACCGGTCTGCAGTTCACGATTCGTCGCGATGTGTCAGCCCCGTGCCCGCGATCCGCAGCAGGGAGCAACCGAGCCGGGGTTCGCGGTATACGGCGAATCCGGCAACCACGTCGAAATTGAAGCGGGCGCCCCAACTGCTCAGTTAGGGCACCCGCTCGTCTCGTAGGGGCACAACGATTGTCTGTCTGCAAACTCTGGCTACGGCGCGGGGTGCGCCTGGCCGCCGCCCCTGCCGAAGTTGCAGAGGTTCCGCTCGTTATTGCTCATCATGTTTCTGGACTGGCGGACGCCGTCGGCCTCGAAGAACAGCATGCCGCATGCGACGAAACTGCTCGGCGTGTAATCGTTGCCACTGATGGTATTGCCCTCAACGGTCGCCGTGCCGCCAAATCCGATCTGGATTCCGTTCTGCGCAGCAAGAGGAACTCCCACTGGCCCTGAGCCCGTCACGATGTTGTTTGTGATCGTGGCGGCAACCGAGCCGTTGGCCGTAATGCCGTTCTTGATGTAGCCGCTGACAACGTTGTTAGAGATAGTTACAGCCTTGTCGGTGGCACCGGTGTTGTCGAATGGCGCATTACGAACTTCAATGGCGTTGCCTTCCTGACAACCGCTAGGACCCTGATTCACGTTGAAGACCTGGTTGTTGGTAATAGATCCCGATGCACCCTCGAACAGGATCCCGCGCAGGCGATCGTCTCCGGCGTCGCAGATATTGGCAAGGCCCGACGCCGTCACCTTGAGGTTGGTTACGTTGGCGACCGGGCCGCCGTTCTTGATCACGGCGCCGCGAAAGTGATCGCCAGCAGGGTCATTGGCCGTAATCGTGTAGCCAGCCCCGTTTAGGGTGAAGCCGTCTGGCACGCTGATCGTCGTGTCGGTCGCGCAGTTGGCGACCAGGGTCCTAGTCGTGCCGACATCCGTAAAGGTACAGGTGGTCACGGCTAGCGCGGGGGCGGCTGGGAGTGTGACGAGGGCCATGCCCAAGATTGAGAGGACCGCGGGAATGACTGGAAATTTCACGTTGGTTTCCTCCTTCTTTTAATCTCAATGGTTCAGAGATCCGCAGCATGGGTCCGGTAGCGCAGATTCAAGCTGCACTCGCAATGAGATCTGTTTAACACGCTATAGCGGATTCATTTAGATGTCAAGAGCTTTTGCTCATCCCAGTGAAGAGCTGCTCGTCAGGGCCGACCTGCACACACCCGCCAATTGAGAATGTCCAGCTCGAGATCTCCGAGTCTGAGCACCCGTCGTAGTGGGGCCGTCTGTCCATAGGCACGGCGGGTGACAGCGACAAAGCGAGCAAGAAGCTCTTCACGAAAGAAGGCATGGTCAAGATCATCGACACCGACCCATTGGGCACGTTGAGGGGGGACCACCACCACGGAAATTCCCGAAGAGCTGGTTCCTGCGGTTGGAGGGTCGGTCGGTCGACGTCGTGATCCAGTACTTGGCTGAAACGGAGATGCGTGGATGGGTGATGGCAGCGGTCACCGGGTTATCGAAGCGACCGACCGGCTGGCTCGTGCCCGACTCTCGTGGCGGAGCGGGCGTTATGGAGCTCGCGGGCCTCGCCCTCACGGTTCGTCGGCAGCTCGGAGAATGAGCGCCTCTTGGATCTGGCCCGCTCCCATATGCGGACCAATTAATCCACATGAACTGCTCGCTGTTGTACGTCTGAACGAGCGCCAAGGCGGCTAGAACATCCGGGAGCCCACGACCGCGAAAAACGAGCGCCGCCATCCCTCGGGACGGTGCTCTTATCGCGCTCCCACCGGTGCACCTTTCAGGTGCTGCTGGAAGAACGCGAGGGTGCGCTCCCACGCCAGCTTGGACGGCTCGGCGCGGTAGCGAGGGCCGGTGTCGTTGAAGAAGGCGTGCGGGGCATCCTCGTAGATGTACGGCTCGAAGTGTTTACCCTGTGCCTGCATCCCCGATTCGAGGTCCGGCACAAACGCATAGCCGACCACGGTGTCGCCGGTTCCGTAATGGCCCTGAACGGGGCAGCGCACGTTCCCCAGCTTGTCGAGGGCCGGCGGTTCACCGTAGTAGATCGCCGCCGCTGCCAGATCAGCGCCCGCGACAAGCAGCTTCCCCAGCTCACCTCCACCCCAGCAGTATCCGATGCAGCCGATGCCATAGTCCGATACGTCGGAGCGTGACCTCAGGTAGTCAATGGCGGATAAAAGGTCCGCAACGTACGTCGAAGTGTCGCGCTCTCGATCCCAGAAAACTGCCTTGCGAGCGCCATCGCGCTGGTCCTCGGGCAGGGCCTCCAGCGCCTTCTCGATGTCTTTAGCATGCCGAAAGCGACCGACCTGGTGGATGTCGTGCAGATGCATGTTCTTGAACACGGCATCGTTGGAGTACAGGTCGGGAACCAGCGCCAGGTAGCCCTCATTCGCAAAGCG
>JAERMM010000256.1 GCA_016844585.1 Chloroflexota bacterium | reverse complement strand
AGCATCATTGCTGACGTCCGGAGCGTGGGATATACTGCCGGCAGCCATGCCGCTTGCCCCTTTGGAGGCGCGAGATGTTTAAACGCACTGAAGAGTCCGAGTGGAGCCGCTTTTCAAAGGCCTTCACGGGCAAGGACAAGGATGATGAGAATGATGTTTCCGCGTCTGGCGCCGACGGAGTCGAGGCAATCCCCATGACTGACGAGTCCCCAGGCATCATCGCAACCCCCGTTAGTCGCGCCGCCGTGTCCGATACGAACCTTACCGTCGGCCGCGCCACGGCTAACCCCGCCATGTTCCCAACCTATAGCGCGGACGACGTGGAGAGCACCATCGGCGAGCACACGTTCTTCGACGGCACGTATCGCTCGGACAATAGCATCCGCCTCAAGGGCACCGCGCAAGGCGAGATCGAGTGCGCCAAGGCCGTGTTCATCGAGGAGAACGCCAAGGTTTCGGCCAAGGTGACGGCCGCAAGCATCACTGTAGCTGGCGAGGTAAACGGTGAATTGAACTGCACAGGCCGCGTGGAGATCCGCCCGACCGGGCGCGTGACCGGCACCATCAACGCCGGCGTCCTCGTGATGCAGGAGGGTGCGTTCTTCGACGGCAACCTGCGCATGCGCCAAACCACGGGGGACGGCGCCCCCGACTGACGGCGCTCGCGTGCTATACCTCGTCAGCGGCAAAGACGAGTTCCTCCGTGAGGAGTTCGTCGATCAACTCAAGACGCTCATGCGCAAACTCCCCGCCGGTGAACACAACCTCGACGAGTTAGGGCCTTCCGACTCCGTCGACACGGCTCTCAGAATCTGCGATTCCACTCCTTTCCTCTGCGAGAAGCGAATGGTGATCGTCCGCGGCTTGGTCGGCCACTCCGGACGTGGCCGTGCCCGGACTCGAGCGCCGCGGGCTCGTGGGGCATCGTCAACGAGCGTTGCGGAGCCGGCAACGAAGCTCCTCGAGTACGCGAAGGAGCTACCCCAGAGCACACACCTGGTGCTCGTCGAAGAAACCGAGGACGTTCTCAAGCCCTTCGCAGATGCGATATCTACGGCGGTACGTCGTGACTTCCGCCAGTTGCGGCCCGATGCTCTTCCTGGCTGGATTACGGACCGGGCCCGAAAACACCGTGCGCGCATAAGCCAGAGAGCAGCAAGAGAGCTGGGGAACCTGATCGGCCCAAACCTTCGGACGCTGGATGCTGAGATCGCCAAGCTGGCGACTTACGTGGACGCGGGAGCAACGATCGACGTTCAGCACATCGGGCAGATGGTTGGCGCGGGCGCGCCGGACATCTTCGCTCTCCAGGATGCCCTGGCTGAGCGCCGGCCGGGCGCATCTCTTGCGGCGCTCCATGGCCTTCTGGCGAGAGGTAGTGATCCCGTTGAGTTGTTCGTCCAGATCGTCGGCCTGGTGCGTCGACTGCTGATCGTGAAAGAGCTGGTTACCCGCCGCCTCCCGCTTCAGCGCGAGGCGCCATCCTACGGACTCAGCGCCAATCAATATGCCCTGGACAAACTCCACCGTCAGGCCGAGCGGTGGACGCTCCCCGATCTGGAGCGTTCGTACGCATTGTTATGCGCGGTTGATATGACAATAAAGAGCGGGGAAATGGACCCAGAGCTTGCGGTCGAGTTGGCCGCGTCGCGGATCGCCGGGATTTAAGTCTCCTCCTTGTACCGATTGGTGATCGGCAGTCGGCGGTCGCGCCCGAAGGCCCGCGGCGTCACCTTGATGCCTGGCGGCGCCTGGCGGCGCTTGTACTCACTGTGGTCCACCAGGCCAATAATGCGCTGCACGGTCGCGGCCTCGTGCCCAAGCTCGACGATCTCATCCAGGCTTCGGTCGTCCTCAACGTAGAGTTTGAGGATCGGGTCGAGCACATCGTACGGAGGCAGCGAGTCATCGTCCCGCTGATCCGGACGCAGTTCGGCGCTCGGCGGCTTTCTCAGCACAGCCTCGGGAATCACCGCGCGGTCGCCGCGCGCGTTCCGGTAATGCGAGAGCCGGTAGACAAGCGTCTTCGGCACATCCTTGATAACCGCCAGTCCGCCAGCCATGTCGCCATACAGCGTGCTGTAGCCCGTCGCCATTTCGCTCTTGTTGCCGGTCGTCAGCACGAGGTGGCCGAACTTGTTGGAGAGCGTCATGAGAATGTTCCCGCGAATCCGTGCTTGCAGGTTCTCCTCCGCCAAACCAGGCTCCGTTCCGACAAGGGCGGGCTCCATCATCGAGAGCGAGGCGCTGAAAGCTTCCTCGATCGAGATCTGCATGTACCGAATGCCCAGCCGCCCGGCGAGGTCCTCGGCGTCCGTCGAGCTGCCTTCCGAGGAATAACGGGAGGGCATCGAGACCCCCACGACCCGCTCCGGTCCAAGCGCATCGGCCGCAACGACCGCGGTCAAGCTTGAATCGATGCCTCCCGACAGCCCAATGAGCACGCTGTGGAAGCCATTCTTCTCGACGTAGTCGCGAACACCCAGAACCAGTGCCTCATAAATCTCCCCGACCTCGTCGAACAGAGCAGGCGCACGTTGCGGAATAGCTGGTCGCGCGCGGCGTTCGCTCGCGTGATCGATGACGGTCTTTTCCACAGCAGTCCACTCACTCGCAGAGCCCCGCGGCGACTGCCGCCGGCGAGGGTCGTGCAGCCGCTGGCGAAAGACCGACCCTAGATCGACGTCGGCGACCACCAGTTCGTCACGGAACTGACTGCCCTCGGCCACAAGCGCGCCATTCTGATCGACAACCAGACTGTTACCGTCAAACACCAGCTCGTCCTGGCCGCCGACCATGTTGACGTATGCCACGACAAGCAGGTTGTCCGTGGCGCGTGTGCGGAGCATATGGTGACGATAGAGAGCCTTGCCTGATTGAAAGGGAGAGGCATTGATATTGACGATCAACTCCGCTCCAGCCTCGGCCTGGACCTGCGCCGGTCCGCTCGGGTGCCAGATGTCCTCGCAGACATTCACGCCGATTCGAGTCTCCCCGATTCGCACGACCGAACATTCTGCCCCCGCCCGGAAGTAACGGTTCTCATCGAAGACGCCGTAGTTCGGCAGGTGCATCTTGCGATGGACGTCGGCAACAGACCCGTCGTGCAGCAGCGCAGCCGCGTTGTAAATGTCACCATCGTCGTCGACAAAGCCCACCACAGCGGTGATTCCCGCGGTCGCCTCAGCGATCCGCTCGAGGCAAAGACGATTGGCACGGATGAATGATGGTTTGAGGACCAGGTCCTCAGGCGGATAGCCCGTAATGGCCAGCTCGGGAAACGCAACGAGGTCGACACCGAGCCCGCGAGCTTCATCGATGCGCGACAAGATGCGGGCGGTGTTGCCCGACAGGTCGCCCACCGTGGCATTCATCTGGGCGAGCGCGATCCGAAAGATACGCATGCTGGTAGGTTACAGGTTCGGGGGAGCTAGAGGGAGCGAATGACCGAGACGACCTTGCCCTGAATGCGCAGGTGCTTCGGGTCGACGAAGATCGGGTCCATATCCGCGTTCGCTGGCTGCAGGCGCACGCGCCCAGGCTCGCGGTACACGCGCTTCAGCGTGGCCTCCCACTCCGACGAGGCCCCATTGGTGATAAGCGCCACCACGATCTCACCATCGTCGGCGCTGTCTTGCGGCTTGACCACGACCACGTCCCCATCATCGATGTGATCCTCGATCATCGACTTTCCCTTGACGCGGAGAGCGTAGCAGCCCTGCTCGACCAGGCGTTTAGGCACCTCGACGACTTCAGCAGCCTCGGCGATGGCCTCGATAGGCTGCCCAGCGGCAATAAGGCCGAGAATCGGGATCGAAGGGCCACGACGGTCCGGCAGCTCGATCCCTCGCGACAACTCGCGCTCACGGCGGAGATGCCCGTCGCGCTCGAGGACGCGCAGGTTGTAGTCCACCACGGAGGTTGAACTAATCCCCACCGCCAGGCCTATCTCTCGCACCGTCGGCGGTCTACCGTGATCATCCATGTAACTGCCGATGAACTGAAGCATTCGATGTTGCCGCTCGCTAAGATTGCGCATCCCCGCCCCCAACGCCCTGACGCGATTGTTCGGAACATCTGTTCTGAGGTAATGATAGCAGGCGACCATCGTCAATGGCAAGCCGCAGACCGGGGGACCGGGGGTTGGAACAGTTCGTCATGAGCCGCATCGCGACGATGGGCAAAGTCGCCTTGAAACAGATGGGGTTAGCTGTCTTTCTTCGTCGTCCGGGCGGGAGCGCGACGGGGCGTGACGGCCTTCGTCGCGCCGTCTTTCGTTGCGCCG
>JAERMM010000255.1 GCA_016844585.1 Chloroflexota bacterium | reverse complement strand
GTACCAAACACGGTTGGGTTCTCCAATGCCGTGCACGATGGCAGTACGCCACAATTGCAGGAGACGTCCACGGCCGGATTGCGACTACTGACCAGCGGACCAGCCTATTCGAATCCCGGCGACCTACTCGCTTCCGATCGTGTCGCTCACCTTTTTGCCACGCTTCGCGCAGACGCCGACACCGTCTTCATCGACGCTCCTCCCGCGGGAATCGTCGCCGACGCGGCAATTCTGGCGCCTCAAGTCGACGGCGTGGTACTCGTCATCTCCGCGTTTCGTACGCGACGGGAAGACGCGACTCGCGCCAAGGAACAGATCGAACGGGTTCATGGCTCCCTTCTGGGCGTGGTGCTGAACAATGCACGGGTCGACGCCATCCGGTACAGGTACTAGCAGGGAGCGAGATGAAGGGCGTGATACTCGCCGGCGGCTCAGGCAGCCGGCTCTATCCACTGACGCGAATCACCAACAAGCACCTGCTTCCTGTGTACGACAAGCCGATGATCTTTTATCCGATCGAAACGCTCGTTCGCGCCGGAGTCAACGACATCATGGTCGTAACGGGTGGCAACAACGCGGGCGACTTCCTCAGACTCCTGGGGAACGGGCGCGACTTCGGACTGAAGCATATTAACTACGCCTATCAGGACGGCGCAGGCGGGATCGCGGAGGCATTGAGTCTCACGTCTGACTTCGTGGGCAACGATAGCTGTGTGCTGGTGCTCGGCGACAACATCCTGGAGGACGACATCTCGCCTTTCCTTCGAAACTTCGCGGCCCAGCCATCCGGCGCGCGAATTCTCTTGAAAGAGATTCCGCAGCGCGAGCACCTGGTGCATCTCGGCGTGCCGACCATCGAGAACGGTCGAGTCATCCGGATCGATGAAAAGCCACGGAACCCGGGATCGCCGTACGCGGTGACCGGCGCGTATATGTACGACGCCAATGTTTTTGACATCGTCAATACGCTCTCTCCATCAGCCCGAGGTGAATTGGAGATCACCGACGTGAACAACGAGTACATCCGCCGAGGGTCCATGGAGTACGACGTCCTCCCTGGATTCTGGGGTGACGCGGGCGAATCGATCGACCACTACATGACCGTCATCAACTACGTGGCAGCCCACTGGCCGAGGCAGCGTCATCCCGAGGCTGAGGAATGAGAATCCTCGTCACGGGTGGGGCCGGATTCATCGGTAGCAACTTTGTACGCCTCGAGCTGGCGCGACACGACGACGAGGTCGTAGTGCTGGACAAGCTGACGTACGCCGGGAATCCAGCCAACCTGCGCGAATTTGAGCAGAATCCGCGGTACAGCTTCATACTCGGCGACATCGCCGACGCAGAGGTTGTTGCAACGGCGATGGACGGCATCGATGCCGTGGTCAACTTTGCCGCCGAAAGTCACGTCGACCGCTCGATCATCGACCCGGGCGCCTTCATCACCACCGATGTTCAGGGCGTTTACATCCTGCTCGAGGCGGCTCGACGGCAACAGATCGAGCGCTTCCTGCATGTGAGCACAGACGAAGTGTACGGTGAGGTGCCCAACGGGTCCGTCAGCGAGGATGCACCGCTGCGACCCCGCAGCCCGTACGCTGCCAGCAAGGCAGGGGGCGACCTGCTTGTTTACGCGTACTTTGTCACCTACGGGCTTCCGACTCTGGTGTCGCGCGGCTCGAACACGTTTGGCCCGTACCAGTACCCTGAGAAGCTCATCCCAGTCATGATCACTGAGGCTCTTGATGGACGATCCGTCCCTGTCTACGGTCGGGGCCAGCAAGTAAGAGACTGGCTCGCCGTCGAAGACCACTGCTCGGCTATTGACCACATCCTTCGTCACGGTGCAGTTGGGGAGGCCTATAACGTCGGCGGCGGCAACGAGTACCAGAATCTGGACGTCGTTGAGCGAATCCTCGATGCGCTCGGGCGACCTCGCTCACTGATCTCGTACGTTCCAGATCGTCCCGGCCACGACATCCGCTATTCGGTCGACTCGACCAAGTTGTTCCAACTTGGCTGGATGCGCGCCCACACCTTTGATGAGGCTCTAGACGCAACGGTTCGCTGGTACGTCGAGAACGATGGCTGGTGGAGACCTCTGAAAGAGGACCGAGACTACCGTGCCTACTTCCAGCGAAATTACGAGGCCCGAGGCGAGCAGGGACCAGGGGCCAGGGGCCAGGGGCTAGGGCTGACCAAGCCGCGACTCCCGACCCCCGACCCCCGACCCCCCGGAGGCCGATCATGGCCGTAACCGCGGTCGTAGGCGGCCAGTGGGGCGACGAGGGGAAAGGCAAGGTAATCGACCTACTCGCTGGCACGGCAGATGTTGTGATCCGAGCTCACGGCGGGGACAACGCCGGCCACACGGTCGTCAACGACCTTGGCGAGTTCGCCCTTCATCTGGTACCGGCGGGCATCTTCAACCCGGCAGCCACCTGCATCATCGCGCCCGGAGTTGCGCTCAACCCAGCGGGTCTCGTCCGCGAGCTGGAAGTCCTGGAACAGCGCGGAGTCCGAACCGACGGATTGTTGATCTCCGATCGGGCACATCTAGTGATGCCGTACCACTTGATGCTCGAACAAGCACAGGAGGGGAGCCGCGGCGCCGACGCGATCGGGTCGACCGGCCGAGGAATCGGTCCGACCTACGGCGACAAGGTCGGCCGAATCGGGATTCGCGCTGGTGACCTGCGCGACGCCGTGAAGTTTCGACGGCGGGTCTCGACCGGACTGGCCCATGCCAACGATCAGCTTCGCATGCTCGGCCGATTTGACGGTGAGATTTCCGAGTCCCAGATGGCCGACGAATACCTGACCTACGCCTCGCGGCTCAGGGAATTCATCCGAGACGTGTCGCCCATCGTCGCAGGGGCCATCAGTCGCGGCGCGGAGATACTGCTGGAAGGCGCGCAGGGAACACTCCTTGATCTGGACCATGGCACGTACCCATACGCAACCACGTCCGCCTGCACGGTCGCCGGACTCTGCCAGGGGTCCGGTGTCCCACCGCAGGCGGTTGACCACTCAGTCGGTGTCTACAAGGCCTACTGCACTCGGGTCGGATCTGGCCCGATGCCGACCGAGCTGAAGGATGGTGTTGGAGACTATCTGCGAGAAAGAGCGCATGAGTTCGGCACTACCACCGGACGGGCACGCCGCTGCGGTTGGTTCGACGCGGTCGTCTCCCGCTACACAGCACGGCTGAACGGATTCAGCAGCATCGCGCTGACCCGACTCGACATTCTTGACGAGTTGGAAACAATCAGTCTCTGTGTTGCTTACGATCTGGACGGATCGCGCATCCAGGACGTCCCATACGACGCGTCCCTGCTGGAACGATGCCGGCCTGTCTACGAGGAGCTTCCCGGCTGGAAGACCTCCATAAGCGACGTCTCCGATTTCGAGGAACTCCCGCGAGAGGCTATGCGGTTCGTCGAGCGAGTCGAGCACCTCGTGGGGGCGCCAGCCGACATGATTGGCGTCGGTCCAGCCAGGCGCCAGACCATTAGCCGTGGCCGATTCCGTTCAGCCGCACCGTTCGCCAAACCGTAGGCTGGCCCTCATCAGACAGTCCCTAATGCGAGACTTCAGGGACGCGGCTCCTCCGAGCACGACCATGGGCGCAGGCATTTGCTGGATCGCCTAGTGCTCAAGGAGAACGAGATATTCGCGGTCACTGACCGCGACGGTAACATCCACGCGCAGTCCGCCGACGGCCAGGGACTCTATTTCCGCGATACTCGCTTTCTCAGCGTGTACGACTTCTCGATCGACAACCTGGGCTTACAGCTGCTGTCGAGCGCTGGCGAGCTCAACTTCATGAGCAACCTTCAGTTCGGCAACCTTGCCGGCGCCCCCGACGGAAATCGACAGGTGCCCGCCCGCACGGTGAGCATTCGACGTAACCGCTTCATCGACAACGGGCTTCACGAGCGCATTGGTCTTCTCAATCTCAATCCCTTCCCGCTGAGACTGTCGTTGCGACTCACGTTCGGATCAGACTTTCGGGACATGTTCGACGTGCGCGGCTACGCCCCACGCGCGCGGCGGGGAGTCGTTCATCGACCGGAACCCCACGAGGAACACATCACGCTGCGCTACGTCGGGGTGGACAACGTCGAGCGCACCACAGAAGTTGGATTCGACCGGCTACCAGACTCCGTCGAGGCGGTATCCACCACCTCGAGCCCTCAACGGACCACCCCCTGGAACATTGGATCAGGAACAGGCGACCCGCGCGAAGAGCTTGGAATGCAGCCGCCTCTGGTGCAAGCCGTTTACCATGTCGATTTG
>JAERMM010000254.1 GCA_016844585.1 Chloroflexota bacterium | reverse complement strand
GGGTCCACGACGATTCGGTCCCGCGAAACACCCGCGCGCATCAACACGTCGACGCTCTCGCGCAAGCCGTCCGCGATGTCGGCGAGCAGGTCGTCGTACTCCACTCGAGGGAAAAACCCGCCTACGTCGCCAGCCGTCTCAGCCTGCGCCGAGCGGTTGTGCATGGCGACCGCCCAGACGCCTCGCTCGGCCACGACGTGCGCCATTTCCCTGTCGCCACGAAAGCCCCACACGTCGTTCACCATGGCAGCCCCGGCCTCGCAGGCAGCACGCGCCACCTCCGCTCGGTAGGTGTCCACGGAGATCAGCAGTGACGTCCGGGCGCGCAGCCCCTGGATGACGGGGACAACGCGCCTCCGTTCTTCGGCGGGATCAACCGCCGCCGCGCCCGGCCTCGTCGACTCGCCGCCCACGTCCAGGATGTCGGCGCCATTCGCCGCCAGATCGAGGCCATGCGCGATGGCCGACTCCGTATCGAGGATGCCGTCCCCCGAGAACGAGTCTGGAGTGACGTTCACGATCCCCATGACGTAGGTCCGCGTGCCCCATGCGAAATCCCCGCTCATGGTGTGGGAACCGGTGCGCCGTCTCGAACGCGCTCGTAGATGCGTTCGGTTCGTTCGAGCAGCTCGGCGCAGGTGATCCCGGCACAGAGCGTGGCGGCGATGGCTGCGCCTCCGGCGCCCACGCCCTCTTTGACCAGGAAGTCCTCGTATCGGCGCAGCGCCGCGTGACTCGAATCCGCGAATGACAACGTCGTCGCGATCAGCGGCCCGCCTCCGACTTCGCCCATCAACCCGACCACGTCAGCGGTGGGGTCATCGACGACCCAGCGCGTGGTGCCAACCGCTACCGAGCCCTGTGGGATGTGGGGGCGACCCAGCGCTTCGATCCGACGGAGCAGCGCAAGGACGGCCACCATCTGCGATCCGCCGGCCAGCAGGACCGGGACGTTTCCGTCAAGAGCGCCGGCGGCGATGCCGGCCGCGGCGGCCTGCATCGGATCGCCGAGCACGGCCACCGCGCCCAGCGGATCGCGCGCGGCAAGCCCCGACGGGAGCCGCGCCAGCGCCTCGCGCGCGATTCGGCTCTTCAGCCCGTGCGCGTTTGCCGCCATGCTGCTGCTGACCCGTCCATCCGCTGCGATGCCGAGGGCGAGGAGCACCGCGAGCGCCGTGGTCGTTCCTCCGGGTACGCTCTCGCCAATGACCAGATACGGGTGTTTGGCGGCCAGCTCCATGCCCAGATCGCGAGCTCGGTCGAAGAGCTTCGCGGCGTCTGGCACCGCGCGCCCGTCGACGATGTGGCCGCCAGGCCAGCCGCCGAGATCGACGCACGGCGCGTCCGGGCCGACGCGGCAGCCCGCGTTTACGATGAGGTGAGGAATGTCGGCGAGCTGTAGCGCCGCCAGCGTGATGATTGACGGGCCGGGCGGGCCAAGCGGGTTCGACGGCACGCCTGGGATGCATCGAGCCGAGCCGTGCGCCAGCACCTCGGCATCGGCCGCCGCGGTGAATGGGATCAGCTCGGCCGAGACGCCTGCCGCCGATATGCCCGGTACCAGCGCCGTATCCGTGGAGGCGATGACGCATACGAACAACGGCCGCTGCCCGACAAGTCGTTCCGTGAATTCAACCCCCGCCGCGGCCGCATAGGGGAAAAGCAAGTCCACGTCTACGCCCATCGCCAGATCGGTGGCAAGGCGACTGCCACGGCCACCTCTACGGCTTCTGAGATCGCGCCGTAAACGTCCCCACTGAGGCCCGGAAGCTTGCTCATCGCATAACGGGCGATTGCCATTGTGGCCACCAACGCGACCAGCAGAGCGGCCAGACCTGACAGTCCGACCGCCGCCCCAACCGCGAGGGCGAAGAACGAGGCCGACAGCAGCTCTCGCAAACCCGCTCCTTCCTTGTAGGAGTGCCCCAGGCCTTCGCTCCGTGCCGCGGGGTAGCCAACGGTGGCATAGACCATAGCCCACCGGGACATCGTCGTCATCAGCACGAACCCCGCCACCCGCGATTCCTCCGGCATGCTCAGGATAGCCGCGTATTTCAGGAGCAGCATGGTCGCGGCGCCTACGACCGCGAAACTCCCCACGCGGCTGTCGCGCATGATCTCCAGCCTTCGTTCCGGAGTTGTGAAGGCGAACAGCGCATCGCAGGTGTCCATGAGTCCGTCCACGTGGAGCGCGCCCGTCATCGCGGTGAGGATGGCGACGGCCAGGACCGCGCGCACCTCCGGCGATGCGATCGGGGAAAGCGCCAGGTCAATCGCGCCAACCAGCAAGCCGATCAGGGCGCCAACGACCGGGAACCAGCGCATTGAGCGCCCCATGTCCGTCGGCGACATCTTGCGCGCCAGCGGCATGGGGACCCGAGTGAGGAACTGGATGGCGACCAGGAGTCCTATCACAGCCGTTGTTCCTTCACAATCGCCCGGTCACAATTGAATGACCAGCGGCGCAGCCAGGAGCGCCACGAGCTGCGTCGACTCCGCAATAGCGCCGTAGGTATCGCCGGTCAGCCCCGGAATCCTCAGCAAAGCAATGTGCGCCATGACGAGCATCGCGAAGACCGAGAGCATCAGCAGGCAAACGCCCCCGACGCCCGCGGCAACGGCGGCGAGGCCGAAAGCCGCCGCGAGCCCCCCGATGGCGCGGACGGTCGTCGCCCCTGCCTTTAGCGTCTGGCTCAGACTCGGCTCGGAACGCGCGTATGGATAGAGCCGGTAGTCGAACACTTGTTGGCAGGGCGCCAAGCGCGGCGAAGTCGCCGATCAGGAGAAGGATGGCAGCGGTGGCCCCGAGCGCCCCTGCTGTCGGTTGGCGCATGGTGGCCAGGCGGGCTGCCGCGTCCGGGCCGCCCGCGAGCCCCTCGACGGCGTCCACGAGCCCGTCGAGGTGGAGCGCGCCGGTGATCGACACAAGGAAGGCGATGAGCAGCGCATTCGCGACTGCCGCCCCGAAGAGTGGCTGAGCAGCCGAATCGATGACGACGAGCGCTGCACCGAGAAGGGCGCCCACGGCCGGAAACCATGCGATCGATCGCTCGAGATCGACAGATGATGTCCCTCGCCTCATCGGCGCTGGAACGCGCGTCAAGAATTCGAGAGCGACGAAAAACGGGTGCATCGAGGAGAGGTTACACGCTAGGAACGACGCGACCCTTTGTCGGCGATTCCGGCTCAGAGTGTGGACGGCACACCTGGACTAAGAGGCGACGGCCTCGCGGTCGCGCGGGGCCATCGGGCCCATCATCCGCTGTGTTGCCATGATGTGACTGCAGACGCCCCATTGCGGGAAGAAACTGCACGTGCAGTGCCATCGCGAATCTCGGTAGGTCACGCTGTACGTATCGTGATCCCCGCGGAACGTCGCGGCAAAGTCGCGTACGTCGATCCTGTCTGGCTCCTCAGAGTAGAAATGGGCCTTCTGGATCTTCCCGATGAGGCTTGACTGCATGGTTCCCTCCGTCCTCTCTACCGAGAAACGAAAAACGCCAGTCCACCCAATGGCGAACTGGCGCTTACCTGGAGCATCGCCCCGGCGCTTCCGCGTTGGGCGAATCTCCGTTTTGGAGTGCTGTGCACCGTTGCACCGCGATCCCCTTGGCGCCCAGTTGAAGGCCGAGCAACCGCAACCAGTATACGTGTGCCGCCCGGAAAGCGTCAAACGAATTACGCAAGCCTACTGCCCGTTTCGCTGCGCCTCGTCACTCTCGTGGACGTGTGCTACGGGCTGTGGTTAGGATGTTGCTGTAAGGATCGGAGTGGCGCTTGATCGATCTGAAACGCGTGCGGATCGGCATCTGATCGCATACGGGAAAACGTCCCTCGAAGCCGCCTTGACAGCATGCCAGGCGGCGCTGGCGCACCGTCCCTCCGGCCTGGTGACCGATTTCGACGGCACCGTCAGTCAGATCGTGGCGGACCCGGACGCCGCGTCCATCCTTCCCCTGTGTCGCGATGCGCTTGCCAGTTTGGCCGACGACCTCGACCTGGTGGGAGTGCTCAGTGGCCGTATGCCACAGGATGCGCGGGACCGAGTCGGTCTCGACGGGATCGAATACGTTGGGGTGCACGGTTTGGTGCGTCTGGGCGCAACAGGCCCCGAGACACATCCGCTCGCCACGCCATTCGAGCACATCGTCGAGTCAGTGGCGCCGGCGCTGAGGCGACACCTGGATTCGCCAGGCATCTTCGTCGAAGACAAGGGCCCCGCGCTGGCCGTGCATTACCGGCAGGCGCCCGATCAAGCCACCGCCCGCGAACTGGTGCTGGACGAGTTGGGCCGGGTTGCCGATGCTCACGGCATGGCGCTGTTCGAGGGCCGCATGGTTGTGGAGCTGCGTCCGCCGCTGCCGCTTGGCAAAGGCTGGTCGCTGCTGGACATCGCGCAGAATCGGACGTTGCGGTCGCTGATATACCTTGGCGACGACCGCACCGACGTCGAGGCGTTCGACGCGCTGCAGGACTGGCGGGAGGAGGCGACTGACCGATGCGGCGTTGCAATCGGGGTCTTGAGCCCAGAGATGCCAGCGGCGCTCCTGGCGGTCGCCGACTTCCTGTTGGAGGACGTTGCGGCTGTCGAGCTCTTGCTGAGCCGACTGGCGAAGGAAATACGTGATGCTCGATCGGCTTCCGCCTCGCTTTCGTGAGCCGCTTCGGGCTCTTTCCAATGCGCCGGGCGTCGCCTTCGTTCTCCAATTGCCCGGCGTCGTCTTCGGCCGCCGACTGATCGGGGAGATCGTTCGCGACGACGTTCCTGGACAAGCGGCTGCGATGGCGTACCAGCTTCTCTTCGCCCTCTTCCCGTTCTTGATCTTCCTGGCGGCCTTTGCCAGCATGCTGGGCGGCTGGATCGGCTACGAGAACCTCTTCGGCGCGGTGATGGGGCTCGTCGCGACGGCCGCGCCGTCCGAGATTCAGCGAATTCTCGACGACTGGGTGAGCGGGGTTCTGCGCAGCCAGTCATCCGGATTGCTCACTATAGGTGGGGTGGGCGCGCTGTGGGCGGCGTCTGGAGGCATCGGTACGCTGACCCGAGGTCTGAACCGGGCCTACGGCGTGCGGGAAGACCGCCCGTTCTGGATGGCCCTTCTCATTAATCTCGGGACGACGCTCGCACTCATGGTTCTGATGCTGGGCGGCGCCGGTCTGTTCGCTGGTGGGGAATGGCTTGGCCAGCGGATTGCCGCGGCGCTCGGTCTGGGGCAAGCCTTCACGGCCATGTGGGACCTGCTTCGCGGCCCGGGCATCTCGATCGGGCTGGGGCTTGTCCTGGTTGTGGTATATGCGCTGCTGCCGAACGTCGACATGCGTCGGCGGCAAGCGATCCCAGGCGCGCTCCTCGCCGCAACCGGGTGGGTCGCTCTCACCGCGGGTTTCAGCATATATGTGGGCAACTTCGGCTCGTACGACCGCACCTTTGGCAGCCTGGGGGCGGCGGCCGTGCTGATGGTATGGATCTACTTCGTGAGCATGATCCTGCTGGTCGGCGGTGAGGTAAACGCGCTGCTGTCCGGCCAGAAAAACCGGCCGACGATGCTTCGAGAGGTTAGCCGAAATCAGGGGCGGATCGACTCTCCAACTGGGAGAGGGTTGGGATGAGGACGCCTCCCGGTCACCGCGCGACCTTGCGCTTGTTGTTGACGTAATCGACGAGGATGTATTCGCCGAGGTGGCTGGTGCTGGCGAAGAAGGCGCGCCCGCGATTGAGCTTGGCCATCATCGCAACGAAATCTGACAGGTGCCGATCGCGCTCCATCATAAACGTGTTGATGGTGATCTGGTCCCGCGTGCAGCGGACCACCTCACGAAGTGTCTCCTCGACAGCGCGCGGTGAGCGTCGACCTACGTACCCGTAGTCGTCGTCGCCCGACCAGCTCGTGAAGGTTGTGGGCTGACCGTCGGTGATCATGATGATCTGCTTGGTGCCGGTCTTGTGCTTGTTGAGGATCGCACGCGCCTGGCGGAACGCCTCCTGGAAGTTGGTACCGCCGCCGTACTCGACCCAGTAGTTGTCGAGCAGCATCTCCGGCTTGAGTGTGAGCACGAAGTAGGAGAATGCCACAGGCTGTCCAGCGCGAGGGCGACCTTTCGCCCGGCCTGGAAGCGGCCGGCCATCATCATGGAGAAGCTCATGTCCAGCATGATGACGGTCGAGCACTGAGTCAGCGTTTGAGTCTGATAAACCTCGAAGTCGTCGAGATGCATCGTGACCGGCGTGCCCGGCCCCTCGCGGCGCAGTGCGTTCATCACACTGGTCTTTGCGTCAATCAGGAACGGGTCACCGTAGGTATAGGGCTTGGTTTCGTCGATGCGTTCGATGCCGACGCCTTTCGTGTCGATGTTGTGGTTGCCGAACGTGTTCGCCTTCAGCTTGCCGAAAATATCCTGCAGGGCGCGCTCGCCGATCTTGCGGACTGCCCGTGGCGTCAGCTCCCAGTCGGCGCCCTTCCGTTTGATCAGGCCGGACTCTTCGAGCATCTTGGTGAGCTGCTGCATTTGCTCGGTCATCTGACGGGCCTCTTCGCCCAATAGTCGCCCGATCTCATCGGTGTCGAGGTTCGAGGCATCGTTCGTTCGCATTGAGCGCATCAGCTCGCGCTCTAGCTCCTCGATGCCATTCATGTCGCCCATGAGCTTCATGGCTTCCTGGAGAGAAACGGGCTCGTCGCCGCCAAAGGAGAAGTCGCCGGGGTCGCCGTGCGTCGGATTCATGCGCTCGAGGTTGGCGGCGAGCTGGGCCATCTCCCACTGCAGCTTGCTGTCGTTCCCGAATACCGAGTCGACCATGTCCTCGAGCTGCTGGCGCATCTCGGGCGTCATGGAGTTCATGAGCGACTGCATCTGCTGGACTTGCTTCTGGATGTGCTCGGCGAGCTGGTCGATGTTCTCGATGCCCTTGGGGAAGAAATCACCCCATTTCTTCATGAAGTCTTCGAACTCGCCGTCCACGTCCTCGCCACGCTCGCGCTTCTGCAGCATCTGGTTGAGGTCGTGGACCATCTCCTGGATCTGCTTGAGCGCCTCGGGAGTCATCGACTGCAGGCCCTGCTGCAGGCCCTTGAAGTAGCTCTGCATGATCTGCTGCTGCAGCATCTTCATCAGCTCGTCAAACTGCTGTCGCGCCTCCGGGTCCATGAAGTCGTAGTCGCGCAGCTCCTTGATGCGCCCGCCAGCGTCTGGCGGCAGATGGTCGAGCTGCTCGAGGTGCTTGCGTGCCATGCTTTCGAGGATCTCGCGAAACATTGGGTCGGACGACCCTGGGGCGGGTTGCTCTCCCCCTCTCCCCCTGGGAGAGGGCTGGGGTGAGGGAGCGCCCTCATTGTCGCCGGCCTGTTGGTTGCTCGCTTCCTGGTTCGAGGAGGGCATGTCTCCCTCGGCCCCCGACTCCTGGCCCCCGTCCCCCACCTCGTCGTCACCAATACGCCGGCGGATGCCGTGTCGCTCGGTATCGATGACTTCGTCAAGCTTCTTCGCGATGTCGTCGAATACGGAGCCGAGGTTGTAGCGATCCAGATTGCGGGTGCGTGCCTGGCGCAAACGATCCAACAGCTCCTGCATACCCATCATGCGGCGCCCGCTAGGGAATTCGGCGCCGCGCTGCATCATGCGTCGAAGAGCGTTTCGAAGGCTCCCCTCGTCCAGCATGTCGTCGGCGATGTGCTCCATCACGTCTTCGGGGGTAAATGACTCGATCTGCTGCGAGCCATCCCAGCGCGAATAACGGAAGAAGCGCATCACGACCTCACGCGCCGGTCAATCCGGCCACCATTTGCAGCAACCATAGCGGACCCGCGCGAGGCTGTAAAGCGAGAAGCCGGGAAAAGAGTGCGAGGGATCGGTCCAGTCTTTTCCGGTAACGTGGGGGCTTGTCCCCGCCGCGGGCCCCTGCAAGCAGCTCACCCCGGCGCTGAACGATCGGTGGAGCCCATCCGCCAGCTAACGAGAGCCAGGCCCAAACCGGCCAGGCAGAGCAGCAGCCCAAGCGGCATATCCCAAGGCAGGTAGCGAAACTCGATCCTATGCGTGCCAGCCGGCACAGAGACCTCCAGCCATGGGGATGGAGCAAGGGGGACATGCGCCTCGTCCAGGTAGGCCTTCCATCCTGACCAATTGTTTTCCTTCACCGTCAAGATCCCCGGCTCTGAGAGATTGCAGGTCACGCCGATGTCGCCACCGATCCCTTGCGCGGTGCACACCGTGCGGTCCTCCCCGAGATGAGCCACCGTTGCGTATTCGAGACCTCCGGGCACAGCGTAGATGCCCACCCCCGCCACGGTCGTCTTCAAGGTCTTCACCGTCCCCGGTGGAGGCGCGTTTCGGCTGGCCTCGAGAATGGGCTCAGGGGGCCTCCGGTCTCGCCAACCCCACGTCCGGTAATAGTCGTTGGTCACTTTGAGTCCAGCGCCCACTGCCTGCTCCGCGAACCATTGCTCCCCGAACGGGGTTCCGACCACCTGAAGATCTGGAGTGCGCAGGGCGTCCACAACGGCTGCGAGCTCCGGCCGTCGGCTCATTGCCGTCCAGCCCTTGCTGAACGAATACGCGTCGTACAGGGCCCACGCAAGCGGGACAATCATCAGCCATCGGGCGTTGATCTGAAGCGACGCCAGAGGGGCGCGGTTCTTGGCGAGCGCGAGCCCGAACTGCGACCAGGGGGCTCTCAGGAGCCGATCCAATCCCAGGCCGGCAAGCGCCAGGATGGGCGGTACGGCCAGCGATTGAATGACTGACGGGAAGCGGATCCCGCCGATCGTTTCCGCGGCGCGTGGTAGGTCGATGGCGGTGAAGAAGCTTACGGCCGCCCGCATCGGCGCCGCTGAGGCGCTCCAAAGCGCAAGCAGCGCGAAAGCGGCTAGAAAGAGGATCTCGCGCCTGGGACGCAGCGATTGGGAGCTCACGAGCCCCCAAACGGCCAGCAGCACCGGCACCCAGCCAATGTAGTTCGTATTGGTCCAGGCAAAAGTGGTCTTCTCCAAAGCCTCGGTGATGTAGAAGTGGTAGCTGCTAATAACGAGGTTGAGCGGAATGTATGCGAAGGGTTGGGCGCTCTTGAACTGCATATCAAGCTGTTTTGCGAACTCGGGGGCGAAATGCAGGAAGGGGATGAGGAATGGAGCGGCCAACAAACAACCGAGCAGGGCCGCCAGGGCGAACCTGCGGCCGAGGAGGGCCCACCGCTTCCGGTCCCCATGAATGAGCAGGAGGACCGAAGGAAGCGTCAACAACAGGCCGATCTGGATGTATCCAGGCCCACCGATGGCTGCGAAGGCCAGAGATGCGCCCAGGAGAATGGCGGATCTTAAGCTGGCGTTGCGAGCCACGAGCAGCAGGAGTGGGAGGACCAGCCCGGACGCCGCGAGCGACAGGAGAGTGGTCGGTCCGGGCTCGATCCGCGGCAGCAGGCCGCCGGCGACGATAGCCATCCCGGCGCTCCATACGCGGGCGATGCGCCCCATTCCCAGCACATTCCCGAGCCACCACTGTGCCAGCCCGACGATCAGGATAGCCGCGGAGACCCCCAGCTTCGACCCGTCGACGACTCCCCAGCCGAGCGTGGGCAACATGACCAACGGGTTTAAGACCTGAGCTAGCGGGTCCACCACCCCCGGATATCCGCCGGCGACGTTCCCTTGCCATAAGGCGCACCATCCGCACTGTTGGACGCGGGTCCAGAAATGGTAAGGCTGGATCGCGCCCAGGTACTCCCGATACATGGGCGCCTCGGTCGGGTCCAATGTGAGGAACGGTCTCAGAAAGCTGAATGACCAGGACGCGATCAACGCCAGTTCGACAGCGGCGGGGGTTAGGACTCGATCTGCAGCCTGGTTCAGGCATGCCGCGCCGCGGCGGAGCCAGTCGGGCTGGTTTTTGATGTTCACGCAGGCCCAACCTCATGCAAAACGGCGCCATCGTACGCCCACCCGATGCAGCAAGCAAATGGAGCATGTTTGCAGACACGGGGAAACCCTGCATTAGCGCCTATACTCGTTCAGTTGCACAATTGGGAGGTTCAGCATCGTCCAGGACGACCCGCTTGGGCGAGTGCAAATTCGCCAAGTTATTGCCGACCTTGGCATCCAGGTGGGAGAGGCCGACCTTCAGGCTGTTGAAACGGCGTTGGAGGAGTATTTGCAGGCGGTCGACGCGCTCGGACCGTCCGAATCGGCCGGCGCCCACTCGTCGACCCCGGACCTCCTCGATGGCTGGCTAGCGCCCGACGCTGCCCTCCCCGAGTCCAGGCCGGTGGGTCGGGTGTCCGCTCTGAAGTCCGCGGCGCCCGTCGCGGCCGACGGGGCAGAGCAGAACGGGCTTGCCGCCGCTGCGCACAAGATCGTCGTCGGCGAGTCGTCGCCCGTCGATCTCATCCGTTCGGCGCTGGCCCAGATCGCACGCGCTGAGCCGAGCCTCCACGCGTTCGTGACGCGCATCGACGTTGAGCGATGCATGGACCTGGCACGGCAGGCGGAGTTCGACATCGAGATGGGAGATTACCGCGGCCGGTTGCATGGCATTCCGCTCGCGGTGCCGGACAGCCACGCCGTCGAGGGTGTTCGTCAGGAAGCGGGAGCGCCACATCTGCAGCGATGGGTGCCATCTGAGGACGCGACC
>JAERMM010000253.1 GCA_016844585.1 Chloroflexota bacterium | reverse complement strand
GCCTGTTTCGGCGGAGGTTGCGCGGCTGGCCGGACAGATCCGAGGTCGCTTGATGGCGCGAGGAAGGGTCCGGACACAGGCCGACATGATGATTGCGGCGACCGCCCAGATTCACCATCTCGTGATCGTGACGCGCAACACACGCGACTTTGAGGATTGCGGCGTTCCGGTCCTGAACCCGTTCACACCCTGAGTCTCAAGGCGTCCAGCCAAGGGATCTCGAGCGGCGTTCGCCCAGACCTTCTATGGCGCGGAGCGACAACGATCCCGTCGGACCGTAACTTGCGACATGGGCATCGACCTATACTGCTGCGAAATCCAGCGGCAGCGGCGGATCCGATCAGGGGCAGTACACTGAGATCGTAATCGACGGCTGGTGAACATGCCCCCTTTTGTGGGACGTCAAGTAGCCAGGAGGACAACGGATTGGGGACGAGCACCGACGCGGAAGACCACGCCTGAAAGAGGTGGCATTACTATGAGACACCCCAGCGCACGCCTCCTCCTTCTGCTGCCGGTGATTGCCGGCCTGGCGGCCTGCGCGCCTCAATCGAAGGACTCAGCCGTCGGCGCCGAGCAACGCCAGTCCCAGCAATCGTCCCCGAAGCGCATCGTCGCGGCGATCCGCGGCGATCCTCACACCGTCTATCAGCAGCTCAACCCTTCCTCGAATATCCCCGGCATCGACGAGCTGCAGCAGTACGTACACGCCGGACTGACCGTGATGGACTCCCAGCAACAACGCCACCCGGTCATCGCGGAAGCGGTCCCATCAATCGAAAACGGCCTCTGGAGGGTGCTTCCCAACGGCTCCATGGAGACGACCTGGGTGATCCGCTCGGGCGCGCGCTGGCAGGACGGGACGCCCTTTACCGCGGCTGACCTGTCCTTCACGGTCGCCGTGATTCGGGATCCGGATCTCCCGATCTTCGGAGAACAGGCCTACGAATCGATCGACCGCGTGGAGGCGCCGAACGATCGAACTGTTACGGTGACATGGGTCAGGCCGCACATCTTCGCCGACACCCTGTTTAGCTACGATCTTGGTCTCCCCATCCCCAGGCATCTGCTCGAGCGCGCCTATCTCGACGACAAGGATAACTTCCTACAGCATCCGTACTGGAGCACAGAGTTCGTGGGCGCCGGGCCCTTCCGGCTCAAGGATTGGGTGCGCGGGAGCCACCTGATCGTGGAAGCGCACCCGGACTACGTGCTCGGACGCCCGAAGCTGGACGAAATCGAGGTGCGGTTTATCACGGACCCGGGCACGCTCGCCGCGAACATGCTGGCGGGCGCCGTCGATATGCCCGTCGGCGGGCGGCTCTCAATCGAGTGGGCGATCCAGGTGAGAGACCGGTGGGGTGAGGGCCGCCTGGAGCCTGTTCTCACCAACTGGATCGTGGTGTTTCCCCAGTTCATCAGTCCGAAGCCACCCATCGTGACTAACCTGGAGTTTCGGCGCGCGCTCATGTACGCCATCGACCGTCAGGCGCAGGTGGACACGCTGCAGTACGGCCTGAGCAGCCCTGCGCAGAGCTTCCTGTATCCGGACCAGGCGGACTATCGCGACATCGAAGCGCGCGTCATGCGCTATCCGTACGATCCCGGCAGGGCGGTACGCTCTATCGAGGGGCTCGGCTACCAGAAGGGGGCCGATGGGTCGTTCCGCGACGCCGCCGGTCAAAAGCTATCGGTCGAGCTGCGCACAAGCCAGGGGGACGATCTGCAGGAGAAAGCGATGTTCAGCACGGCGGATTACTGGGAGCAGCTCGGTGTAGGCGTGGAGCAGCACTTCGTCGTCCCGCAGCGCGCCCGCGACCGCGAGTACCGCGCAACGTTCCCCGGGTTCGACGTAAAGCGAAACCCGAACGACCTACGCGGGCTCAGGGGTCTGCATAGCTCACTGACCGCGCTTCCGGAGAATAACTTCCTCGCAAATGGAAATAACTCCCGCTACGTGAGCCCTGAGTTCGACGCGCTCATCGACGGGGTCTTCTCAACCATCCCCAAGGCGGAGCGGACCGAAATTCTTGGCCGCGCCATCGCGCACATCGCGGAGCACCTGAACCTCATGGGCCTCTTTTACAACATCGACCCAATGCTCATTCCAAACCGACTGACAAACGTCATGCCCGCCACGGGATCGCGATCCAGCGCGAGCTGGAACGCATACCAGTGGGACCTGAAGGAAGGGGGTTGACGTGCTAACCAGGGAGGAAAACGAGCTCCTCACGCGCGTCGGACCGGGAACGCCCGCCGGAGAGCTCTTGCGGCGCTACTGGATGCCTGTTGGATACGTTGAGGAGCTTGCCGACCAGCCAACGAAGTTCGTGCGCATCATGGGCGAGGACCTGGTGCTCTTCAAGAACAAGGGCGGGCACATTGGCCTCCTCGCCGATCATTGCTCCCACCGCGGCGCCTCTTTGCTCTATGGGCGTGTCGAGGAGCGTGGCATTGCCTGCGCGTACCACGGCTGGCTGTACGACACCGATGGAAACGTGTTGGAATGCCCAGCCGAACCCGCGGGAAGCCAGTTCCACCGAACCGTGAAGCATGTTGCCTACCCCGTGCGGGAATTCATCGGTATGTACTGGGCCTATCTGGGCCCATTGCCCGCCCCGGAGATTCCGAGGTACGACGTGTGGGTTCGCAAGGACGGTCGGCGGACGCTCGAGCTGCAGCCACAGCTGGATGCCAACTGGCTGCAGCCGATGGAGAACTCAGCCGACCCCGCCCACCTGCAGATCCTCCATCAGACGCTCGCGAACGGCGGCCGCGTACCGCCGAGTACCACACGCGGCTTCACTGATGATGTCATGAGCCTCGAGTTCTTCGAGTTCGACTTCGGATTGATGAAGAGGCGAACCTATAAGAACGGCAAGGTCGACCACCACCCGCTCCTCTTCCCCAACATCCTCCGGCAGGGCGACGCCACGCAGATCCGGGTACCGATCGACGACACGCACACGCAGATCTACTTCGTGCATTTCGAGCCAACCGAGGATGGTGCTATCGTCGAGGACGAGGGTCTTCCCCCGCTGTCCTACACAGCCCCATACAAGAGCCCGCCTGATGCGCTGCACCCGTTCACGCGCTTCGACATGACGCTCGATGTGCAGTCGCAGGACCACATGGCCTGGGAGACGCAGGGCCCGATCTACGATCGCACGACAGAGCGGTTGGCGACGTCCGATCGGGGGGTGGTCATGCTGCGCGAGATGCTGCTTCGCGAGATCGAGGGCGTGCAGCAGGGCCGGGACCCGAAGTGCCTGATGCGCGATCCGCAGCACCCGATGATCGACACCAATCTGTCGGAAGGCCTGGCAGAAATCGCCGCGCGCCGAGGCCAACGACGCTCGCGGGAGGCGGTGGCAGCTAACCGATAGCGGCCTGCAAACGACATCTCATTCGTGGCGTGAAGTGCAGCCGCCTTGATCCATCCGCGGACGACCCAGACTACGTGGCGAAGCTGTGCAGACAGGCAGATATGGAGGGGATCACCGATGACTGAGCTGAGCGAACGAGCCAGGACGGAGCTGCGCGCCATCGTCGAGCAATACGCCGCCGGAGAGGCAGAAGTGCCGCGCACGTACTTCGCGAGCGAGCACACGCCTGACGAGAACCTCGACGTGCTGCTGCGCCAGATGGGGCGCGAGATCCAGGCAGCGAATCGTCTGCGCGTGTCCGCCGACATGTTCGACAAGCTCGAGGCAGGCACGGAACGGCATGCGTTCCGCGACTACCTGGAGCACATCGCCGAGGAGACCAAACATTACGTCATCCTGGCCGACCTGGCCGAGTGGGTGGCTGGCCGCCCGCTGGGCGCTGAAGAGGCACGCCGCTACGAGGTCTACCCCCGCGTCGTGCCGGACCAGCCGCCGGAGAAGAACACGAATCGGCTGCTGCCTGAAGCAAACCGCATGATGCAGGTGAGCCGCGACCTGATCGAGGCGCTCGGGTTCGAGCGCGGCAACGAGGTCGCTCGCCTCACGGAGGGCGGCGGCGGCGGCGCCTTCGTCGTCTGCGCCAATCTGCGAGGCGATCCCTTCCGCGATCGGCTCGCGGCGGCAATGCTGGAGATTCTGGCCGACGAGATCCACCACGGTCCGGAGCGCGTCGACGGGTTCGCGGAGACCTGGGTGCGAAACGACGAAGATCTGGCCACCGCCAAGACGTGGCTCCGCCGCTTCATGGCGCAGCACCTGCGGGTTCGAAACGAGATCTGGAACTTCCCGCTGACCGAGGGACGGCTGGAGGCGATCGATCGAGGCGAGGTTGCGCCGTTGGAGCCGCTCCGGGAGGCGCTG
>JAERMM010000252.1 GCA_016844585.1 Chloroflexota bacterium | reverse complement strand
GTGCCAAGCCTGGAGAACGGGCTGTGGAAGCTCTTGCCCGACGGCCGCATGGAAACGACCTGGCGAATCCGCGACGGGGCCCAATGGCACGATGGAACACCCGTCACGTCGGCCGACTTGCTCCTGACGGCACAGGTCTTCAACGACGAAGCTCTTCCGGAGATACGACGGCCACCATGGCGGTACGTCGAAGGCACTGAAGCGCTTGACAGTCGCAGCGTTGTGGCCCGCTGGAAGCAGCCCTACATCGAGGCCGACAGCCTGTTCAGCACGGCGGCCGTTCCGCTGCCCCAGCACCTCATCGGGCAGGCCTACCGGGAGGATAAGGCGAGCTTCCTCCAGCACCCCTACTGGTCCTCAGAGTTCATTGGCACAGGGCCGTTCAAGCTGCGCACCTGGCAGGGTGACAACTTCCTGGTGCTGGAGGCTAACGATCGCTACATCCTGGGTAGGCCTAAGATCGACGAGGTCGAAGTGCGCTTCATCGTTGACGGGAACGCCATGCTCGCCAGCGTGCTGGCAGGCGAGGTCGAAGTGACGATGGGCTTCGGCATCATCTCTGTAGATCAGGCACTCATGGTCAAAGACCAGTGGCGCGACGGACGGGCGGCCATCGGGCTCATTCAGGTGTATTCCACCTACCCTCAATTCATTAACCCCACGCCCGCTGCCCTCGCCCACTTAGATATGCGACGAGCGCTTCTCTACGCCATCGACCGTCAGAGCATGGCAGACACGTTAGTCGGGGGCCTCACGCCGGTAGCCGACACGCTCATCAACCCCAACCATCCAGCTTACAAGGACATCGAACCGAGCATCGTGAAGTACCCTCACGATCCGCGGCGGGCAACTCAGCTCATTGAGGGGCTTGGCTACACCAGAGGCCCGGACGGAACCTACCGCGACTCGTCCGGAGAGAAGCTCGTCATCGAGCACCGATCTTCACCTCAAGTACCTTTACGCCATCGCAGACTACTGGAAACAGGTTGGCGTCACCCAGGAGTCGATCGTCATCTCGCGCCTGATCGGGCCCGCCGCCGCCCGCGAGTACCGAGCGACCCGCCCGGCCTTCGAGCTGACGCGCTACCCGACGAATCTCGACCAGTTTCTCAGCTCAGAGACCCCGCTTCCCTCGAACAATTACGTGGGGAACAACCGCAGTCGGTACGCGAACCCGGACCTAGACGCGCTTATCGAGAAATACAATGCCGCCGTTCCGATACCGCAGCGCTACCAGCTCCTGGGGAGCGTCGTCCATCACATGACCGATAACCTGACACTCATGGGCATCCACTATGCGACCCAGGTGGACCTCGTCACCAACCGACTGAACAACGTGCTACCGGTGAACTCTGAAGATAGTCGCCTGACCTGGAACGTACACGAATGGGAACTGAAGTAGGAGGATCCATGGCCACACAGCAAACCCGCGAGTGGACGCCATCCGACTGGACTGACTTCGTGCATACGGGCCCGGGTACGCTGGCGGGTCAGTACATGCGCCAGTTCTGGCACCCGATCATGCGGACCGAGGACCTGCCTCCGGGTCGCGCCAAGCCGATAAAAATCATGAGCGAGGACCTGACCCTCTACCGCGGTGAGACGGGCACCCCACACTGCGTCGCCTTCCGTTGCGCACATCGAGGCACCCAACTCTCGACCGGCTGGGTGGAAGGGGAGGACCTCCGCTGCTTCTACCACGGTTGGAAGTACGACGGATCAGGCCAGTGTATCGAGCAGCCCGCCGAGCCCGAGCCCTTCTGTGGACGAATCAAGATCAAGAGCTATCCGGCCGAGGAGTACGTGGGGCTGATTTTCGTGTACATCGGGGGCGGACAGGCGCCGCCGATGTATCGCTTCCCCCAGCTCGAGGATGGGAAATTCTTGCAGCTGCGCGAGTTTCCCGTCTGGCCGTGCAGCTACTGGAATCGGCAGGAGAACGACCCGGTGCACGTCGCCTTCGTCCACCGAGAAGGGCCCCACGGCGATATTGGACTCATCGAGCCCCCGCGGGTTTGGGCGGAGGAGACGGACTACGGGATGGTGGTCCACGAGGTGACGCCCGGCGGTATTGAGAGCATGGGCCATCGGCTGATGCCGGCGATGACGCAGTTCATCGCGCCCGACGGAACGCAAAACGTTGGATGGAAGGTCCCGATCGACGACACGCACTGTATCCATCCGGTCGTCAGGGCGGTCCCGCTGAAGGGCGATGCGCTTGAGGCCTACAAGACGCGACGCACCAACCAGTGGTCGCGAGCCTCACTGCTGGAAATCGGCGAAGGCGTCCTCCGAGGCGAAATAGACCTCCACGACCCGAGCTTGCGCGAGACCACCAACATCGTCAACGTGCAGGACTACGCGTCTATGGTTGCTCAGGGCGCGATCCCGGACTTCGAGCACGAGCATCTGGGGAAATCGGACACTTCGATGATCTTCTGGCGAAAGCTGTGGGAGCGTGAGCTGCGTAGCCTCGCCGAGGGACGGCCGCTAACGGCCTGGACGCAGGACATTCACCTGACCAGCGAGAGGCATTTCACGGATCGAGCCAGGGGCGAGGTACCCACAACCCTGGGATTACGGGTGTAAGCGAGTTCAGGCCGAGGCGGCCTCGCGCGCCAGCGCGTCGGCGTCCTCATCGCTGATGGCGCCGAACACGCCCACCGCGCCGACGACTTGCCCATCGCGCGAGATGGGCGCCCCTCCGCCCCCGTCCAGGATCTTGAAGTGGACGATCTCATCCACTCTGGCGAGCCGATCGGGGCTCATGGCCCTCGTCACCTCAAGGGTGGGGCTCTGGAAGACGACGGCTGTCGCGGCCCTGGCCTCGGCAAGATCGGGGGATCCTGGCGGCGCGCCATCCATGCGGTCCATCTGCATGACGACGCCGACTTCGTCCACGACGGCAACGCCAAGGGCGAATCCCTTCTGCCGAGCCAGCTCGATAGCGTGGTCAGCGAACCGCCGCGCTACCTCCAGGGAGTGGGGACGTTCGTCGATCCATTCATTCACCGCACGCCCGCGGTGCGGCCCTTCACGGGCCGGGCGGTCAGTGGTTCGAGTGTGCTGGTCATCGTAGGGGATCTGCAAGGCGTAGGCGATGACCACGTCCTCGGCATTGCCATGCACCCCGCCGAGCTCGAACTCGCCGGGGTCTACGCCGGGGATCTCGTCGAATGGGCCAATGCCCTCACCCGTAGCGATGGCGCCAACGGGTCGGCCATTCCTGTAGATGAGCATTCCGCCCTCACCGGGGAATATGGGCTCCTGCGTCATGCGCTGCCAGTTGGGAATGTTGAACGGCCGCTCGTGCCAGCGCACGCTGGTCTCTGTGAGGCGTTGGCGGCGCACGGCGGTGAGGTAAGCCTTCGCCCGGGCGATCCAGAGGGTTGCAGGCCCGGTGCCCATGCGGGAGAGGCACACCACGTTCGCCCCCAGGTCCATGATCACCACGGCGCCTGCGAGCTTGAATCGTCGCGTTTTCTCTATCGCGCGGTCCATGATGGCTCGCGCCTCGGCGAGCGTCAGATCTGGTTGGACCGCTGTGGTCGCCATGCTGGCTCCCTCCTACTCAACGTCACACAGGGATCGGGCTGAGTCAACGACGGGGTGGTTAGGGTCACGGAAACCGTGCGGCGCCACCAGGCACAATTCGTCGACCGTCGCCCGATTGGCGACGAGATGCGATCCGAATCAAGTGTAATGGGCCGCAGTACAAGATCCCAGGCGCGAATCCGCGTGCGTTCTACGGGCTCTGCGGCAGGTCGCCGCTTGCGGAGATATACTCGGCCCAGATGCGCGGCTTAGCCGACGGGAGGGGAATCCCATGGCAGCGATAACTGAGCGCCCCACACCAGGAGATCGCCTGCTGACCGAACCGTTGACCCAGGGCGAGCCTGGGAAATGGGATGGTGAGTTCGCGGCACCGCCGGACCTGGGCCGCACCGTGCACGTGGTCGGGCCGGTCATCAACGTCAAGCCGAGCGACACTCCCCATCCCAGGAACTCACGAGGCGAGCTGGGACCGGTCATGATGACCCACCGCAATCGGCTGTCAGTCGATCCGCTGTCCAGGGTCATCGGGGAGGTGGGCCACGCCCTGGACCGCCGAAACGTCCCCGCCGACGCGCTCAATCGCGCACCCAAGGGCGACATTAACCCGGTGCGTGTCCAGGTCAGCGATCCGGCAGCCATGAGCCGCCATATCAAGCGGGTGGCTCACTACCTGGGCGCCGATGTCGTCGGGATCGCCCGGGCGCACCCGACGATGCTCAACAACGGGCGGATCAGCGACGAGGGCATGGCGGAGGGCGGCGCCGAGCCTGAGGACCTCGACGAGCTGTGTCGCAAGTACCCATACCTCATCGTGGCCTCGACCGCCTGGGATAACGAAATGATCCAGGCCCACCGCCACCGTATCGGCGATACAGCCTACCACGGCTCCCAGCAAAAAGGAAACCTCGCCCTCCGGAGCCTCGAGGGCTACATCAAAGAGCTTGGCTACACAGCCCTCCGGGGCACGGCCAACGGCCAGGCCGTGGCGCTCGCGGCTGGCGTTGGCGAGCTCGGGCGGAACGGGCTGATCATCACCGAGAAGTACGGAGCCCGCGTCAACATGTCCGGCACCCTGATGACGGACCTCCCGTTGGCGCCGGGTAAGCCAATCGATCTCGGCGTAGAGGACTTCTGCAAAGTTTGCCGCAAATGCGCCAACACCTGTCCTACCAACAGCATCTCGTTCGGGGACAAGGTGGTCTACAACGGGATCGAGAAGTACAAGATCAACTGGCTGACTTGCTACCGCCTGCGGCCTTTTGTCCACAAATACTGGGAGGCCTGCCTCACCTGCGTCGCGGTGTGCCCGTACACCAAGCCCAACACCTGGTGGCGCACGCTGGCGATCAAAGCGCTGCAGACGACGCCGATCCCCGCTCGCGGGCTCGTTGTCCGAGGGCTCAAGTGGCTGGACGACCGCTTCTGGGGAGCCGTAAAGCAGAGCCGAGTGCAATGGATGGGCTATGACTCCGGTATCAAGCCCGGCGAGCAGGCTTGCACGATCGCGGGCTGCACCGCCGACCACGAAGACCACGGGCAATCAGGAAAGGTCGCCGGTGAGGTTGGCTACTACTTCCCGCTCAAGGAGAACACGAACCGCTTCGTAAAGCGGGACAAGGTGTGATGGGATTGCGCCTTGGCCCGCTGCGGCTCCCCTGGCCGGGGTCGGAGCCGGACGACCCGTATTGGGACGCTTTTATCA
>JAERMM010000251.1 GCA_016844585.1 Chloroflexota bacterium | reverse complement strand
CCCTCGCCCGCAGCTGCGGGACTGGGTGTAGCGATGATGTCGCCCGGTGCCGGAGCGCCGACGATAGGAGAGTGGACAAATGCGGATGGTCGTGCGGGTGTTGGTCACTGTTGTGCTCTCCGTTTCAGCGGCCGATGTCGCGTTGGCGCAGCGGACGACTGCAACCCTGGGTGGCGTCGTTACTGACACGGCGGGCGGCGTCTTGCCAGGAGCCCTTGCGGAGCTCACGAACGAAGGCACTGGAGCCGTTGCGAGCCAGGTGTCGGACGGCCGCGGCGAATTCCTCTTCAACTTCGTTCCGGTCGGCTCGTACACCCTGCGAATCAGTCTTCAGGGCTTCAGCACCCTCGAGGCGACCAACATCGCCATCGGCGCGGCTCAGAACCTGAGGCGAACCTACGCCCTCGGGGTCAGTGGCGTCGAGGAGACGCTGACCGTGACCGGCGGGATCAGTCTCGTCAACACGGTCTCTGCCGAGCACCGCCAGCAACTCGAGGCGAGCGTCATCGAAGCGATGCCCCTGGCCAATCGCAACATCTCCGGGATCCTGGACATGGCCCCTGGTGTCACCAAGCAGGATGCCAATGAAGGCTCCAATGCCACCCGCCTGCGACTCAACGGCCTCGGCGGCAGCAGCCTGCGAGTCGCGGCCGACGGCACAGATGCGAGCGGCAACGCCGGCTCGCCGTCGCTGTCGAACTACCAGGGCTTCAACAAGATCGACGTCATGGGTATGGAAGCCGTCGGTGAGTCTCAGATCGTGAAAGGTGTGCTTCCGGCCGAGTATGGCCTCGCCATGGCAGGGTTTCTCAACGTCATGACCAAGTCCGGGACGAATCAGTTCCACGGGAGCACCGTGTACCGCTTCGACGACTCCGCCATGACCGCGAGGGATCCGTTTCTTGGCACCAGCCCCAAGTCCACCTGGCACCAGTTCGGAGGCTCGCTTGGTGGTCCGTTGAAAACCAACCGCGCGTTCTTTTTTGCCGCGATCGAGTCATACCGCCAGACCACATTCACGTCGCACAACCTGCAGGTCCCGACCCGGGAGTTCCGCCAGCAGATGCTGGCCGCATTGCCGGTCCAGGAAACGCAGTTGTTCCTCGAACCCTATCCGTTGCCGAACCAGCCTTATGCGCCAGGCGCACTTCTTGGAGGGTTCCTGGGCACAGGAAACAAGAGGGCCACCGACGATCATTTCAATTCCAGGCTGAGTCTGAACGTCGGGGGCGGGAGCCTGTCGACGATCATCACGCTGGCTCACCCGTACCTCTCGACCCCGAACGCGCAGCCCACAAACTATCGAACCTATGAGAGCACAACGCGCCGCATCGCCGCGACCTACGTCGTCGGCAGAGGCGCGTGGACCGCCGAGACGCGCTTCGGTTACAACAAGAACGAGCTGTTTCGAATTGATTCATTCAACAACGTCAAGGATCCCAACCGTGAAGAGTTGACACCGTACGGCCGCCGAGTCCCGTTTATTTCGTTCCCGGGCATTCCAGGGCTGGCCCGGGAGATCCAGAGTCGGGGAGCCGCGCCGACGCTGTCGTTCGAGCAGCAACTTGCCGTCGTCAAAGGCCAACACGCGCTGAAGTTTGGCGGGATCTATTTCCGCCCGGCTGGTAGTCGCCCCGGCGAAGAGTCGCCAACCGTCAGTTTCAATTCGCTCTCGGACCTGCTGGCCAACGATCCGAGTCAAATCGCCATTACCTTCACGTTGAACGATTTCAGGTACCACGCCGAGCACTTCGGATTCTTCGTTCAGGATGACTGGCGCGTGACCCCGGCCCTTGTCATCAACCTCGGCCTTCGCTACGACTACTACGGTCACTATGTGGCTGTGCCAGTCGATCCGGCGAATCCTGCCGGACTCTACAATCTGGATAGGCTCGATGCCAATCGGCACCATGACGAGAATTTCAACTTTGGACCGCTTCGCGATCCTCTCAAGCCGCTCGAGAGTAACCCCGTCAATTTCGGGCCCAGAGTCGGGTTTGCGTACAATCCGGACCGAGAAGGTTCGACCGTGTTCCGTGGCGGCATTGGCCTGATGACGCAGCCCCTCGACCAGCAGATCTTCGAAAACCAGACCGGCAATACATCGACCGTCCCAAATCGCACAACGTATACGCGGCTCGAGGCACGGTCGCTGGGGCTCAATTGGCCCGTCTACAACGAGGACGTGCTTCGTCTGGTACAGGCGCAGTCGAGCGGACGAGTGTTCGTGGGAGGCTTGTTCGATCCGAAGATGAAAAGCCCGTCCGCACTGGCGATGAGCTTCGACGTCCAGAGAGCATTAGGCCCGTCGACGGTCGTTCAGACGGGGTACCTGGGAACACGCGGGTACAACTTTTCAATGGCACGTCAGTACAACGAGGTGGACCGCCTGACCGGTCTCAGGCGAAACACCAACCTGGCGCAAGGCATTTACTGGGACAGCTCGCAGCGGACGACTTTCCATTCGTGGCAGAGCTCGCTGTACCAACGGCTCACCCGCAACCTTAGTACGAATGTCAATTACACCTGGGGTAAGGCGATGGCGCACACGGGAGGAGACATATCGCCTGGATTCATCGGTGACTCGACGGCCAACGTTCAAGATTTCTTCAACATCGATGCGGAGTGGGGACCCGCATCTGGCGACATCAGGCACAATTTCCTGGCGAACTGGACCTATCGTGTTGCGCCAGAGTGGTTCGCTTCGAGCGTGGCCCGGCATCTCCTCGGAGGCTGGGACGTGGCTGGAATCGTTCGAGCGCGTAGCGGGGCGCCAATCGAAATTACTCAGACATCGTCGCGCACGAGTCGGCCTGATCTCGTTGGTAGTGTTAGCGATGCGCTCAACGGCGAGTGCTGTCGCCCTGGGAGCCTTCAGTACCTCAACCCGGCGGCATTCCGACTGGTCCCAATCAATACCCTCTCGGGGGCTGCCATTCGGCCTGGCACGATAGGACATAACGCGCTTCGGGGTCCTGGCTATGTGGTGCTTGACCTGTCGATTGGGAAGGACGTGTCGCTGCCGGGGGCAAGGGCCGACCTCAGTGTGCGAGCCGATATCCTGAACGCGCTCAATCGCACGAACTACGGAGGCGTTCGCACGAACCTCAGTGTCGCTAATTTTGGGCAGGTATTCAGTACTGCCGGCACTCCGAGGAAAGTACAGTTTCAGGCGCGCCTGACCTTTTGAACGGAGGGCAACCATGGGCCAGCAATCACGTCAGACTTACGCAAAGCGGCGAGGACTAGCTCGTTGGGGCGGTTTCGTCTCCGTCTGCCTCGTCTACGCCACCTTGTTTGTTGCACCGAGCGAAGCCCAGCCATTTCGCGATCTCCCGGACCCTGCAACGTTCCAGTGGCGCGATCTCAAGGTCGAGCTGAAAAACAAGATGACGGGCGTCTATACCGTGACGTCCGGCGGAGATTTTCTGTGGCGGAATCCGATAGCGAAGCGGATCAGTCCTGAACTTCGTGATGTCATGCGCAATGCCGACACCACCGTCGGGAATTTGGAAGGGCAGATCATCGATCCGCGTAATTGCGTCAGCCCATGCACCTTTGCCGGCAGCTGGATGCCGAAGGAAGCGGCGCAGGCTTACGCCGACCTCGGGGTCGACTTCATCGCGCCGGGCGAGTTCAACGGCGGTCTGGTCGGCCATCTGTCCTCCCAGAAGTACCTGGACGAGGTCGGGATAAAAATGAGCGGCGCGGGTCGCAACCTCACCATCGCGCGCCAGCCCGCGTTCCAGGAACTGCCCCAGGGACGGGTGGCGATGCTCACCGCATGTCCCGGAATTTACTGCGGGCCTGCGGCGGCCAACGACGAAGGCATGCGAGGAACCGAAAGGCCCGGCGTGAATCCGCTCGGTCTTACGGTCTGGACGACGGTGACCGCAGCACAATTCGATCAGCTCAAAGCCATACGCGACTCGATCCTGGCGCGGCGACACGAACCCGATGTCCTTATTCCGACCGACATGCCGCATGACCCGCCAGGGCGTCTCAGACTTCTAGGCGAGAGGTATGTCATCGGGGAAAAGCCCGGTGAGTTTCGGTACGAGGTCAATCCGAACGATGAGCAGGCGCAAGTCCTGGCTGTCCGTAACGCGAAGGAACTCGCTGACTTCGTCATGTTCACCATGCACAATCATACGAATCGGTACGCGTTCCAGGCCTACTCCCACGACAACTATCCGGCCGATTTCATGCGGCCGTTCATCCATAAGCTGATCGACAACGGCCTGGACATGTACGTCGGGCACGGCAGTCACATCATGCAGGGGATCGAGATCTACAAGGGCCGGTCGATCTTCTACAATCACGG
>JAERMM010000049.1 GCA_016844585.1 Chloroflexota bacterium | reverse complement strand
GATCTCAGCGACGACCAACACTGTTCCTCGCGCTTGCGTTGGGGTTGAGCCTGATCGTGTCGGCTTGCGCTGCGCAACAGCCAACCGGCAGTCAGCCAGCAGCGCCCGCTGCGGCTCCGGCCGCGGCGCCCTCGCCGAAGGCGGGCGGGACGCTCACAATCGCCATGTCGAAGGACATCCAGGTCACGAATCCGCTGGTGCGGACGATCTCGACCGATCAGGTCATTCGCAATCTGGCGTTCGAAGCGCTCCTCACCATCGACAAGAATGGCACACTGCAGCCGAAGCTGGCGGAGAAGTGGGAAATCTCGGCAGACGGCAAGACGTTCACCTTTGATCTGAGAAAGGGCGTGAAGTTCCACAACGGCGCTGAGATGACGTCCGCGGACGTCAAGTTTGCCATGGACTACACGATGGAGCGCAGCAACGGCGCGTATGGCTACGAGCGCCTGACGCTGGTAGACCGCATTGAGACACCGAACCCCTACACGCTCCGAATCACTCTGAAGGACGTAAGCTCAACCTTCCTGCCCTCGATCGACGGGATCGAGACCTTCTCCGTCATCCCGAAAGACTCTCTCGAACCTGGGATTGATAAGCCGGCGGCGTTCCCGCCTGGAACCGGCTCGTTCAAGTTCGTCTCCTGGACGCCAAGGCAGTCGCTCGTGTTCGATCGTTTCGCCGACTATTGGGGCCAGAAAGCGTACGTGGACCGCGTGATTATCAAGCCAGTAGAGGATGCGACCGTTCGAATCAACGCTCTCCGCTCCGGCGACGTGGATCTGATTGAGCGTGCGCCGTACGAGTGGATACAACAGATCAAAGAGGGCAAGCTCGCTGGAATCAGCATGTCCGAGGCTCCTACCGCTGGCTACCGCCGCATCGTGTTCAACTGGGCCGATCCGCCGTTCAACAATCCGAAGCTGCGCCAGGCGTTCGCGTACGCGATCGATATGAAAGAGGTGCTGCAGGCCGCCTACTTTGGGCTTGGCGAGATAGCTGACCAGAAATATCCGAAGGGCCACCAGTGGTACATCGACGGCGTACCGTCGTTTTCCTACGACTCCGAACGGGCCAAGGCGCTCCTGGTGGAGGCCGGATACAACGGCGAGCCGATCACTATGATTATGGAGAACGCAGCCGACATCACGGCGATCGCCACGACGATGCAAGCGCAGCTCAAGCGGGTCGGGGTGAACGTCGTTCTTCAGCCGATGGAGTTCGCGGCCCAGCGCGACCTGGTCATCAAGGGCCAGTATTCCTTTGACTTCATGGGATCGAACTACTACGACGACCCGTTCACGACCTATGCCGAGTTGCTTTGTGAGGACCCGCGGAACCGGATTTCGAACTACGCCGGTTACTGCAACCCCGAAGTAGACACGCTTCTTCACCAGATTCAAACTGAGTTGGACGTCAACAAGCAGAAAGAGCTGCTCAAGCAAGTGCTTACCAAGCGGTACGAAGACTCGCCACACGCCACAGGGGTGTTCGTCCCCCGCTTTTACGCCTTCCGCGACGTCGTTAAGGGCTTCAAGACCGACGACGACCAGAACCTGATCTGGATGAGCGGCGGCGTGAACTACGCCTGGCTGGACAACTAGGCAGACTCAATGGGCTGTCCCGAGCGGTCGTGACAGAGAGCGGCTATCGCGATCTTGGCGACCGCAAGGTGGAGATTCGTAGCTGATGCTTGACCTCGCAGGGGCGAGGCTCTAGAGTGATCTTGCTGAAGGGCAGATCGACTACAAAGGGGGTGCACCATGGCTCACAATGGATCTGGTCTGACACTGAGCGAGCGCGATCGCAGGTACTCCGCGATCCGGGAGCGTCTCCACGAACGGGGCGCGGACTGCGTCATCGTGACGGGGTCGAACCTTTTCTATCTTTCGAACGGTTTGCCCGGCGAGCACTACGGCCTCCTGACCACCGACGAGTTGCCGTTCACCGTCCAGCTCAACGGGCGACACCTGGCGGACATCCCCGCCAGCGTGATCATTGACGCGCAGGACTGGGTGAAGGACATCCGCGGAGCGTTTGGAAAGACGGACCTCATCTTCGGGCGCATCAAGGAGCTGCATTTCGAGCAGGCAACAATCGGGCTCGCTGGAGTATCCGGTGTCCTGCCGGGAGGCATGAGCGCGGGTTTCGTGGAGGCGCTGAAAAAGGAGTTCCCGAGCGCAAAGCTGGTCGACGTGTCTGACATTTTGGCAGACACACGAACGCTGAAGAGTGACGAAGAAGTCGGGCTCATCGAGAAGGCAAACATCTGTTTCGACCTGTCGTGTTTGGCCTTGCAAAGCGCGGTGCGACCAGGGATGACCGGCAAGGAGGCCACCCAGGTTGCCGTGAGAGCGATGTGGGATGCGGGTGGCGACTTGGAGTCGACCATCGGCGTGAACTTCGGCGCAACACCGAAGCAGAATCCGATTCTGGGTGACCTCTGTCTCAGTCTGCCGATGCAGCAGGGCGACATCGTCACGCTGACCGCGCATGCAGAGTACAAGCACTACGCCGGACACAGCGACCAAGAGATCTCGGTCGGTCCACCGAAGCAGCTCCACCGCGATATGTTTGACGCAGTGCTGGCCGTACGCGAAGAGGTTCTCAAAGCCGTGAAACCGGGCGCAACCCAGAACGATCTGCTCGAGGTCTACAATAAGGCCGCCGAGAAGACTGGCTTCAGCGGCTCTCCGCATTCGCAGATCCACCAGTACGGGATCGACGTGCCGGAGCAGCCGGGCCCGGGCTTTGTCAAGGGACCGCGTAACTGGGTTCTCACGCCGGGGATGATGTACAGCATCTCACCGACGCTCGTCGCGAAGGACGGCGAGGATCTGCTCCTGGGTGGAACGTCGCTGGTCATCACCCGAGACGGCTACCGCGAGCTGGGCGACCGCAAGGTAGAGATCCTCGTAGCCGGCTAAGGTTAGTTCGGACTCTCAGGAAATAAATAAGGGCTGGGTCGATGCCATCGACCCAGCCCTATTTGTGAAATCGTTCGCCACTATCGAGCCGGCGTGTCTCCGCGCAGGATCCAGCCCCACTTGTCACGGGTCGCGCGCTTGTAGGCCGGATCGGGGCCAATGGCGTGTGGGAACTGGTCCTGCCACTCGTACGGGCGGCAAGCGTCGATGATGAGGCGCGAGTTGAAACCCTTCAGGTCCGGGTGGATGGCCGGATCCAGCGGGCCGCTCCACGCGCGATGGATGATGTCCAAGGAGCGCTCCGGATCGGAGCGGGTGCACACCGCCCACATCACCTCGTCCAGGTCGGTCACGTCGATGTCGTCGTCGACCACGATGACGATGCGCCCGAGATAGGCCCCTGCGCGGCACATCGCCGCCACGTGGCCCGCTTGACGCGCGTGTCCCGGATAACGCTGCTTGATAGCTACCACGTTCAACAGCCGGCAACCCCCGACGCCGTGGCACCACG
This sequence comes from Chloroflexota bacterium, assembly GCA_016844585.1. GTDB lineage: Bacteria > Chloroflexota > UBA6077 > UBA6077 > SHYK01 > JAERMM01. The sequence goes on along the minus strand of JAERMM010000049.1, from coordinate 15,999 downwards.
CCGCGGTCACGTCCGGCACGCCGGCCAGGCGGATCTCGCGGCGGAGCAGCGCCGACCGCAAGTAGATGCGATACCGATGAGCCTCATAGGGGGGCTTGTTGGGGGGGCAGCCCAGGATGATGGGGTCGTTGCGGTAGTAGATGGCTTTCACGTCCACTACCGGCTCTTCGCGTGAGCCGCTGGCATAGTAGCCGGTCCACTCGCCGAACGGCCCCTCCATTAGCTGGCCATTCTGACGCGCGAACCCCTCGATCACGATCTCGGCGTGCGCCGGGATCGGTAGGCCGGTGTACTTGCCGCGAATCGCTTCGATCGGCTCGCCGCGCAATCCGCCCACCCACTCCATCTCGTTGACGCCGACGCCGATCTCCAGTGAGCTAGCTACGAAGAACACCGGGTCGCCGCCGACGACGATGGCGACTGGCAGCGCCTCGCCGCGTGCAAAGTACTTGTCGCGATGGATGCGGCCGTGCTTGCCGGGGGAGATGTACAGGCCGACGTGTTTCTCGTCGTGCACCATGACGCGATAGGTGCCGGTGTTGACCCAGTCGCTATCGGGGTCCTTCGTGATGTCCACGCAGCCGGTGCCGATGTAGCGGCCGCCGTCCTCCGGGTGCCAGAACGGCGCAGGGAATTTCAGCACGTTGATGGCGTCGCCCTCGTCGATGTTCTCCATGATCGGGCCGTAGTCGACGTACCGCAGGGGCTGCGGTTCCATGGTGTCCATTCGGTTCTCGAACCAATCCATCAGCCCCTCGGTCGTGATGTTTGGATCGAGGCCGAGCGTGATCGCGAGCCGGCGTGGCTCGCCGTTGGAGTTCACCAGCACGCGGAACCCTTTGGGGTAGTCAGGGATCTCGTCGCAGAGCACGGCCGGCGCGCCGTCCGTGTGGGTCACCATCTCCGCGATGCGGCCGATGTCTTCCTGCCACGTCGCGCCGTTTACCTTTCGCAGCTCGCCAATGGCATCAACCTTGTCCAGCCACTCGCGCATGCCTTTGTAGGCGTTCACGGTCGTTGGTCGTTCGCTTGTCGATCGTTCGATCATGTCTACCATTGCGCTGCCTCCGTAACGGCTGGGAGATCAGGATGCTTTAGCGTCGTAGCTCCATTGGTATTTCGGGTCGTGATAGGCGTCTTCCGCCATCAGGCTCGCAAGCCCGCGCTTGCCAAGCTCTTCCTGGAACCTGTTGCGGACCCAGGGGTCCTCGTTGGCGTACTCAATCTGGTCGCGCGCCATGTCCTCGATTTTCTCGCTGAAGCCGCTCATGTGCATCGGCGGGTGGAGGGCCACGTAGCGCGCATCGCTTGCGCCCAGGTTGAAATGCTGATGGAACCATCGGTTTGGCGGAACGAATACCGATCCCTCTTGCCAGGGAATGACGACTCGCTCGCCCCCCTCCGGCCACATGATCGAGTAGCCTTCGCCCGCTGGGATCACGATCACCCAGCCGGGCCCGTGGCGGTGCCCCTTCTTGTACGTGCGTGAGGGGAAAACGGACATGTGCGCAGTGAGGACCGATTGCGGGAAGCGAATCCACACCACACTACCGCCGGCTCCGCGAGCCTTGAACGGTGTCAGGTTCTCCCAGGCGGCCATGTCGGGGAAGAAGTTGCCGTACCAGAAAACGCCGGCGGCCACGCCGCCATCGTCCAACTCTTGATGGACGGCCTTCGCCTCCGAGGCGAACTGCCCGGCCGCCAAGGACAGCGGCGTCGGCCCCGAGTATGGGTTGTTGAAGAAGAACGACGGATCCCCCTGCACCGAGAGAGCCAACGGCAGGTAATTCGATTGCAGCAAGCGCGCCGGTGCGTTGCCCTGCGCGTTCGAGAGCGTGCAGGTGCAATTGCGCGGCAATTCGAACAGGCTGCGCTTGCCCCATTCAAAGGTGATCTCCTGCCCAGTCTGTGGGTCGGAGATCGTCGTCAACCCGCGCCCGCCGAGGACGTACACGACCTCATCCATGCCAAACTTCATCGGCGGCAAGCTCTTGCCCGGCGAGATCTCGGTCACGCGGATCTCGCTGACACCCTCCAGGCCGGTGAGCTCGAGGAAAGCGGCCTTGCACTCGCGCTCCGGCCAGGAGCCGAGCTCCACGGTGCGCGCATCCGGCACGTAGAACCCTCGATGGATGGGCAGCCCGGTCGCCTCCATCCAGAGCTGGTACGCGGTGGGCTGATCCCACCGTCGGTCTCCCGACGGCTGCATCAGCTCCGCCGTCTTCGCAGTCTCTACCATCGTTTCACTCCAGATCCGTCGCCGATGCTCTACTGAACAAGCCAGCCCCAGCGCTCTCGAGCGACCTTTGTTTCCTCAGGGGTCAGATTGCTGACCTTGGGGAACAGGTCTCGCCACTCGTACGGACGGGTCGCGTCGAAGATCATGCGCGAGTTGTGGCCCTTGTGGTCCGGGTGGATCGCTGGGTCGAGCGGCCCGCTCCAGGCCCGGTGAATGATGTCCGTGTCGCGCTCCGGATCGCAGCGCGTGCACCAAGCCCACATCACGTCTTCGAGGTTCGTCGGGTCGATGTCCTCGTCGACGACGATGACGAAGCGGCCAAGGTACGCGCCCGCATGACACATAGCGGCAACGTGGCCAGCCTGACGGGCGTGGCCCGGATAGCGCTGCGTGATCGAGACCGCGAGCAGCAGCCGCGAGCCGCCCACCTCGTGGCACCACACGCCCTTCACGTCCGGCACGCCGGCCTTATCCATGTCGTCCTTCAGGATCGCCGAGCGCAGGAAGGCTCGGTAGCGAGCCTGCTCGTCCGGCGGCTTGTTCGGCGGCGACCCCAGGAGGATCGGGTTGTTGCGGTGGTAGACGGCCTGGACGTTGAGCACCGGCTCCGGCCGCGTGTCTGACGCGTAGTAGCCGGTCCACTCGCCGAAGGGGCCCTCCCACATCTTCTCCGTGTCGGTGGCGAACCCTTCGAGGACGATCTCCGCATCGGCCGGGAAAGGCAGCCCCGTTACTGGGCCTCGGATGACCTTCATCGGCTCACCCGTGATGCCGCCGACCCAGTCATACTCGCAGACCCCGTAGGGGATCTCCGTGCAGGACGCCAGGAACATCAGCGGGTTGGAGCCCAGCACCATCACGACCGGGCATGGCTGACCACGGTCGAAATACTTCTGCCGCTGGATGCGGCCGTGCTTGCCCGGTGAGATGTAGTAGCCGACCTGCTTCGCGTTGTGCAGCATCACACGATAGGTTCCGCAGTTGACCCAACCCTCATCCGGGTCGCGAGTCACGTCGAAGCTGCCCGTCCCGATGTATCGGCCGCCGTCCTGTGGGTGCCACTTCGGCGCGGGGAACTTCAGGAGGTTGACGTCGTCTCCCCGCATGACGTTTTCCATGACGGGGCCGTCGCTGACCTCAATTGGCGCCAGCGGCTGAAACTCATGAAGGCGGCGGCGCCATTCTGTCTGCATCTCGGCCAGCGGCAGGTCGTGCGGGATGCCCAGGGTAAACGCGATTCGGCTGTGCGTGTTGAAGCTGTTGACCAGCACACGAAAGCCCGGCGCGTAGTCAGGGATGTTGTCGAATATCACGGCGGGCGAGCCGGGGGTGTGGTGTACGACGTCAGTCGCCTGCCCAATGTCGGCCTCGACGTTTGCGCCGTTTACTGTCTTGAGTCCGCCCATCGCCTCAATTTGGCGAAGCCAGTCCCGCAGGTCGGTGTATGCAAGGTTTCCGCTCTTGCTTCGTGGAAGAGTCTCGACAGCCATGTCACCTTCTCCTTCGCTGAGTCACCGATGCGTCGGTCGGTCCTTACTCGCTTGGATCGCGTCCCTCAATCGGACCCGCCTCGCCGCGACCCACCCCTGCCCCAAATACGTCGGGGTACTTTTAGCTTACGGCTCGCTCCCGACTCGTGCGTCGGTCTTGAGGCCTGTCCACCGTTGGAAGAGCCCTTTCTCGATGCCAAACTGGTCGAGCACTTTCTGGACCGTGTGATTAACGATATCGTCAATCGTCTTCGGAAGGTGATAGAAAGAAGGAACGGGAGGGAGAACAACCGCCCCGGCCTCCGTCACTTCCAGCATGAGTTTCAAGTGTCCTCGGTGTAGGGGGGTTTCGCGGACGACCATCACCAGCTTGCGTCGCTCTTTGAGCTGCACGTCGGCGGCGCGTGTTAGGAGATTGTCGTTGTACGAGTTGGCGACCGAAGAAAGCGATTTAATGGAGCATGGCGCAATCACCATGCCGTCGACCGGGAATGAGCCGCTGGATATCGCCGCGCCGATATCGCGGTAGTCGTACACCACAGTCGCCATGTCGCACACATCGCGGGCGCTCCATCCGGTCTCATACTCGATCGTTTGCTTCGCTGGGTCGCTGACTACCAGGTGAGTCTCGATGTCAGGGGAGTTCCTCAGCACCTCCAGCAGGCGTACACCATAGATGGCACCGGTGGAGCCTGAGATGCCAACGACCAGACGCATCTGGACACGTTCCTCCGTCGAGATCGGTCATGAAAGAACAGACGCGCACAGGGCGCCTCTATGCGAGTTGTACCCCACTGCTCACAGGGGCCGCAAACGGCTCGCCAAGGGTCATTGGAGCACATCGGAGTCCCAGAGGCCTGATTCATCGGGTCTCGTTTGCCGCTGCTATAATCGTCGCAATCGTAACAACCCACCGCAAAAAGGCTCGAAGGAGTTGGATAATTATGATGTCCAGAGCAGGTAGGCACTCGCGGGCAATCCGGCTTGCCGTCGCAACGACGGTCATCGCCATTCTGGCGCTAACCCCAACTAGCGGCAGCGCCGATACCGTTGGGGGCCAGGCATCGTCCTACTTGGCGCACCGGCAGTCGATCAACCTATGCAGCGGCTGGATGCCGGACTTTTTCCAGCAATTGACGCGCACGCGACAGCCGGCGTTCAACGCGTCGACCACGGCTGCAACTCTCCTGGCGTTGACCGCGGGCCAGACCTACACGGTCCGGGTTCGCGCCGCTGGTCCAACCGGTGAGGTCGCACTCGCTAACCTCGCCGCCCCAGGTGTCACCGGGGGGAGCACGGTCACGGTTAAAGCGACACCGACAGGTACGATAACGATTACCTGGGGGCAGTCAGCCGGGGCGACATCGTTCGTTTTCGAGGTATCCACACAGGGAGCGCAGGGTCCGTTCGTCACCGCACAGGCGCGGCCTGTCGAAACCGTTACGGGCTCGTCGTCATTCGTGCTTCTTGGCAATCCGACTTCGTCTGCCCTTAGATTTCAGCTCAAGCTCGCCCCAGCGGACGGCTCGCCCGCATCATCTCCATCAGTCACCGTCCCCGCCAATGGGACGCTCGCTGCCGGCGCTTGGGCGCCTCAGCTCAACGGACCAAGCCTTCCGACCGACACAAACCTCAGCCTGCCAGACCAGTTCAAGGGCACCATCACTGGAGTCGCCTGCCCGCGCGAGATGAGCGCAACCATTGGATCTGTCACTGTCGCCTTCGACGAGAAAACCGGTCCGGCAACCTTCTCCAGCTCTACCTTCGTTCCAACTCCGGGCTGCAACCTGTGGTCGCCACTCTTTACAAACGAAAACGAGGGCTGGACGTCTTCGCTCGCGCTACGCAATCAGACGAACGACGCGGTGGACGTCGACATACGCCTGCGTCCACTCGGCGGTGGCGCACCCATCGATCGTTCGTTGAAAATGCCATCACGAGCCACACGGGAACTCAAGCCCAGCGACCTGGGAGCGCCAAGCGGATTCATCGGCTCCTTCGGCATCAGTTCGTGCGCCAAACCGGGCGGCCGCTCGGTAGCCGGCGAACTCTCCGGTGTCGTGTCACATGACAAGACGGGCGTCAACCGCCTGGCTGTACCCGGCCTGAGTACGGAGAACCTGTCAATCCTGAATGAAAGCAAGATGAATATCGCACTGGCATTCAATGACTACCAGGGCTGGACGAGTCGCGTCATCGTTCAGAACACGGACGCCAACCTGGACAGCGTGGTGAGGATTTTTTACAAGGGAGCGGCCGGAGAAGCCGTCGAGCAAGTCTTGACCATCCCGAGTGAGAGCGCTGTCGCGCTCGATTTCGAGAAGGCACAGGCGCCAAAGGGAGTGCTGTCCATCCAGATCGAGCCGAGGGGAACCGTCGGGGCTGGGATCCTGGCCAGCGCCTACCATTTCGGGCCCGAGGGCATCGCTGACGCCGCGAACGGAGATGTCTCTGGTTCGACGAAGGTATTCCTGCCTCTCCTCTTTCGCAAATACAACGGCTATGACTCCGGCATCCGCGTCCTGCAAGCTTCCCCGGGCGCCTCAACGCCGCGCATCGCCTTCACCGACCAGGCAAGCGGCGAGGTCGTGCTACGGACCACGGCGCCGGCCGCGATCCAGGAGGGGCAGGCAACAACCTGGTACCTGCCAAGCGTCGACGGACTGGTCGATAACAAGGTGTACTCGGCAGTTATTGAGGTTGACAGCGGCAGCATCGTCGCGCTGGGCAACCACGTCAGCTATGCCCGCGACACTGCGATGCTCTACAACGGCGTCGGCCTCCGCGTTGACGAGCCGGCCCAGTTCAGGGTGCGGGATCTGGCGGCCCAGATCGTCTATCGAGCGGTCGAGGGGCTGAACTCCGGCATTCAGATCCAGAACCTCAGCGGATCAGACTCGTCGGTCACGGTTCGATTCCGCAACACCGTGGGAACGGTCGTTGCGACCCGCACCGTCTCGGTCGTCGGCAACAGCTCCGTCACCGTCTACCTGCCCGAAGTGCCGGATCTGCCCGATGGGTTCGTGGGGTCTGCGGAGATCACGGGGACGGTACCGCTAGCTGCGACCGTGAACACCGTTCGTTACACGTCGCCAACAGCAGCCCAACCCTCGGCGCCGGCTCCAACGGGCACGTAGCCGCATCCGGACCAGGGCCCAAAACGCCGTTATCACCTTCCCATGACGGCCAGCATACCGAAGACTGACCGGGCTCACGCCGAGCTTCGGTCAGTCTTCGGCTTTACGTCGTTCCGTCCGCTCCAGGAGCCCGTCGTCAGAGCTATCCTCGCCGGTAGGGACGTGTTCGTGCTCATGCCGACGGGCGGGGGAAAGTCGCTCTGCTACCAACTGCCAGCGATCTTGCTGGACGGCATCACGCTGGTCGTATCGCCGCTTATTGCATTGATGAAGGACCAGGTCGACGCGCTGCAGGCGCAAGGCGTCGCGGCGACGTTTGTCAACAGCTCGCTCGACAGCCTCGAAGTGGGACGGCGCCAGGCGGCCGTGGCTCGCGGCGAAGTCAAGATCGTGTACGTCGCTCCGGAGCGGCTGATGACGCCGGGGTTCCTGAGGCTCCTCTCCTCGGCGAAGATCGCGTTCATCGCCATCGACGAGGCTCACTGCATCTCGGAGTGGGGCCACGACTTTCGCCCCGACTATCGCGAGTTGGCTCGGCTACGTGAGTTGTTTCCAGCCACGCCGGTCGGCGCCTTTACGGCGACCGCCACGCGACGGGTTCAGGCCGACATCGTCGAGCAGTTGCATTTGGAATCAGCCGACAGCTTTCGCGGTCGGTTTAACCGACCGAACCTGTTCTACAAGGTGCTGCCGAAGCAGTCGGCGGATCACCAACTCATCAGTTGCCTTGAGCGCTGGCGTGGAGCGTCTGGCATCGTTTATTGCCAGGCGCGGGCCGAGACGGAGCGCGTCGCTGATGTGCTCCGTCGAGCCGGTTTCGGCGCGGCAGCCTACCACGCTGGGTTGCTCTCCGATGACCGCAAGAATCGGCAGGAGGCGTTCATCCGTGATGATGTGCGCATCATCGTCGCGACGATCGCCTTCGGCATGGGGATCGACAAGCCCGACGTGCGCTTTGTCGTTCATTACGACTTGCCGCGTAGCCTCGAAGGCTTCTACCAGGAGTCCGGCCGCGCAGGGCGCGACGGCGATCCCAGCGAGTGCGTACTGCTCTACAGCTACGGGGACGTCGCCAAAGTCGAGCACTTCATCGCCCAGAGGCCCGAGCCAGAGCGGGTAGTGGCATTGGCTCAGATTCGGCGTATGGCCGACTGGGCAGACGCGCCCGTTTGCCGCCGCGCCGCCCTGCTCTCGTATTTCGACGAGCCACTCGATGATCTTCAGGACCCTTGTTGCGATGTCTGCAGCGATCCGCCCGCCCTCGATGACTACACCGTGGCGGCACAGAAGTTCCTATCCTGCGTCCTTCGAACCGGGCAGCGGTTCGGCACGGCGTACGTAATCGACGTGTTGCGTGGCTCGAAGGAGAATGAGCGGATTCCGCGTTTTGGCCACGACAGGCTGTCGACGTTTGGAATTGGCAAGGATGTGTCCACAGAAGAATGGCAGCACATCGCCCGCGGCCTGCTGATGGGCGGATTCGCCCGTCGCGACGAGGCAGCCTACAACGCTGTCACGATCACCGACCGCGGCAACGCCGTGCTGTTTCGTGGCGAGGCGGTTCACCTGGTTCGCCCAAGACGAGCCGCAAAGGCCAGGACCGTGACGCCGAGGGTCGTTGCGCCCGAGATTGAGTCGTTGCCGCCCGAACGGCTGGCATTCTTCGACGCCCTGCGTGCACTGCGCAAGCAGCTCGCCGATCAGGGGGGCGTACCACCATATGTAATCTTTCACGACCGCGCGCTCCGCGAGATCGCGTCTCGGCTTCCAAAGACACGCCAGGAGCTGTTGCGGATATCAGGCATTGGGGAGCGCAAGGCGCAGACGTACGGCGACCCGTTTCTGGAGTGCGTGTACCGGCGCACAGCCGGCAGTGCAGGCTCCCGGTGGGATGTTTGCTTCCCCACGGAATCCCGGGGGCACGCCCGCTGGTGCGCTCGCTGAGTCGGCGCGTCCAAACGGCCTGGTGGCCACGGTGCGCACGTCGTTGGAGCGATTCCAGCGCGGTGAAAGCGTCGCGCAGATCGCGGATAGTCGGGGTTTCACGACAGCAACGATCGAGCAGCATCTTGCAACCGCCATCGAGGCCGGCGAGCTTACCCGCATCGATGACCTCGTTCTGCCCGAAAAGCGGGCGGCCATCGAGTCGGCGATCGCCGAAATGGGGAACGATGCTCTCCTGGGAGCTCTCAGGGATCGCCTTGGTGTCGACTACGAATACGGGGAGATCCGCTTCGTTCGAGCCGCGGTCCGCGCCGCGGAGCAGCAAGATTCTCCTAAGTAGGACTGAAGGCCGTCACTGTTAACGCCCGGTCAATGGCGCCTTTGTGTCTCCGGCACGCTGGCCGCGACCGTTTGACTACGAGATCCGCAGGCGCATCACGTGTCGCCTGGTGCCCGCGCGACCCACCTCATCGAAGCCTTCCCTCTCGAACAGTGGGACAAACCCCATGAAGCGGTAGCTCGGCGAGTCCGGGTCGACCGGATACGCCTCGACCACGCTCGCCCCCTTACTTCGCGCGTGCGCTACAGCCGCCTCCACTACGGCTCTCGCCATCCCCAGGCCGCGTAGTCGCCGAGTGATGAACATGCAGGCAAGCGACCACACCGCGTCTGGATCGTCCTTCGCGTCCTCCATGCCGCCGAGTCGTCGATATGTCAGCCGAGGGGCAATCGAGCACCAGGCAACCGGCTCGTCGTCGAGGTAGCCGAGAATACCGACAGGAATCCTGTCCTGCACGCGTCGACTGAACGCAGCCTTTCGGCTCTTCCCATCCACCTGGCGCGACTCCTCAAGGGTGGCACGCCATACCATGCACCAACAGCTCTTCGGGCCACCGCGACTCTCGGAAAGGCGCTCGAAGTCGCTCCATGAGTCGCGATCGACCTCGCGAAAGACAAGGCCCTGCGTCAGATAACGCCCGACTCTTTCAGGCGGGCGAGATCCTCGGCGCCGAGGCCGAGCTCGCCACCGTACACCTCTTCATTGTGCTCGCCCAGATCCGGGCCCAGATGCCGTACGGCGCCTGGGGTCTTTGAGAACTTCGGAATGGCGTTCTGTACGATCGCATCGCCCAGATCCTTGTCGAGCACACGAACGAGCATCTCGCGAGCCAGATACTGCGGATGCTGGAAGATGTCCTGCATGTTCAGGATCGGGGCATACGGCAACTCGGGCGGGTCGAAAACGGCGGCGACCTCGTCAAGCGTACGCTCGGCGATCCAGTCGCCAATGATGCCGTTGATCTCTCCTCGGTGCTTCACTCTCGCTGGGTTGTCAGCAAACTTTGGATCCGTTAGCAGATCCTCGCGGTCGATCGCGCGCGCCAAGGTGCGAAAGATGTTCTGGTTACTCGCCGCGAGGGTTATCCAATAGCCGTCTTTCGTCTTGAACATGTTGCTGGGAGCGACATACGACAGCTGATTCCCCTCGCGCGTGTGGATCCGCGTTGCATTGCGCTCACGATCGTCCGCTGCCTGGTCGTATTGGATAGGGTCGAATTCCAGTAGACGGAAGATCGATTCATAGAGACCCAGGTCGATCACCTGGCCCTCGCCGCCGCGCGCATCGCGGTGGTACAGCGCCATCATCGTGGCCCAGGCGCCCATCAGCCCCGTGACAAGATCACCGAGCGGAATGCCTGGCGTCATAGGCGGGCCAGGCTCTGGCTCGCCTATCAGGTTCGTCAAGCCACCGACTGCTTCCGCGACGCGGCCAAAACCGGCGCGCCTCCTCAGCGGTCCAGTCTGTCCGTAGCCTGAGATGCGAAGCATGATCAGCCTCGGATTCACCGCCTGCAGCTCTTCGAAGCTCAAGCCCCATTCCTCGAACGTACCGGGACGAAAGTTCTCTATGACCACGTCGGCGGTGGCGACCAGCCTCTTGAAGAGATCTCTCGCCTCGGGCACTCGAAAGTTGAGGGTCACGCAGCGCTTGTTGCGCGCGCTGTTCTTCCACCAGAGAGGAATTACCTTCTCGGGATGATCGGCGTCGAACTTGAAGGGCGCGAGCTTTCGCACGCCGTCGCCGACGCCAGGCTGTTCGACCTTGATCACGTCTGCGCCAAAGTCAGCCAGCAGGACGGCTGCGAACGGCGCAGACACCATCGTACCGGCGTCGATGACGCGGACGCCGGCCAGCGGGCCCTTTCCCCTGGACTCCGCCAGCGGAATGCGCTGGCGGAGGGACGCCGATTCATTCATCAGACGAGGTTACCTGCCGGTTCGCGACAGGCTCAACACCCAACCCTGCATCACCGACTTTGCGTGGGTGATGGCATCGCTGTCGAACCACTTGTCCAGGGTAACGCGGTCGACCGGGTATACCGGACGCATGAAGTCATTCTCGTAGCCGAACGGCATGGTTGCGTCGATCCCCATGCCGCCCTCGAACCGCGTGTTCGACGCCGTCCACTCTCTGCCGCCCGCGGTCATTCGCTCCGCCGGTTGAAAGGTCTGGCCGATGCCACCCGGGATTGGATTGAGGATGTCAGTGTGGGGGTTGACTCGGGTGGTCAGCGCCCACATGATGTCATCCATGCTGTACATGTCGATGTCGACGTCTACAGCGATTGCCAGCCGCATACCCTGGCTGCAGGCGAGGATGGCGCCGAGGAAGTTGCGTTGCCAGCCCTCTTCAATCTGGTTGCGTTTCTTCACCTGGATGATGCACCCGCCCCAGTCCGTCATTGCGTAAGGGATGTGTACATCCTGGATGATGCCGGGCTGCAGCCGCTCGCACAGCTCGAAGATCGCCGCCTCACGGACAGTGGTGTCGATGTTCGCGTCGTCTGCCGTGTGAACGCCCAGCGGGAAAATGATGGGCTTGTTTTCGCGGCGACGCATGGTGATCGCGGAGACGTGAAAGGTGGTGGCGCGATAGGCCTTGCCCATATAGCCGGCCCACTCCGGGTGGAAATGGAATCGGCCCTGGACTCCGGGTTGTCCGGTCTGCTCATTGATCGCCTCCTCCGACTCCTTCGTCTCGAAGCGACGGTCGCGCGGGTGGAGGATGCCTTCAAGTACGTAGTCGCAGTCCGCCACCGCCCAGGCGTTGATCGTGCGTGCCTTCACGATCTTTACGGGATAGCCTTGAACGGCGCCGGCAGCGCCAAGCTCGTCCGATCCTCGCGGCAATATGACGTAGTCGAAGCCTCCTCCCGCGATCAGGGTGCATGCCGGCGGCAGTCCAAAGCACATCGTGAAAGGGATGCCGCCGCTGCACGTCGGCTTGCCAGGTCCGCACTTGCAGTCGTTGAGGTATTCGGTCTGCACCTGCCACATGTGTCCGCCGGGCGCTGCCTGGAACGTGCCGATGTTTCCCCAGCGGAAGTTCATCCGGTTGTAGCCAATGTGCGTGCCGCCATGGAATCGTTCCCCGACGACCACGCTGTTCCCCGAGCCGATGGTCAGCTCGGACTCCAGGTGTGTATGCCGGATCGCCACGATGTATTTGTTGACGTCCAGGTCGTCGGTGATGACTTCTTGCTGGCACGGCGCTTCGCTCTGACTTACCTCGACCGGCCGGAGCGGGTGAGTGAGCGCGTGGGCCAACTTGCCGGTTCGGTCCTTGTCGTTCTCCCAGCCGAACATCTGGTTCATGACGTCGGTATTGGCGAACAGGTTGGTGATGGCGCGGGCGTGCGGGTAGCCCTTCACGTTGTTGAAGAGAATGGGAAAGCTGCCATCCAAAGTCTTCTGGATGCCAGTGATCTCGAGGTCCGGGTTGACCTCGACGTCCGTCTCGAGCAACTGGTTGGTCCTACGCAGCCAATCCAGCGTTGATTGCAGCGATGAGATGTCGCGGTCGGTCTTCACAGAAACAGCCATGGCTCCCTCCACGAGCTACAAGAAATCAGTGGTTCGCGGGGCGACCGCCCCGGCGAAAAAGTGGCTCAAACAAACAAAGGGCGGCCTGCGCACCGGGCACGGCGGACTTGTGCCCTTCTTGTTCGCGGGCCGCTCTGGCGCTGGCGAAGATAGCATATCAGAAGCCTTCCAGCCAAAGGCCCCGGTGCGGATCGCGCCAGCGTATCCGGTTTTCCGCGCGACTCAATCCCCCCATTTCAAACTGACATCGATCTGTAATAGTGAAATTGGTCTCAAACCGGAACTTTTTCCCGGGCTTGTGCGTATATATATCGCGGAGGCACAAGAAGCGGCGCCAAAGGAGTCGCCGCCCGCCCGGCAAAGGCCCGGGCGTGAAGAGAGGAGGTCTCCAGACCATGCAGTGGTTCCTTCACGCGTGTCCGGTTTGTGGTGGCGACTTGCACGAGGACATTGAAGACAAGGGCTGGACGGTTTGCTTCATGTGCGCCCGAACCTTCCGCCTGAGCGAGGTTCGGGCCGCGAACGCGGACCGGGAGGCGGTAGCCGCGGCCCGTCCCGACGACTCCGAGGAGTTGCCGCTCGCCGCATAGCCGCATCTGCTGGGCCTAGCCGCCCGGCTTCAAATGGCAATATCGAAGAAGGCCACCTGCCGAGGCAGGTGGCCTTCTTCGTGGCTGGAATCGCAGCGGTGTTACTTGCCCGATGCTCCGGACTCGGCGGGCCGCGGCTCCTCAGTGGCGCCGTTCACAGGTACGATTGCAGCGGTGCTCCCGTCGGCTGACGTTGGGATCTCGACGACGGCCGGAGTCGAAGCAGGGGCCGCCGCTGGCTTCTTTTCCTCTGCTTTCTTCTCCGCCGGGCCGTGTATGCGCTCCATGTCTCCTTCGGTCATCGGCGTCGTCTTGATGGCGAGCATCTCCTTCGTCCAGAGCAGTTGCTCGCGGTTGTAGGCGGCCATCTCGAATCCGTGCATCATGGTGAGCGCCTCGAAGGGGCAGGCTTCGACGCAGAACCCGCAGAACACGCAGCCGCCCGCTTCGATGTCGAACCGGTCCAGCACAAGCTTGCGGTCCGCGCCGCGGTGCGTGTCGATGTGGATGACGTCCACCGGGCAGGCATTGGCGCAAATGCTGCAGGCGACGCAGCGCAGATTCTCGGGGTCGTCGTCGTAGAGGAGCCGTGGCAGACCCCTGAAGCCGACCGCGAGGAAAGCGCGCTGCTCCGGGTACTCGATCGTGTATTTCTTGCCGAAGAAGTGCTTGATCGTCGTCGCCATTCCCTTGGCGATGCCCATGCCGAACATCAGCGGTCCACTTCTCCCATCACGATGTCGATGCTGCCCAGGATGACCACCGCGTCCGCCACCTTGTGTCCAACAACGAGGGGTGCGAGCACCCCGAGATTGATGAAGCTGGGCGCGCGAATGTGGAAGCGGTACGGCTCGACCTTCCCGTCGCTGACCAGGTAGAAGCCAATCTCGCCCTTTGGGCTTTCGGTTCTGGCGTATGCGTAGCCTTTCGCCGGCCGAAACACCTTTGGAACCTTCCCAACTATGGGTCCTTCCGGCAGGTCCCGCAGAGCTTGCTGGAGAATTCTGCGGCATTGGCGCATCTCGGCAACGCGCACCATGTAACGATCGTAGCAGTCGCCGCCCTGACGGGTGGGCACATCGAACTCGACGCGGTCGTACATGGAATACGGCTCCGCTTTGCGTATGTCGTACTCCACACCCGATGCCCGCAGCATGGGGCCGGTAATGCTGTAGTCGACAGCCATCTCGGCCGGCAAGACGCCGATCCCGATCGTGCGGGCCCTGAAGATCTCGTTCTCGGTCATCATCGACTCGAACTCGTCGATGTTGCGGTCCATGTCGTCGACGACGCTGCGAATCAACCCGAGCGCACGGTCCGTCAAATCTCGCGCGACGCCGCCGTATCGGATGTAGCTCACGGTCATCCGAGCGCCACAGGCCTCGTCGTAGATGTCGAGCACCCGCTCCCGCTCGCGGAACGTGTACATCATCGGCGTGAAGAAAGCGCCTGTATCGGAGGCAAACGTACCGATTGCCACGCAGTGGCTGGCGAAGCGCTGCAGCTCGCACATGATTAAGCGAATATACTGGGCGCGCTCAGGAACCTCGATTCCAGCAAGGTTCTCTATGGCCATTGCGTAGGGCAGGTTGGTCGTCATCGGGGCCAGATAGTCGAGGCGGTCGGTAAAGATGATGTTCTGCATGTAGGTGCGGGATTCGGCGAGCTTCTCCACCGAGCGATGCAGGTAGCCCATGACCGGCCGGCAGGACACGACAGTCTCGCCATCGAGGGTGAGAATCATACGGAATACGCCGTGTGTGCTCGGGTGTTGCGGGCCCATGTTAATGGTAAGGAGATCGCCCTCGCGGAAGGTCTCTTCCTGCTGGCCGACTGGAATCTCCAAACTACGCTCCTCCGCGGCCCCTTGCCAGTCGAATTATGCCATCGACGACGAGCCCGAATACTGCCGCGCGAGAAACCCTCAGAAGGACCGGTTGCATGCGACGAGCAGGCAGAACGCTGCAGCCGTCCCAATCCAGCTCCCGGATACCACAGCCCCAGCCCGAGTAGACCTACCCCGAATAGGCTGGGTGGTCCGATCGCTGATCGGGCTCACGCTCGGCGTCGTCATTCTCGGACTGTGACGGCGTGGGAAGTAGGGACGAACCCACCGAGAGGTTGGGGGGCGATGGGCCTCCTGCTTCGCTTCCTACCTGATCCGGCTCACTGTCGCCGACGGTAAAGCCGATCCGTTCTTCATCAACGTGTTCATAAATTCGGACAACTTCCAGCAGGGCATCAAGCAGTTCGCCACTCGTGCAATTGGGCAATCGAATATCAATGCGAAGTCGCTTGCCGGTTATTCCATTCCCCTCCCACCTCTCGCAACGCAGCAAGCCATCGTCGCCGAAATAGAATCCGAACAGGCACTGGTCGCCGCCAACCTCGAACTGGTTGCACGCTTCAAGCGAAAGATCCACGCCACCCTCGCCCGCATCTGGGGTGAAGACGCGCTCGCGGCCCTGCACGTTTGACTATCTGGGGTTCTTGCTCGAAACCACGACCGGGCGAATCGCGAATATCCCGATGCCGCCGACCAGATTCGCGAAGTCCTGATCCACGGCAACTACCCGTCCCACGGGGACACCGATTCTGCTTGCCTATGATCTCGCTTCGCACCTCATCAGGCCCAATTCGCCCACTCACAGCTGTTCACGAGTGCCTCGTCCTCAATCCACTCCTTGTTGTTAGCGGCGGCGCTGGATGGAGAT
>JAERMM010000048.1 GCA_016844585.1 Chloroflexota bacterium | reverse complement strand
GGGCCTCTGCCTCGACGGCGGCGTCAGCCACGCGCTGACGTGGGCGGACGACACTGCCAAAGAATCCCAGCAAAGACATGGGCTACCCCCTGCCGACAACCTGTCTGTCTGCGCCCAGGCGGCTATTCACGTCTGGGGCCGGCCGACAACGCCCCATCATACTGCGTCGGCGAGAGCGGCCGCTCGGCTAGTCGATGTAGCCGCGCCCCTTCCAGAACCACTCCGCCGCCGGGTGGAGGGGAATGGTCAACGGCACCGCCCCGCAGAACTGGCTGACGATGTGGTCGGACGTGCTGTCCAGGCAGAAGACCGGCCAGCCGCTGAAGTTCACCGTCCAGACGTCCTTCTCGAGGCCGTAACGCTCGGCGGGTATCGGTGAGCGACGCAAGCCCATCGCGTCCAGCTCGGAGAGCTGCGGCTCGTCGACCGGCAGGAAGCGCATGCCACGGATACGGGGCCGTCCAGCCTTGATCAAAGCGGAGCAGCGATCTGCGCGATGAATCGAGCTATCAGGCTCTCACGGTTGGCGCCAGCCCACAGGAAATCGTAGTCAATCGTCCTGATACTCGACAGAACGGCCGACCTCGGTGAAACTCTGGCATCCGGGTTGGTCGGAATCTGGAAGGCGCCCAATTCCGGCCCGATCTCCTGCGCATGCTCGCCGATGGCCCAATCCATGAAACGTCGCGCCTCGACAGGCGACGGGCCGCCTTTCACCAGCGCCATAGCCCCGATCTCATAGCCAGTCCCCTCGCTCGGGAAGATGAGCCTGAGATCCGTGAATCCAAGCTCCTGCGCCGCGACGATGTCATGCGAGAACGCGATCGCGATGGCCACGTCACCCTGACCGGACACCCGGGACGGCACTGCGCCTGCCTCTTCGAATCGGCGTACGTTGGCCGCTAGCTTGTCGAGATACCCGAATCCGGCGTCGTGGTCGCGATCGTGAAGCTGCACCACCGTCGCCAGCATGGTGAAGGCCGTTCCGCTCGTGGCGGGATGTGCGACCGAGATCAAGCCGCGATAGGCATCGTTCGTGAGATCAGCCCAGCTTGTGGGCACCGACAGACCGCGATTGCCCAGGACGCGGGTGTTGACGCCAAACCCCAGGACACCGACGTAGACGCCGGTCCACGCTCCGTCCGGATCCTTGAACCGCGGCGGGATCTTATCGAAGCTGAGCGGCTTGTACGGCTCTAGTAATCCGGCGGCGGCCGCCGCGATGTACTGGTCGGCCGCTCCTCCCCACCAGACGGAGAACCCTGGACCATCCCTTTCCGCCATGAGGCGATCGAGAGCTTGACCCGCCGAGAGCCGCACGTAGCTCGTCCTGATTCCGGTCTCGTCCTCGAACGCCTGCGTCATGCCGAGGACATACGCCTCTTCGGCGGTTCCGAGCACGTTCAGCGTCGGGCGTTCCGTCTGGCCGCCCGCCGCCGGCGAGGGATACCAGTTGATCGCGGTGGTAATGACCAGAACTGCGAGTGAGAGCGCGGCCATCCGCGCACTTATTCTGCGCTTCAACACGGGTTCGCACCCTCCGCGGGCTTTGCTTCGCCAGTGTCCAATACTTGCGTAGAACCCGATTGGGTCGCCAGCTGTCTATCTGCGCTCAGGCGGTTATGCACATCTGGGGCTGGCGCGACAACGGCCCATCATACTGCGTCGGCGAGAGCGGCGCTCCGCTAGCTGATGTAGCCGCGCTCCTTCCAGAATCGCTCCGCCGCGGGGTGGAGGGGAATCGTCAGTGGCCCCTCCGTCGTGTCCTTGCACATCTGATCGAGCCGCATCGGGCCGTCGCCGTACCAGGGCACGCGGTCCTTCTTCGCCTCTACCGCCCCGCAGAACTGGCTGACGATGTGGTCGGACGTGCTGTCCAGGCAGAAGACCGGCCAGCCGCTGAAGTTCACCGTCCAGACGTCCTTCTCGAGCCCGTAGCGATCCGCGGGGATTGCTATACGGCGCAAGCCCATCGCGTCCAGCTCCGAGAGTTGCGGCTCGTCGACCGGCAGGAAGCGCATGCCAGCGTCCAGCGCCGGGCCGGCGAACGCGCGGAACGCCTCGTCGAAGATCGCGTCCAGCTCGCCACGCCGCACCGCGCCGAGCCTCGCCGGGCCCTGGGGCATCTCGTTGCTGTAGTAGAGCTTGCCGCCCCAGGACTCGATGTCGTTCACCGAGAAGCCAAACTTCGATAGGACCTCGTTCATGATCAGGTGGACGGAATGATCCGGCTGAGTACGAACGCCCAGGCGCAAGGGGTATTTCTTGTCTCGCAGATCGGCCAGCGAGGTGAGCCCGGTCTTGTTGGTCACGGCGAAGCAGAGGAGGTCCCACTGCGGCAGTACCAGAATGGACCGCACAGGGATCGGCTCCTTGAACGGCCCGGCGCCATGCAGCGCCATGGCGAGGACCGCGCCGGGGTTGCAGATGGCAATATCTGCGTCGCCGCGCACGACGGCTTCGATGGACCTCGGGGAGTCGCTTGCGAAGAAGCGGACCTTCCAGCTGTCATCGCCCTGGTCACGGAAGTGAATCTCCACCTGCCGCTCGGCCCAGTCGGGCGATCCCACGAGATACGATGCCGCCTCGAGCATGAGCTTCGAGCGCATCGTGACCGGCGCGCCGTAGGAGCGCGGAACCTCGCGTCCTATCGGCGTAGCTTCGGACATACTTCCCCCTTTCCTAACGGATCACGCTTCGGGCCTATGCCCAGGCTCAGGCTCTCGAAACGAGATCCCGCTGGTCCAGCAGTTGTTCGACCGTGCTGGTGAGGTGCGGAAACTGCACGTGCCAGTCCCGGCCTTCGATCACTTCGGCGATCGATTCCGCATGCCGGAAATCGTTCAGCTCCGGATCGGTGACCATGTGCGGGGGCTCCTCGCCCCGCTCAAACGCGTGCGCGGCGTCAAGCATGCGGCGGCGTACTGCGATCACGGCCTTGTCGCTGGCGCCGAGGTGCTCTCGACCGCGGTCGAAGAGCGGCCCCATCGACTCGGTGGCACAGGAGTCGTGTACCAGGAAGTCCTTCATGCCGGTGAAGTTGACCGTCCGCTGCATCTCGCGGTCCTGAAGGTAATGGTTGTCGGCGTTCGCGTAACGCTTATGGTCATCCCCAAGCTGCTGGCGGCGGTGCACGTCCGCGTCCGTCACGGCCCGGCTGCGCTTGAAGCCGAAGTCGAAGCGCCAGCTATGCGTGTCGTCGATCGGCGTGTAGAAATGAACCTCGAAGCCGTCGAGCCTGTGGTCACCGCCGCCGACCGGCAGTGCGCAGAAGTTGGGGAAACAGAACGCCGACACCCGCACGTACGTCTCCTCGGCGTTGACGGTACGAAGCGCGATGAGGCGCATGCCGAAGTCGGTCTCCTCCGTTTCGTATGCGGGCGCCTTGTCCGCTTTGTACAGATGATGCTGGTTCGGATCGAACACGCGATGCAGCCAGCTCAGGTGGGACGAGTCACACTCGCCCTCGAGGCCCTGAAGATAATTGCACACCTGGTAGGACTTGGTGACGTAGCAATGTTCGGTGGGCATTTGCGCCCACTCATAGTTCGGGAACAGCGGCATCCGGTCGGGCGGTCCCATATACGCGAACCCGATGCCGCCAATCTCCTTCGTCGGGTAAGCAGTGTGGCGCAGCCGCTCCGCGAACGTACTGCCCGCGGGCTCGGCGGGCGTATCCAGCACCCGCCCATCGACGTCGTATTTCCACCCATGGTAGATGCAGCGCAGGCCGCACTCCTCGTTGCGGCCGTAGTAGAGGGACGTACCGCGGTGAGCGCACGCCTCCTCGACCAAACCGACGCGGCCGCTAGTGTCGCGAAACGCGACCAGCTTCTCTCCCATGATGCGCACCTGCACCGGCGGGCAGTCGGGCGTGGGGATCTCCTCGGTCAGGAAGGCCGGAAGCCAGTAGCGCCGCATCATGTCACCCATCGGCGTCCCGCGATCTGTCTGCGTGATGAGCTGGTTTTCTTCTCTTGACAGCACGTTGGCCTCCGGGTCGGCCGCGCGGGGTGCGCCGACCTATTGTAGCGAGGCGAGGGTGAGGTTTCCGTACAGCTCGACGCGGGTGGGCGCGGTTGAGCTGTGAACGGAGACATCCGTCGCTGCCTGGCCGCCGGCTGGAATGAAGGGCACGTTGGCGAACCCGCCGCCGATGATCGTGTCGCCCGGGCCGTAGAGCACGGCGCTTGCCCGCACGCTCTGCACAGCGGTTCCGAGCGGGTTCGTCAAAACGCCGGTGACGCGCGGGGAGCTGCGATCGGGCAAGTAACGCGCGCCTTGCGTCGTCATGATCGGACGCGACACCGGTGGCACGTAGCGCTCCGCACGCGCCTGCACGTCCATACTCACGACGCGCACACCCTCCGCCAGGCGGATGGTACCGGCGACCCCGGTCCGAGAGTTGGGCGGAAGAACGGCGAGAGTGCTGGAGTCAGTGTCCACCACGGATCCGTCGGAGTCGTATACGACGACCTGATACTGGACGCGGTTGGCCTCGAGGTTCGGATTCGGGTTCTCGACGATGAACGCGTAGCCGAACGACCGAACGCTCGACCCAATACCGCGGCCTCCACCGTACTGAAGGACCTGAACCTCTCGCGCGCTCCGCTCCAGCGGTACCGGCGTTGCCGTCACAATAATGATGATGGGGGTTTGTGTGGGCTCCGGCTCGACAGTGGCGTCATCGACCAGATCATCGCCTTCGCCAGTCTGCGCTCCCAGGCCGGAGGGAAGCGTCAGCAGCGCCACCAGGATTAACAACAGGGCCCAGAGTCGAGCGCTCAAGAAACCGAATGCCTCCGATCCGGATACGTGTCGACCGCGTCGTTGTCGCTGGAGACTACTGTGAGATGGTGCTGTCGGTCAAACGCAGACGGCGGCGGCCGCACATTTACCTGTAGAGGCCGTTGGCTTCGATGTACTCGATGACCGCGTCTGGCAGAAGATATCGGACCGGGCGATTGCCGTCTCGAAGACGGGCTCGGAGGTCTGTCGAGGCGATGTCCAGACCCGGGGTCGCGATCAGCCTCACGCGAGACTCGGCGCCCGGGACCTCCTTTGCCATAATCTTCAAGTCCACCGGCTTCGATCCAGGTCGGTAGATGGCCGCGATACAGGCAAGCTCCAGGATTCCCATCGGATCATGCCACGTCGGCAGGTCTGCAAGTGAGTCCATGCCAACGATGAAGTAGATCTCGATATCCGGCAGCCGAGCGTGCAAAGTCCGAAGCGAGTCCACCGTGTACGACGGTCCCGGCCGCTCCAGCTCGATTTCGCAGATCTCGAATAACGGATTGTCCGCAATGGCGAGCCGCACCATGGCGGCGCGGTTCGCAGCCGCCGTCACGGGCTCATCGCGCTTGTGAGGAGGATCGTTGGCGGGCAGGAACAACACACGATCGAGGCTGAGAACCATTGCCGCCTCTTGAGCGGCGGCGAGGTGACCGTAGTGCACCGGGTCGAACGTCCCACCGAGGACGCCGATGGCCCGGCTCACGTCCATTCCAGCTCGAAGGCGCCAATTCGGACGGAGTCTCCCGGCTTCACCCCCGCCCGCTCCAACTCCTTGAACAGGCCGAGTCGCTCGAGCTGCCGCTGCAGGTCATCGATCCCCTCTGACGTCTCCATGTTCGCCATGGAGACAATTTTCTCCGTCTCGCGACCGGTCACCTCAAACCAGTCGCCCTTCCGGTGCACCGTAAACGGCCCATCGTCCGGAGCCAGCCGATAGGTGCGAACCTCAGCCACCGGTGACACCGGCTTTACAGCTGCGATCGCGTCCAGGCGCCGTCGGATAGCTATCTGAAGCTCGGTCACTCCCTCGCCGGTCAACGCCGACACTCCGTAGACCTCGTCGGCGCCATGTTCCCGAAGCGCACGGCGCAGCGTAGGCCACACCCTTTTCGCTTCGTCCAGGTCCAGCTTGTTTGCCACAGCCAACGTCGGCTTATCGAGCAACGCCGGATCGTACTGCTCCATCTCGCTGCGAATCATGCGGTAGCTTCCGACCGGGTCGGGCCCAGCGGCGTCGACAATATGCACGAGCATTCGCGCGCGCGAAATGTGACGAAGAAACTGCAGGCCAAGGCCGCGGCCGGTGTGCGCGCCCTCGATCAGCCCTGGAATATCTACGACCACGAAAGGGAGATCGGCGACCACTGCGACGCCGAGGTTGGGAGCAAGCGTCGTAAACGGATAGTCGCCGACGGCGGGCAGCGCGGCCGTCATCGCCGCGAGAAGGCTCGACTTTCCCGCGTTCGGTTCGCCCGCGATGCCGACGTCGCCGATGGTTCGCAGCTCGAGCCGCAACCAGCACTCCTCGCCCGGCTCGCCTTTGCGCGCCATACGCGGCGCTCGATTCGTCGAGGTAGCGAAATGAACGTTTCCGATGCCGCCCTTTCCGCCTCGGGCCACGTGGACAGTCTCGCCATCCTCGATCACGTCCGCCACAATCCCACTGTCGTCGTAAGCGATGGTCCCGAGAGGGACCTCGATGACGATATCTGCGCCACGCTTCCCATGCTGCTTCGATGGCTTCCCGCTTCCACCGTTGTCCGCCCGAAAAGCAGCTTCATGCTGAAAGCGCTCCAGGCTGTCCAGGTTTCGTTGGCCGCGGAGAATGACGTCACCACCTCGCCCACCATCGCCGCCGTCGGGCCCACCGAATGGGACGAACTTCTCATGACGGAAACTGACTATCCCGTTGCCGCCGTTGCCCGACTTGACAAGAATCCTTGCCTCATCGGCAAAGCGCTCAACTGAACCAGGCATGGGTCTCCTCAGTGTGTATCGGCCAGCAAACGGCGGCCGTACATAGTGCCCCGTATATAGTACACAGGCATTTCCAGAGATCTTCATTAGTAGAAGAGTGGACGTAGTACTAGAGCTGGGGATACAGGGGATAAAGCGACGAACGCTCTTGAACGGGTGCTTTCTGCGGGTGGAAAACATCAGAAGAAAGGGTTGATCAATTGGAGAGGAGATGGGGACACAATGCCCGGCCTTCTATTCAGTTCGGCTGGCCCACCTCCGAACGAGCCCCGATCAAGCAAGAAACCCGATGAGGGCATTGAGTTACCAACATTTGAAGTGGGGTTTTCCACAATTGTGTAGTGGTTTTCCACAAACCCGACTCTTGAGGGCCGATGCGAGGCGATAGCGCCTCGGAACAGCCGACGACCACGTCGGAGTCTGACGGGGCTATCCCAGAACTGGTGCAGGAGCATGCAGAAAGGCTGTACCAGTTCGCCGCGCTTTTCCTGGGCGACGCAAAGAGTGCAGAGGCGGCATTCTCCGATGGCTACCGCCGCATCGCGGAGGAGCTAGGCCGAAGCAACGTATTTGGCGATGCCCGGGAGATTCTCTACCGGGCCGTGACACGCTCATGTCTGACCCGTCTCGCGAAGGACCGAGCGCTTCGCGGTTACCAGGCGAATTCGGCGGACGATCAGGACGTTGCAGCGGCCTTTAGCGTGGTTGGTGGCTTTAGTATGCAACAGCGGGCAGCCGTGCTGCTGGCCGCCTGCACAGAGTCTGACTACCGTCTTGCAGGCGTGGCGTCGGGGGTCGGCGAGTCACGGGCAAGGGATCTGTTGTACGCGGCGGAGCAGCAGTTCAGCGAGGCGGTTGGCGGGGCGCCAGCGGGAGGGTCTTTCAGCGACGCGATCCGTCGGCCGACGCTTCCCGCTCCAACAGAGCACCCGAGAGATCTCGCTATGGCCGCCGTCGCGAAAGCGCCGGCTCGAGATGGAGGGATTCGGCGCTTCTTGAGGCTGGCCGCTGGTCCCGGGCTGCTTACGATCATCTTGATCGGAGCGATGGTGTTGATCCCTCAATGCGGCGAGCCCTCGATCAAGACGGGCGCCGGCCGCACGTCGGACATCGCGTTTGGGTATGACCGTTCGGACCAGGGCATCGTGGTTTTCGACACGGGGAGCGGGAAAACGCTCCTACGGATGCCGAATGGCGTCGTATCGCGTGACGGTCGCCGTCTCTATCACACGACGGTGTCGTGTGATACCGGCCTCTGCCTTTCGCGCATACAGATGATGGACGTGGCAACTCAGTCAGACTCGGACATCTTGACGCTTGATGGACGACTAGCGGCGCTCGATGTCGATGAGGTCACCCAATTGGTGTACCTGGGTGACGAAGGGACAGAGTGGAACCGACTGCTCGCCGTTGATCTCGGGACGAAGCGCCTCGTGGGGTCGTTCCAGGGGCCACCCGTCCTTGATCGACCGTTTCGGCCCAGGTGGGTTGCGCTTACCGAGGATGGGCAGGCTCTGGCCGCCGTTAGCTGGATTGCGGATGCCCCTCAGGGAGTGGTTCTCTGGATCGAGACTGGAAATTTGCAAATCATTAACCCTGTCCGCCTCAGTATTGGCAGCGCAGACGGGGTTGTGATGTTGCCACGGATCGTACACAATCGCGCGATCGTGTACGCCGCGGGAAGGCCTGGTGAGGACGCTCGGATGGTAGCGGCGCCGCTGGACACAAACGAGTTGGCGCGTGGGCTGCGCACAGCGCCAGTTGATGGCGGCGCGCAGAACGCCATGGCGCTAGGGCCCGATGATCTGCTTTATGTCGTGGGTGACGCGGGAGCGATCATCCGGGTAAATCCATCTACCATGGAGCGAGTTGGGGGAGGTATCAAGGACGCCCCCGCTGGACTCGTGACAACAGCCATTGGGGTCAGCACTGACGGCGCCATGCTCTACACCATTCGCTCGGATGGGTCCTACGTCGTGATCGACGCGGAATCTGGCAACGAGTTGCTGAGGCGGCAGTCGGTCGACGTCGCCAGCATCCTGCAGGTGAACCGGGGGGAATAGCGTGGCGACCGGGATCGAGGCCTTCGCTGAGGCGAGCCGCCCGGGATGCATCTTCTGCGAGATTCTGGCAGGACGCTCCGAGGGCAGCTTCGTGTACCGCGATGACAACGTGGCGGCGTTCATGACGTTAGGCGCGGTCAATCGCGGACACGTGCTCGTCGTTCCGACGCGCCACGCGACGTACCTGTCGGATCTGGACCCGGAAGTTGGCGCAGAAATGTTCCGCTTCGCCATGCGTGCAGCGGAGGCGATCCGGGCCAGCACGCTGCGGTGTGAAGGAATCAACCTGTTCCTCGCCGACGGGCGCGCGGCGCTCCAGTCCGTCTTCCACACGCACCTGCACGTCTTCCCGCGCTTTCGCGGCGACGGCTTCGGGCTGGTCATGCCGCCGGACTTCCGCTATCGGCGGCCGCGCGACGAGTTGGACGAGGCAGCCGCCGAGATCCGTCGCGCCCTCGACGCCACGTCGGTGTCACCGTCACGGAGCATCGAGCCCTGAGTACACCTGAGGCCAACTCGGGCTCGGAAGAGAAAGGGGGCATGTTCCTCCGCCTCGGATCTTCCCATCGCTGGATTGCCCCCGGCTACTCCTTCACGGCGATGGCGTCGATCTCTACCAGCGCGCCGCGAGGAAGCTGTGCCGCCTGAATCGTGGAGCGAGCTGGCGGATTCGTCGAAAACGCCAAGCCGTATACCTCGTTCACCGCGGCGAAGTCTTCAATATTGGCTAGGAAAATGGTCGTGCGCACCACGTCCGGCATCGATAAGCCAGCCGCGACAAGTACCGCGCGCAGGTTTGCCAATACTCGTTCCGTCTGCGCTCGCACGTCGCCCTGGATGAGCTGGCCGGTTGCGGGATCGAGCGCTATCTGTCCGGACACATATAGCGTGTCTCCGACCAGGACGGCCTGGGAATACGGGCCGATAGCCGCCGGCGCGTCCGGTGCCTTGATAATCTGCCGTTGCACATCTACCTCCAGCCTAAAGCGCGGCGCCACCCACTGTCTCGCGGACCAAACACCTCAATGGGGAGCGACAAATACCGGCCAGTCGCGATATGGTTATAGGGCAATGAACGAGGCACAGGAGAGTCGAGTTATGTCAGCCGCGGAACATGAGGAGTCAACACCGAAGCAGCAGGGCGTTTTGACCGTTGGCTCGATCCCGCGCTCGGAGCCGCACCCTCGTCGACGGCGGGCTGGTGGGGCATTCGTTCTGATAGCGCTGGGCATCCTCTTCCTCGCTGGCAACTTCGGCCTCCTGGGCTGGTTCAGTTGGAGCCTGTACTGGCCGTTGATCCTCATTGGAATCGGAGCCTTCATGCTCTGGAAGCGTGCGCAAACGTGAGTCACGAGTGGAGCGTACGTCACAAACACAGTGTGTTCCGGAGGCTTGTCGGGCCCGCGGTCCTGATCGCCTTTGGCATCCTTTTGCTGCTGACCAACCTCGGCCTGATCCCCGTGGACGTCTGGCGTATGACGTGGCGATTGTGGCCGCTCTTGCTGGTCGCGCTCGGCTTGGAGCTGCTGATCACCGGCCGCGCTTCCTGGGGCATGTTCGTCGTCGCACTGTTGGTCGTGCTGGCCGTGGGGGTCCT
This sequence comes from Chloroflexota bacterium, assembly GCA_016844585.1. GTDB lineage: Bacteria > Chloroflexota > UBA6077 > UBA6077 > SHYK01 > JAERMM01. The sequence goes on along the minus strand of JAERMM010000048.1, from coordinate 2,029 downwards.
TGCGGAGAACGCGCTGGTCCCGCCGGGACCCCAAGGTCACGCGAACGGAGTTGTCACCTTGGTCGACGCTCGATCACCCATGCTGCCTACTTTTGCCGAGGCTGGCGCGCCGCGTGGCGTGCCGTCGTCAGCAACCGCAGGTACTGCGGTGTGATCTTGTCCCAGTCGTAGCGTCCCTGAACCAACAGTCGCGCCATTCCGGATAGTCCGCGCGCCAGCTCGCGGTCTTCGAGAATGCGAAGCGTCGCTGCGGCGAGGGCTTGGGCCGAATCGGCTATGAGCGCGTGGCGGTCGTGCTCCGCCGCGATGCCCGCGAGCCCGATGGACGTCGAGACGACGGGCACGCCCGAGGCCATGGCCTCCAAGACCTTGAAGCGGGTGCCGCCGCCCATTCGCATGGGGACGATGACCGCGTCGGCGCGTTCAAACTCGGACGAGGCATCCTCCACGTAGCCCAGTGCTTCGACCCCTGGCGCTTGGACTCGCTCCGTACCCTTACCAACCAGGCGGAGGGTGATCTCGGGTGACCTGGCGCGGATGAGTGGGAAGACTCGATCTACGAGCCAGCGGACGGCGTCCGCGTTTGGTCGGTACTCCAGCGGACCAATGAAGAGCAGGCTGCGGCCGGGGTCGAGAGACGGCTCACGATATGGGATAGAGGCGGTGGCCACACCGTTCGGGATGAGAACTGGGTCCACGTGGCGACCGTGCAGCTTGGCGACGTCCGGCTCCGAAACGGCGATCACCTGGTCCGTCTCATTCATCATGACGCGCTCGTAGGTGCCGAGCTTTGACCATTGGGTCATCGAGTAGAGGCCCCGATGCCAGTAGCGCGGGTCCCGGAACTCCACCTGGAATATCGAGCGCTGCAGAGACATCTCGGCGTTGTGCGCGTCGTAGAGGATCGCGGCACGTCCACCGCCGCCTCGTGCTGATCCAAGGTAAGGCATCATCTCGAGCCCCTCGATCTGGATGACGTCGTAATGGTTTGCCTCGAGCATCTCCCAGAGGGCGGTCCGGTACGCGTTCGAATCCAGGCGGTGGGCAACGTCTGGAAGGCTATCGAAGAGCAGCCGCCAGGCCCGCCCGAGGAGAGCGCGCGGCCCCGGTGCATCCACAAGGCGGACCACGCGACAGAGACCGCTTACCGAATCGTGGAGGGCGCGTTGAGATAGGTCTGTTCCCTCTCCCTCTGGGAGAGGGTGAGGGTTGTCGCCGTCGTTCCCAAATGCAAGAAGGTGGACTTCGTGGTGCGCGGCTGCTGCCTGGATCAGTGCTAGTGTCCGGAGCTTCGCGCCCTGGTCTGCGGGGAGCGGCGCCCGCGGCGCCAGGAAGAGAATCTTCATATGAGGCTTTTCACGCTTGCCGCATCACCCGGTTCGGCTCGGACCTCAGGCCCAGGGAGGGGCCGCCCTTCGAAGACAGCCCGATAGATCTCCAACGTTTCGCGAGCGGCGCGCTGCCAGGAGAAGGCCGCCGCCCGCGCAAACCCACGTGCGATGATGGCATTCCGGAATGAAGCGTTGCCAAGAACCCACCCCAGGCCGTGAGCGATGTCGTTTGCGTCGTCTGGCCGCACAAGCACGCCCGCGTCGCCGACCACCTCGGCGAGCGACCCGGCGTCCGAGGCCACGACCGGCGTCCCGCACGCCATTGCCTCCAGGGCCGGGAGCCCGAACCCTTCGTACAGCGATGGGAGGGCGAGGGCCTCCGCGGCACAGTAGAGGGCTCGCAGGTCGGCTGGCCGGACCTCCCCCAGGAACACAACGCCATCCGACAGTGCCAGGCGCTGCGCGGTTGCGAACACGTTATCCGACAGCCAGCCGCTTCCGCCCGCGACGACGAGGCGCGCCGGGAACTCGCGCCGCAGCATTGAGAACGCTTGCAGCAGACGGGGCAGGTTCTTGCGCGGCTCGATGGTACCGACGAACAGGATGTACGGGCCCTCAAGCCCAAACCGCTCGCGGACCACTGCCGCGGCCTCGCCCGCCGGCATGGGTCTCAGGGTCGAGTCTGCCGCCTCGTAGAC
>JAERMM010000047.1 GCA_016844585.1 Chloroflexota bacterium | reverse complement strand
GCCCTCGAAGTAGAGCCCGAAGACGACGGCCGCTGGATCGCGGAGATTCCCGGCCTGCCCGGCGTCATGGCTTATGGCCAAACCCGCGAAGAAGCCGTCGCGGCCACGAAGGCGCTCGCCTTGCGAGTTCTCGCAGATCGGATCGAAAACGGCGAAGATGTCCCGGAGCTGCGCGGTGTTTTCGAGGCCGCTTGAGTGACTGGCCCAGCACCCGTGCGCGCCGTGTTCTTGCGGCGCTGCTCCGCACTGGTTGGGCGATCAAACGAATGAATGGTTCGCATCGCGTCCTTCAGAAGCCCGGCAGAGCCGACTACGTCTTCGCGTTTCACGACGACGAAGAAATCGGCCCACGCATGCTTGCTCGCATCGCACGCTCGACGGGCCTGACGCGCATTTAGGACACTGGATGCCCGCGTAGTCATCGCCACACCTACAGCCTCGGGCAAGAGCCGTTGAAGGCTTCGCCGCCGGACCCGGTCCGGACGTTTCGAAACGGTTTCAGAGTGCCATGGCAGAATGCACTGGCGCGTGCTAAGCTCTTGGCTGGAGGAGCGCCATGGCAGCCACCAGAAGCAGCGAGCGCAAGCAGTCCTTCTCCACTCGCATCTCGCCAGAGACACTGGCAATGCTCGACAGGCTGGTGCGATCCGGCCATTACCCGAACCGTACCGTCGCGATCGAGGCGGCGGTCGCCCAGCTTGCGAGCGATACGGAAGAGCGCCTCGAAGGGCGCCAGGCAGCATTCAACGCGTCATGCGGTGCGCTCTCGCTGGGGATCGACGCGAATCGGATGCGGGAAGCGCGCCTGGAAAGGCTCGATTGGCTCGGAGAACGGCTCGGGGGTGGCTGAGTCCTTGTCCGCCTTCAGCGGCGAGGTTGCTTACGTCGATGCGGTCGCGCTCGTGGGCTATCTGGATCGAGGTGACGGCGAGCCTCACTTTCGACGAAGTCGCGATCGTGCTTCTTCAAGAGCTTGTGGCGCGCCCGCCATTCAATGTCAGCCAAGACCGGACGCGGTATCTCAGCCGGCATCCTGAAAACGTCAGTCAACTCATGGGAACCGTGTCGCCGCTGCTCTCGGCCGCGAGCTCGGTCGTTGACATAGCACCGGTAACGGGCGATGACATCTCCGCGATGACGCGCGCCATGGGCGCCTACGGCATGCTTCCGCGCGATGCAATTCATCTTGCTGTTGCGCAACGGCTGGGGATCACCGCGATCGTGAGCGACGACGATGTGTTCGACCGGGTCCCCGGGCTTATGCTATTCAGGCCCTGATCCGGCGCCGCGCCCGGAGACGCAGGACAATGGGCGATTCCGCTCCTGGGTTTTCGTGCCGGAGCTGGGCAAGTATCTTCGTGTAGTAACCTTAGAGGATGGCGAAACAGTTCACAACGCCTTCCCGGATCGAGGATTCAAGCCGAGGAGCGAATGAAGCTTCACTACTATCCCGAAACGGATTCTCTCTATATCGACCTCTCCGACCAGCCTAGCGTTGACTCGCGCGAGGTCGCACCCGACGTGGTCGCTGACTTCGACGCTGCAGGGCATCTTGTCGGCATTGACGTAGATCACGCGAGTCAAACGATCGATCTGTCGCGACTGGAAGCCGACTCACTTCCGCTCACGCGGTTCTCTGTACTCCGGGCATAGCGGTGGCCGAATCGCGCGCTCGTCGGTGCCGTTCCGATCAGCACGCCCTCTCATGCGTAAGTGCACGTCCGACCGTCTGACGGCTTGGATTGGGAGGCACTTGATCGGTAATCGATAGTTGTAATAAGGTTCCGCCCACCGAGGGAGCCCGGAATCGTCATGAGGGTGCAATGAAGCTTTTTACGTTCGACTTCATCCCGTACGGCCGCAACCTGAAGGGGCACCTCGGCTACCCGGTGGGGAGAGAGTACTTCGACCCGGAGGTCGCGGCGGAAACGTACCAGAGCCACGTGCGGCAGTTTCAGCTCTGCGAGGAGCTGGGCTTCGACGGCATCAGCCTGAACGAGCACCACGGCAGTCCTTACGGGCTCGACAACTCGCCAAACGTGTTCCTCTCCTACATCGCCCGCGCCACCAGCAAGATCAAGCTGACGATGCTCGGCAATCTGCTGCCGATCCATGGCCACCCGCTCCGCGTGGCCGAAGAGCTGGCGATGCTCGACTGCATCACGCGCGGGCGGCTCATCGCCGGGTTCGTGCGCGGCATTCCGCGCGAGCACCTCGTGTATAGCATCCCGCTCAGCGAGTCGGAAGCTCGCTTCGACGAGGCGCTCGACGTCATCATGGGAGCGTGGACGAGCGACTACTTCTCCCACCAGGGGCGCTTCTTCAACTACGACAGCGTGGACATGTGGCCCCGACCGTATCAGCAGCCCCACCCGCCGGTCTGGGTCGGCGCCATCAGCCACGACAGTACCCGCCGAGTCGCCGAGCGAGGCGTCACCCTGTGCTGCAACTTCGTACCCACGGCCGGCGTAAAGAAGCAGCTCGAGGTCTTCCGTGAAGCGTCGGCGCGTATAGGCCGCACCCTGACCGATGACGACGTCGTCTACGGTCGGCACATCTTCGTCGGGGAGACGCAGGCCGAGGCCGAGCGCGACTGCCGCGAGCACGTTCAGTACTACTTCAACAACTTGCTCGACGAGATCAACTCCGCCGCCCTGCGCCGACTACAGGCGCAGAATCCCGAAATCGACTTCGACCGCATCAAGCCGCCGTTCGACTTCGGCGCTGCCACCATGGAGACCCTGCGCGAGCGGGGGCTGCTCATCGTGGGCACGCCCGACAGTGTATTCAACGACATCATGGAGCAGTACGACGAGGTCGGCGGCTTCGGCACCATCCTCGGCATGATCCGCATGGGGACGATGCCCGAGGATGTTCTGTTCCGCTGCCTGCGCCTCATCGGAGAAGAGCTGCTTCCCAAGCTGCACGCCGTCCACGAGCGCGTCGCAACCGCTTAGTGGGTCAGTCTTTGTAAGCGCCGTAGACCCGGGTGATCTCGAACTCGTAGATCAGGCGCCCCTCTTCTTCCATCTCCTTCAGGAAGGCCACGGGCTCCGGATTGCGCCCCATCGATTGCCTCAGATCGAGGTTCCCCTGCCACCCCTCGGGTCCGCTGAGCATCGTGACGCCCGCCTCGATACCGACCCAGGCGCGATCGTCGCCCCAGATGAACAGCGTTGCGCGCGGATCGCGCCGCAGATTGCGGGTGCGAACCCGGTCCTCGGTGCCGGAGCTCCACAGCTTGCCGTTCACGACGTTGACGTTGCAGCGTGCTACGTGGGCCTTCCCATTCGCGCGCGCTGTAATCATGGCCGCCGAGCGGTACTTCTCGACAAATGCCCGAACCGTGTCGTCCATGCTTGCCCCACTCCTGAATTCTGCCGCCAAGCGAAGTTGCCCGCATTGTAGACGCTCGATTTCCCACGGCCGGCACATCTTCGATTTCAATGCGACCAACGCGTAGAATTACGCGCCTCCATTCAGGTGCGCGAGGTTCACCATGGGATCACCGTTGGGGCTGGCGCTGGCTATTCTCGTCGCAATCATGACCGCATGCAGCGGCCCGCGGGCCCCAGCCAGCGGGCCGGAAGGGGCCAGCGGTCCATCAGCCCCCACTGTCCCCAAGCGGGTTGTCGCGGCGATTGCCGGCGATCCAGGAACCCTGAGCCGAACGATCAATTCGGCCTCGTCGGGGGGAGTAGCAGGCGTCAGCGAGCTGGAGGCCCTGATCCAGTCGGGCCTGGTCTCAGTGATCGACCGCCGCATCATCCTCGGTCCGCGGCTTGCCGAACTAGCGCCCAGCGTCGACAACGGCCTGTGGAGGCTTTTTCCGGACGGCCGGATGGAGACCACCTGGCGGATCAGGCAGGGAGCCGCATGGCATGACGGCGTCCCGTTTACGGGCGACGACCTGGTATTCACGGCCCAGGTCGAGCAAGACAGGCAGATCGAAGCGCTTCGGAACAAGGCATACGACTTTGTCGAGCGAGTCGAATCGCCGGATCCCAGAACGATCAGAGTTACCTGGAAGCAGGCTTTCATCTACGCCGACACCATGTTCGGCGAGTTCGGCGTGCCCCTGCCGAAGCATGTCTTGGAGACTCCCTTCAACGACGACAAAGCTGGCTTCACTCAGCATGCGTACTTCACGAAGGAGTTCGTCGGCACGGGCCCGTTCAAGCTAAAGGACTGGGCGGCTAGCAGCCACCTCGTTCTGGTGGCCAACGAGCAATATGTGCTCGGTCGCCCAAAGCTCGATGAGGTGGAGGTACGATTCATCTCGGACCCAAACGCGATCATCGCCAATATTCTGTCAGGCGTCGTTGAGCTGACCATCGGCCGCCGGCTATCGCTCGAGCAGGCCCTTCAGGTGCGCGACCAGTGGCAAGACGGGACACCGATCTTCGCCTTCTCCAACTGGTTGGCGTTCTATCCACAACTCCAGAATCCGACCCCATCGACGCTATTGGACGTTCGGTTCCGCCGGGCACTCGCCCACGCGGTCGACCGTCAGGAGCTGGCGAACACACTCCAGGGGGGAATCGTGCCTGTCGCCCACGCCATCATTCCTCCTTCCGACCCAGATTACCGGGTCGCCGAGGCCCAGGTCGCGCGATTCGACTATGACCAACGTCGCGCGATACAGCTCGTCGAGGACGTTGGGTACATCAAAGGCCCGGACGGCTTCTATCGCGACGCATCGAATCAGAGGCTCACCATTGAAAGCCGAACGACCGGAGACGACGATCTCCGAGAGAAGCTCCTCTACGCCGTGCATGACTACTGGCAGCGCCTGGGCATCGGCACGGAATCCGTGATCATTCCACGTCAGCGATCGCAGGACCGCGAGTATCGGGCGACCCGTCCCGGCTTCGAATTGGTGCGGCAGCCCTACGACTTGACGCGCTTTCAGTCCGGCGAGGTTCCCACAGCGGAGAACAACTACCGCGGCGACAACCGAGCCCGCTATGCCAACCCAGAGTTCGACGCTCTTCTGGACCGCTTCTTCGTGACGATTCCGCTCCAGGAGCGCTCTGCACTTCTCAACCAGCTCATACACCATATGACCGATCAGGTCGTTGCGATGGGGATCATCTTCGGAACGACGCCGTATCTCGTCAGCAACCGCATCGTCAACGTGCGCGCTGACATCGACACTCAGAACTCATTCGAATGGGACCTTCGCTAGCCGCGTGGGGCAATGATGCAGATATCGTCAAAGAATCCGACGTTAACGATCGTGACGCTTGTTGCTCTCTTGTGGAGCACGCTGGGCTCAGCTTACCCACCGGGCTCTGCGGCGAGCCCCGCTGAAGTGCATGCGGCGCAGGTTGTGGACGCGGGCACGACAGACTTCATCCGCTCAGCTCGGCCATCCGTGACCCAGCCGGCCGACGACGAGCTGATCGTCCTTGCACTGAACGCGCTGGATGTGCGCCCCAGTATGGTTGCCTATGTCGGGCGACCCGCCGAGAAGCCGTTCCGCCTGCCGCGCGGCGACTGGTGGCTCTACGTGCTTGGATCCGATGGGACCGTCCGTCAGGCATCCCGACCGATGGTGCTCGGCAGCACAACCGCCGTGACCGTGCCAGCCGCGCTCGTCCCGGTGCCGGGAGACGCCAGCGCTGCGATGGCCGTGCTCGTCCATCTCGCGCTCTCGGCGAATCTCGCCACGCTTGCCCCCATCAGCATCGTGACAGACGCTCGAGCCGCTGGCGCCGTGAGCCGGGACCAGATCGTCGCTCTCGACGGTCTGACCGGCGCGCTGATCAGTCGGCACGATGCGGTCATGGCCGCGGTCGACGTTCTGGCAGGCACTCCTATCGCGGAGAGTGAAGCGGAGGACACGCTCGTTGCAGCCAGCGCAGACCTGCTACAGGTTACGCCCAGTGGTGTGTGGGGCAAGATCAAGAAGACGTTCCTCAACTTCTTTACCAGCGACGCGATGACCGGCGCGACGGCGCGCAGGGACATCGAGGCCATCACACAGGGCTATTCGCCGGAGCAACGTCAGGAATTGTTCGATATCGCCCGCGAGAACCAGCCGATCCAGGCCGCCGACGCCGACGAGTTTTTCCAGGGGCTCCGGGACGGCACCTACGACAGCATGGCGAGACAGCTCCATCAGGCCTTCATCGGCAACCACGAGAACTACCTGCTGGACGCACAGAGCGGAAACCTACGGCCGCTGGATACGGCTGCCCGCGACGGCGTGGTCATCGTGAAGGACGGAGCGGAGTTCTACGCAGACGTCATAAAGACGGTCCTGGGGGCACGCTTCGGCTCGGACTTCGAGAAGGGCTGGGACCTCGCCCAGAAGATCAGCGACAAGATGTCGGACATCGAAAAGGCGATAAAGGACCCCCAAGGCTACCTCAAGGATTGGGCCATCGACACGATCAGCGGTAAGGCAGAGGAGGTCGAGGGGCAGATCAAAGACAAGCTCAAGGACAGGATCCTCGACGACCTCAAGAACATGGGGCTCTCGCCGGCTGACGCCGAGCGTCTGGCCGGCGAGCTGGCCGACCGCGTGGCTGACGGCGCCAAGGACAAGATCAAAGAGGCAGCCGGCGTGCTGGCAGGCCAGGCCGGCGAGAGAGGGACGGCCACCGCAGGTGGCGGCGGGCCGGGCACCGGCGTTGCGTCACCGCAACCCACTACGGATCCCGCCGCCGACACGGGCACAACCGCCGGTCAACCGAGCGCCACGCCAACGCCCGCGGAGACACCCACACCAACGGCAACCGTGACTCGAACCGCGACAGCAACCTTTACGGCCACGACGACGACCAGTCGTCCGATTACCGTCATCATCTCGCCCGCGAGCGGGCCACAGGGCACGACATTCAATATGACCGCGAACGGGTTCGGGTCCCGGGAGGGGGTCCAGGTGGTCCTGATCTATCCAAACGGGTCGTCTCCATCCTCCTTGACGGCCGACTCGCAGGGCGGCCTGGCCGGCGCTCTGACAACCGGTTCGACTGACCCAACGGGTACTTACACCGTCAACCTCGTCGGCGCATCTGGCGCTCAGGGGAGCGCGAGCTTCACGGTTACGGGGGGCGCGACAGCCACGCCAACCGCGACCACGGCGCCGACCGTAGTGCTGGCCTCAGCGACGCCGACCGAGCCCTACAGCGTGATGACGTCAGGTAGTTTTGTATTCGTCGACCAGAAGACGGCGCTGGAGAATACGCGCAGCTGCACTCTGTTCGGATGGGGCATCGATTGTTCAAAGAAAGTGAAGGACGTTGCGACGCTCGCGACGAAGCTGGGCCCATTCCCAACGTTTAGCCAGGCCAAGGCGGCTTACTGTGCCGCAATGGTTCCCGGTAGCGCGTATTACGTGCAGATTGCGAATGGCACAAAGGCCAAATTCAGCTTCGACAGCGCCAACGAGTACTGGATCGACAACGCGCCAGGATGCTGAAGCGGCGCCAGTGTGGGAGCGTCTGCGAACCTCTAGATTGGATCCAGGCGGCGGCCGTCTCCGCTGTGGGCCAGCGTCTCGATGTACGCTGGCGACGTGACCGACTGATAGCAGGCCGCGAAACGACGCGAGGCCGTTTCCAACGTAAAGCGCGCCTCAGCGATCCGTCGGGCGTTCTTGCTCAGCCTCCCCCGAAGCTCATCATCATCGAGCAATCGTCTCCCCAGCTCGTAAAGCTGATCGAGAGAGTCGGCGAGAAAGCCATTTACCCCATCGATAACCGTGTCTTCCAGGTTGCGCGACCTCAAACAAACGACCGGCAGGCCTGACGCGAAGGCCTCGAGAACGGCGAGCGGCTGCACCTCGTTCCGGTTGAGCACCACCAGAGCTGAAGAGAGGCGGTAGATACTGGACAGCTCAGCGGATGGAAGCCAACCGGTCAAACTCACTCGCTCGCCCAGACCGAGTTCCCGGACAGCCTGACGAAGCTGAGCGTCCTGCGTACCGGACCCGCAAACGATCAGGTGTCCGTCGGCGCTCCTGGCCAACATGCGGAGCAGCGAGAGCAGATCAGGGACTCCCTTGTCCCCATCGAGCCTTGCGACGAACAGCAACGAACTCCGCCGCGGAATGTTGTGTCTCGCTCGCACCTCTTCGTCAACAGGCTGCGGCTCGCTGCTGAACAGAGTGGTATTGACGCCGTTCGGGACGACTCTGACTGGTCCCTTGAACGCCCAGCGGCGAAGCACTTCGGCCATGCCTTCAGTGGGCACAGTCACAAGGTTGGTCCGGGAGTACACCGAGGCCAGGTCTCTCCAGTAGAAGTGCCTGAGGAGCGGCGCCATCCGGTCGGCGACAGGGATGTTCAGCAGGAAGTTATCCGCCCCGCTGTGACACGTGCCGAGAACAGGAATCCCCAGCCGCTCAGTCCATCGCAGAGCCTCCCGCGCGAGAAAGAAATGCGTTTGAAGATGTACGACGTCCGGCTGGAACGTTTCCAGGAAGCGGCGGACACCCGTGGAAACCCGTGGGCCAAAAGAGGCACGGGCGCTCCCGTAGAACGGGAGGAACACGGAGGGGACTCTCACTTCGACCAGCGATTCACCAGGCTGTGAGGCATCCACGCCGGGGTAAGTCGGCGCCATCACGGCGACCGTGTGGCCAGCCGAGGCCAGATTAGCCGCCAGACTCGAGGTGAACCTCGCAACCCCGTTTACCGCCGGTGCGTAGGTGTCGGTGACAATGGCAATTCGCATCAATTGCGCCAGGACCTTAGCCGCATCTTGCTCTCGATCTGGGTCCTGCCCACAATCACCCACTCATTCGCGATTCTCGGGAGCTTCGAGGCCTTCCTGGCGCCGCGCCGGCGAACCACAGGCCTGGCGACCATGCTGATAAGAGCACCCCGATCTTACCATGGCAACGCGGGTAGAAGCTGAGTCTACCCCTGCCGCGGAGACTCGCTCGACGTGGCGAGGGTAGGTTCTCGGTTCGGCGATCGCCGGAAGAGGCGGCGAGATGGCTGACCCTCTGCTAAGATGGCGGCGTTCAGAACCTCGACGGGGGACACCCTATGGATGGCAGTAGCGAAAACTCTGAACTGCTCAAGCTGGGCGTCTTCCTGCCCGTTGGCAACAACGGCTGGATGATGACCAGCACGGCGCCACAGTTCATGCCGACCTGGGAGCTGAACCGCGACGTCAGCCAGCTTGCCGAGGAGATTGGCTTCGACTACGTCTTCTCGATGGCAAAATGGCGCGGCCTGGGCGGCGCAACCAAGTTCTGGGATTTCAGCATTGAGTCCATCACGCTCATGTCCGCGCTGGCGGCCGCGACGAAACGCCTGCGTCTCGTCTGCTCGATCGCGCCCACCATCGTCCACCCCGCGGTCTTCGCCAAGATGGCAGCGACGCTCGATGGCATCAGCGGCGGGCGACTCGATATCAACATCGTTAGCGCGGGCAACCACGCCGAATACTCGCAGATGGGCCTGTACCCAGAGGACTTTGAGGCTCATAGGTACGACTACACGGAGGAATGGCTGACCATCGTGAAGGCGCTGTGGACGCAGCCCAGCGTCACATTTGATGGTGAGTACTTCTCCCTGGATGACTGCCGGTCCGATCCAAAGCCCGTGCAGCGGCCGTATCCAGGGATCGTTTGCGCTACCAACTCAGAGCGTGGGTTCCAGTTCGTCGCCGACCACTGCGACGAGGCGTTCATCGGCGGCGCAATCGATGAGGTGCGGGCGTCGACCCAACGGCTGCGCGAGCTGGCGGACGAGCGGGGGCGCACCGTTACCACGCACCGACACATCAATCTCATCCAGGCGGACACGGACCGTGAGGCACAGGAGCTGTTCGAGCACTATCGCGACGGCGCCGACTGGGAGGCGATCGCGCAGGTACACGGCCCGACCCGCAGCCGCGCCGACGTGGAGGAGGTGCGCAGGCGCAATCTCCCCCGCTACATCCATTACTTCACCACCGCCTACCCAGGCGGCCCGGAGACGATCGCCAACGTGGTGGAGGAGTATGCGCACAGCGGCATCAGCGGCCTGCTGCTCACGTTTCCCGACTTCCTCGACGGGCTCCGGAAGTTCAATGAGAACGTGATGCCAATCTTACGGAGCCGCGGCATCATCGCGCCGGCGCCTGAACGCTCGGCGGCGCGGGTCTAGCTGCTCTGAATAACGTTGCGGCCCTGAAGGGCCGGCCTAACGTCGTCGCAGGCCCGCCGTTTACGGCGGCGTGAGATATTCTTCTGTCAGTGGCGCGTCGAAGACGCATGACAACTCAGGAGAAGATGCTGATGACCTACGGACGCGAACCAGACGACGACCGGGCAGCTTTTCAATCAGCGCCCAGGTTACTCGGTCGCCGCGCCTTCCTCGGCGAAGTTGGGATCGGAGCCGCCGCCCTGGCGCTCACGGCATGCACACCCAGCGCTCCGAGCGGCAGGACCGCTGCCACGCCGGCCGCGGCATCTCAGAGCGAGGCCTGGGACAGGGTTGTGGAAGCCGCCCGCCGCGAGGGCAGCGTGTGGATCTACGGCGCCTCGATCGGACGAGAGAGCAGCGATGCGCTGGTCGATCCGTTCGAAGCTGCCTTTCCAGGAGTCAGCGTCGAGGGGGTATTCGGACCGGCCGACCAATCGATCGCCAAAATCACCTCCGAGCGAACGGCCGGCAGGTATCTGGCGGACATCCTGATTGGTCCTGGCAGCTCCGGCATCCCCGCTCTGAAGCCACTCGGCGTCCTTGCGCCAATCAAACCGACCCTCATGTTGCCAGAAGTTCTGGACGGCGCGGGCTGGCTCGACGGCCACCTCTGGTGGATCGACGCGGCAGAGCCATACACGGCGCTGATGTATCAGGGCACCATTCAGCCCATCGTCGAATACAACACCGCGATGGTGCCTGCTGGCACGTTCAAGTCCTACTGGGACTTGCTCGATCCGAGATGGAAGGGCCGGATCGTCGTGGCGGACGTCACCTCTGGCGGGAGCATCCAGCAGCTGACCTTCCTGTACAAGCATCCGGACCTGGGCCCGGGCTTTCTGGAACGGCTTTTCGGCGAGATGAGCCTCACGGTGAGCAGGGATCAGCGCCAGTCGATCGACTGGGTGGCCCAGGGCCAATACCCGGTCGGCCTATTCCTCAGCTCGTCGCAGACGATCGCCGCGGCGTCACAGGGATTGCAAATCGCTATCGTGCCCGGCTACGAATTCAAGGAGGGCGCTCCCCTGGGCGCCGGCGGTGGGGCGGTCATGCTCATCGACCGGGCTCCTCATCCCAACGCATCCACCCTGTACCTGAACTGGCTGCTTTCCAGGGATGGCCAGTCGGCATGGCAGAAGGCGACGCAGCAGAATTCGCTGCGGGTTGACATACCCAAAGATGGTCTGTCACCGTTCACGACGCCGCGCCCCGGCGGGCAGTATGTGAACGCCGGCTCCGAGGCGTTCGCTCGCATCGACGATCGCACCGCTGCCGAAGTGGTAAACGCGCTGGTGGTTAAGGCGCTCGCGCAAGGCTAGCGGGAGTCAGGCGCAGCTGAGACCTACAACCTGCTGGCTGAGCTCCTAGAGAAGCTCAATGCCGCGGCCGCCGCCTGAGCGCGCACGGCAACCCGTCATCCTGAGAGTTCGTGAATCTATCGAAAATTACTTGTCATAGCCTATCATTATCATGAACCCGGCGGTGTGAGACCTATCACGAAATCGATTTGTTCACAAGCTCTGAGCATCGCAAGCGAAGGATCCGCAGCCTGATAGACGGCAGCGAACGGATCCTTCGCTCAGGATGACGGTGCTCTTAGCCGACTTGCGCGCTGATAGTGAATCTGGCAAGACTGTCTGCATGGGCAAAGCGCAGCAGACTGTTCTGGAAGTCGCCGGTCGCGAGGTGGTGATCACCAACCCCGACAAGGTGTTCTTTCCGAAGGCCGGCCACACAAAGCTGGACCTGGCGCGGTACTACGCGGCCGTCGCCGACGGTGCGCTGCTTGGCGTAGCGGGGCGGCCGATCGTCCTCAAACGCTACGTGAACGGCGCCGAGCAAGAGCCATTCTTCCAGAAGCGAGCGCCCGACCACCTTCCCGAGTGGATCGAGACGGTCGAGCTGCGGTTCCCGTCTGGACGGACGGCGAGCGAGATCGTGGTGCGCGACGCGGCACAGCTTCTGTGGATCGTCAACCTCGGCTGCATCGACCTGAACCCGCATCCGGTGCGCGCCGACGACCTCGATCATCCCGACGAGCTGCGCGTCGATCTCGATCCCGGCCCTGGTGTGATCTGGGACGACGTGCGGCGCGTGACGCTGCTGGTGCGCGACGTTCTCGAGGAGCACGGTCTGCGCGGCTGGCCGAAGACCTCGGGATCGCGCGGCATACACATCAACGTGCGCATCGAGCGGCGCTGGAGCTTCGACCAGGTGCGGCGCGCGGCGCTGGCCCTTGCGCGTGAGGTGGAGCGGCGCGCGCCCGAGATCGCGACCAGCAGGTGGTGGAAAGAAGAGCGCCACGGCGTCTTCATCGACTACAACCAGAACGCCAAGGACCGCACCACGGCATCGGCATGGTCGGTTCGCCCGACGCCCGATGCCCGCGTCTCCATGCCGCTCGAATGGGACGAGGTCGCCGACTGCGATGCGGCGGCGTTTACGCTGCTCACCGCACCGGCGCGGTTCGCCAAGCGCGGCGACGCGTCGGCCGGCATCGACGACGCCGTGGGATTGCTCGACAAGCTGCTCGAACTGTCCGCCGCGCAGGAAGCCGCGGGGCTCGCCGACGCACCGTGGCCGCCGCACTACGCGAAGGGCGACGACGAGCCGCCGCGGGTGGCGCCATCGCGACGGAAGAGCGCGAGCGTGGTGCAAAAGAGCAGCGGCCGCCGCCAGTCCACGCAACCGCTCATCACCGTGGCGAACGCGGAGCACAAGGAGGAGGCGCTAGCGGGGCTCGAACGATGGAAGGCGCGACACCCCGAGGCCGCGGCGCTGCTCCAAGTCGACGACGTCCTGGTCGACGCGATGCGCGGCCGCTGGACCACCTGGACGCGTATCCGGCTCAACCTGCGCCACGTACCGGACGCGGAACGCCCGGCTGAGGAGTCGCCCGATCCCGACTACGATCCCTGGGGAGGGCGCGTGGAGGACCCGCTCCAACTCGTAGGCCAGGCACGCTCCAGTCGGATCCCTGCAAGGAAACACATCTCAGATAGCCGTGAGAAGGCGGAGTGGCGAAGCTTTCCCCGGACAGGAGTTACCGGCCTGGCACAGCCGAGCATCGCCCCTATCGGAGGCTGGTGGGGTCCAATGACGGAAGCCATTCCGCCGCGGAGGCGTCGAGCAACTCGCGATCCGAGCTCACCAGTGTCAACTCGTCCAGATTGGCTCGGAGACGTGCTTGATTTACCTGCCCTGGGACGCGTCGACAAGTGTGCCAAGCCAGATGCTGCCCGCCTCGTGCACATAAAGCTTGGCGGCGGCGCTGCTATCAAGGAAGTAGCAGGCCACCTATTGCCGATCTTGGATTATCTGATCCGAGAGCGGCTCGCCCTGGATGGGAACCAACCGTCGGTCGTGGGCGCTGGTAGGTTCCGGGATAGGCTCGTGCCCCGGCTTTATAGCTCGTCGTTGGCGTCATTGGATGAGTAGTGAGCGCCGCCTCAGCGAATCGACCGGCATGCTCATCGTTGTATCGCCTCTTGCGCTCGATCAGCTGCGATCAACGCCTGACGATGTTAACCTTGTCCGGTTCGCATTACGATCATGCGGGCGGCCGCCTCGTGGCCGCACCGGCATGAGCTTACGTCGGCGACGGAGCCGGAGATACTACCTGACGAGGAGGAATGCGACGTGGCACAGAGCGCTGGACCGGCCATCCCCACCAACCTTGCCGTGCCCAGCGGGCACGTGCTGCTCCTCGAGGCGGCAGCGCGGGGCGTTCAGATTTATATTTGCCAGCCGAAAGCCGGCAGCCCCGGGGCGTTCGAGTGGGCGTTCCGCGGTCCAGAGGCCGAGCTGCTCAACAGCCGTGGCGAGCGCATCGGCCGGCACTTTGCAGGTCCGACCTGGGAGGCCAATGACGGCAGCCAGGTAGTCGGCGTGGCTCTCGCGACGGCCGACAGCCCAGCTCCAAACGCGATTCCCTGGCTTCTGCTCCAGGCGCGGGCGAACCAGGGGAGAGGCGCATTCAGTGCAGTGACCTACGTCCAACGG
>JAERMM010000250.1 GCA_016844585.1 Chloroflexota bacterium | reverse complement strand
GTGGCGGCGCTCCGACACGTGAGGGCGCTCGATGACTTCATTGGCGCCGTGCGGGCCGGAGGGACGGCGCGCAACGCCCACCTGTGGGATCGCACGCAGCAGTAGACGCTGCCGAAGCTGCATTCCGCAACCTCGATCAGGCGATGAGTGACATGCTCACCGCTCTCGCCATCCGCGCCGCATGGCCGCATAATGGAAACGAAATTCACGCTATAGCGCCGTTAGTCGGCTAAACGCCACGCGAGCGGATTGACCCCCATGCCGTCTGCGGACACGGGGCTCAGAAAACAGGAAGGAGTAACGATGAGCGGAGTACGGGTGCTGGTCGGTACGCGCAAGGGCGCGTTTATCCTGACAACGGACGGTAAGCGCCAACAATGGGAGGTCAACGGCCCCCTCTTTGGAGGCTGGCAGATGTACCATCTCAAGGGATCTCCCGCTGACCCGAATCGGCTGTATGCTTCGCAGACAAGCGATTGGTTCGGGCAGATCATTCAGCGGTCCAGCGACGGTGGCAAGACGTGGGAGCAACCCGGTACAAAGCCGGGTGAGCCGACCACCACACCAGACGGCATGCCGATAGGCGAAAGCAACAAGTTCGCCTACGACACGTCCCCCGGAAGCGCCGCCCCCCTCGGAACGCATCTGTTTTACGACGGCACGCCTCGGCCCTGGGAGTTCAAGCGAGTCTGGCATCTCGAACCATCGCTGACCGATCCGGACACGGTCTACGCCGGAGTTGAGGACGCCGCCCTGTTCCGCACGACAGACGGTGGCCGGTCCTGGCAGGAGCTTCCGGGAATGCGGGGGCACGAATCTGGCTCCAACTGGGCGCCAGGCGCCGGTGGCCTGTGCCTCCACACGATCCTTCTGGATCCGAGCGACGCCAATCGGATGTTCATCGCGATCTCGGCCGCTGGCGTGTTCCGCACGGACGACGCGGGCAAGACGTGGCGGCCCATAAACCATGGTCTGAAGTCCGAAGGCATCCCAGACCCGAATGCCGAGGTCGGCCACTGCGTACACCGCATCGCAATGCACCCGTCGCGCCCGAACGTATTGTTCATGCAAAAGCACTGGGACGTCATGCGCAGCGACGACGCCGGCGAGTCATGGCATGAGGTCAGCGGCAACCTGCCGACCGACTTCGGGTTCCCGATCGACGTACACGCGAACGAGCCGGACACCATTTACGTGGTTCCGATCAAGAGCGACTCGGAGCACTATCCGCCCGATGGAAAGCTGCGCGTGTACCGGAGCCGAACGGGCGGAAACGAGTGGGAGGCGCTCACGAAAGGGCTGCCGCAACGCGACTGCTACGTCAACGTGCTGCGCGACGCCATGGCTGTCGACGCGCTCGATCCGTGCGGCGTGTACTTCGGCACTTCAGGCGGGCAGGTGTACGCATCGGCCGACGCCGGGGATGGCTGGGCGCCAATCGTCCGCGACCTGCCGGCCGTAGTATCGGTCGAAGTCCAAACGTTGCAATGATCCGAGTCGTTCTCCCGGCACATCTGCGGACGCTGGCACAAGTCGAGGGCGAGGTCAAGCTCGAGATCCAGGGTCAGGCCACGCAGCGCTTGGTTCTCGACGCACTCGAGGCTCGCTATCCGATGCTGAGGGGGACGATCCGCGACCACACCACGCATCAGCGGCGCGCGTTCTTGAGGTTCTATGCCTGTGGAGAGGACCTATCCCAGGATTCGCCGGACGCCCCGCTACCGGAGGCAGTCGAGGCGGGAGCCGAGCCCTTTCTGGTCGTCGGAGCTATGGCCGGCGGTTAGGCATTGGGCTGGGATCCAGAAAAATCCGGACTCGTTCGTGTCGATTTAACGGCGTCTCAGTCGACGTATCTGTAGGGCAAGGGTTCGATCCCAGCTCAAATCAAAGCTCAGGGAGACGGGACGATGCGGGTCATGGTGATTGTCAAGGCGACTGATAAGTCGGAGGCGGAGCTTGCCCCGGGCGACGAGAAGCTTCTTGCCGAGATGCTGCAGTTCAACGAAGAGCTAGTCAAGGCCGGCGTGATGCTTGCCGGCGAGGGGCTGCACCCGTCGTCGAAGGGCAAGCGCGTCAGGTTCTCGGGATCTGCCCGGACGATTATCGACGGCCCGTTTAGCGAAACCAAGGAGCTGATCGCTGGTTGGTGGCTCTGGCAGGTGAGGTCGATGGATGAGGCGATCGAATGGGTCAAGCGCTGCCCGAATCCGATGCCTGGGGAGGAGGCCGAGATCGAAATTCGCCCGGTGTACGAGGCTGAGGACTTCGGATCGGCGCTCACTCCTGAACTCAAGGAGCAGGAAGAGCGACTGCGTGTGCAGGCGGCTGAGAACGCGAAGGCGTAGCCTCGTCGCGGCTCGACTTGCACACCCCCGGGGAAACGCCTAGCCTATTGGCGTGGTGGCTTCTGATGCGCAACAGGCGATCGATGCAGTCTGGCGGATAGAGTCCGCAAAACTCATTGGTGGCCTGGCGCGGATAGTGCGCGACGTTGGTCTAGCCGAAGACCTGGCGCAGGACGCGCTTGTCATTGCCCTGGAGCGATGGCCGGAGTCAGGCATCCCGGATAACCCGGGTGCCTGGCTCATGGCCACCGCAAAACATCGAGCGATCGACCAACTGCGCAGGCGTGCTCTGCTCGATCGCAAGCACGAGGAGATAGGCCGCGAGATAGAGACTCAACCGGAGATGGATGCATCCGATCTCGACGATGACATCGGCGACAATCTCCTGCGCCTCGTGTTCACCTCCTGCCACCCAGTGCTCTCAACCGAAGCACGGGTCGCGCTTACTCTCCGTTTGCTTGGCGGGCTGACCACCGACGAGATCGCGCGCGCGTTCCTGATTCCGGAGCCCACGGTGGCTCAGCGCATCGTGCGAGCCAAGCGTACGCTCGCCGATGCACACGTTCCCTTCGAGGTCCCAAGCGGACCCGATCGGGCCGATCGTCTGTCGTCAGTGCTCGAGGTCATCTATCTCATCTTTAATGAGGGCTACGCGGCTACCGCCGGCGACGGCTGGATGCGCCCGGCGCTCTGCGAGGATGCACTCCGCCTCGGCCGTATCCTGGCCGAAGTGGCTCCTCGGGAGCCCGAAGTGCATGGCCTAGTCGCTCTGATGGAGATCCAGGCTTCGCGGGCGCGGGCGCGCGTAGGCCCGGCTGGAGAGCCTGTCCTATTGCTCGACCAGGATCGCGGGCGCTGGGATCACATCCTCATCCAGCGCGGCCTCTCGGCACTCGATCGTGCTGCGCAGCTCAGCGACAGGCTCGGCCCATATGCGCTCCAGGCGGCGATCGCCGCCTGTCACGCGCGAGCGCGTACCGCGACCGAAACGGACTGGGAGCGCATCGCGGCTCTGTACGATGCGCTCGCCCAACTCGCGCCCTCACCCGTCGTGGAGCTGAATCGCGCAGTCGCGGTGGCGATGGCGTTCGGCCCGGCAGCGGGCCTCGAGATGATCGATGCGCTGACCTCGGAGCCGTCGCTGAAAAGCTACCATCTCCTGCCCAGCGTGCGTGGGGACCTGCTGGCCAAGCTCGGCCGCTTAGACGAGGCGCGCGTCGAGTTCGGGCGCGCGGCCTCGCTCACGCGCAACGCACCCGAGCGCAAGCTGCTCCTCGATCGTGCAGCCGCGTGCGTACGCGGATCGCCCCTTCCCGGGCCACGCTGACGAAGCAGCCACGACATAGGAATTGATCCGCGCTGACAAGTACTTCTAAGCTGTGGGGGTCGTCAGCCGTCGTCCTCGTCGGCGAATGCCCAGCGAAAGTCGGGATCCTGATACGCTGCTTCGGGCATGAGCGTGGTCAGCCCGCGTTGCGCAAGCTGGGCCTCAAAGTGCCGTCGAATCCACGGGTCCTCGACTGGATACTCAATCTGATCCGCGGACCGGTCGACCTGCTCGTTGCGATCAGTAAGACCGCGCGGCAGGTGGAACGCCAGGTAGCGCGCCGGCTCGCCGCCCACGTTGAAGTGCTGATGGAACCAGCGGTTTGGTGGAACGAACACACTGGCCTCGTGCCACGGTATCACGACCCGCTCGCCACCCTCAGGCCACATCACCGAGTAGCCCTCGCCTGATGGTATGACGATCATCACTCCAGGCCCGTGGCGGTGCGCCTTCTTGTAAAGGCGCGGGGCGAACACCGACATGTGGGCGCGCATGCTCGAGTTCACGAACTGGACGCCCACCCGCTCGCCGCCAGCTCCACGCGCCGAGCTTTCTTCCAATCGGTCCCATGCGGCCATGTCGGGAAAGAAGTTGCCGTACCACAGCACTCGCCCTTCGCCGCGGACCGCCCCTTCAATCCTCGCCGAGGACGCTCGGGTCTGTATATGGGTTGTCGAAGAAGAATCCGGCGTCCGGCGTGATGGTCATGGCCATAGGCAAAAGGTTGTAGTGAAGCAGGCGAACGGGGATATTCCCCTGCACGTTGCTTAGCTGCGTCGCGCAGTTCCGCGGCAGCAGGAACATGCTGCGCTTCTGCCACTCGAACGTTACCGGTCGCGTATCGGCCCCCGCTCGTATCGTGGCCAGCCCGCGCCCGTCAACGACGTAGACGATCTCGTCGAGGGCGAACTTCGTCGCAGGGAGCGTTTTCCCCGGCGGAATCTCGGTAACCCGAGCCTCGCTCTTACCCTCCTGGCCCGACAGGACTAGGAAGGCGGCGTTGCACTCTCGCTCCGGCCACCAGCCCAAGTCGAGAGTACGCAGGTCCTCGACGTAGTATCCGCGGTGGATCGGAATGCCGAGCGACTGCATCCAACGCTCGTGCGAGGTCGATGCGGCAGTAACGACGTTTATCTGGTCGGGGGCTGTCCTGCTCGAAGAATCGACCGCCAAATGTCTGCTCCTCTCGTCAAGTGTGCCTCTAATGGCGCCTACGCAGCTGAGGTGAACGCCCCAGGGTGACCCTATCCGCGGACCTGCGCGAGGGCGATCTCGGCGAGGTCGTTGCGCACGATTCGCTCGGCGCTGTAGGCGGCCGCGAGCTTGCCCTCGGCCTGCAACTCCTCGACGTGAGCCTGTACGCCCTCGACACTTGCCAGGATTGCCTCCGGCTCCACGAACCAGCTCCTTGGCACGCCATTCTCCACGCCGCTTCCCTCGAGCGAATCGACGTTGAGAGCGCGCTTCAGCACGTCGACGGACTGCAGGCGCGTGGATTCGCTGCTCTTCATGACCACATGGGCCTGCATGACGCCACGAAGGAAGGCGACCACGTCGTCGGGTTGCTCGCGCAGCACACGCCCGCTGGATGCGATCGATCGAACAACGTAGTGAGGGAACAGAGTCGAGAGATCGACGACCTGCTCCAACTCGCCCTGGGCGATGAGCTTTCCAACCTGGTCGCCCTGCGGCCCGTTGAAGTGATAGACGAGGTAATCGGCTCGCCCCGTCTTTATCGCCTGATACTTCTCCTGCACGCCCTCGTCGGGGATCAGGACCACTTCGATGTCTTCATCCGGGTCGAAACCCAGCTTCTTGAACGTCGCACGCACCATTCGCTCGCCGGCGCCCAGGCGGCGGTTCGTCGTAAATCGCTTACCTTGCAGCTCAGAAGCATCTTTGATCGCACCGGGGCGAGCGGCGATGCCGAAGGGCAGTCCGTTTCGGTACGACCCGACAATCGCGATGTCCGCTCCCTTGGCGTTTGCCTCGATCAGCATCTCAGGGTGAGCATCCATGGCGAACGACGTACGCCCCTCAGCCAACATACGGATCGAGCCGTCGTTGTCTCCGGCGACGATCATCTGGGGCGCGTTTAGCAGCCC
>JAERMM010000249.1 GCA_016844585.1 Chloroflexota bacterium | reverse complement strand
TCGAATTTGAACAGCCGCGCGCGACGACGGCTGATTTCGAGGATGCCCGCGCGCAAGCGGCCCACGCTCTCGCCGCCCCATTGACGCTGACGTTTCAGGACCGACGGTGGTCGGTGGAGAATAGCCAGATCGCCAGCATGATGAGCTTCGAGCGGAGGGATGGACGGCCCGCGGTTCTCTCGCTGAACCCTGGAATTCTTGGCGGGACCTTTGCCCAACTCGCTGCTGAGATCAACCAGCCCGTGACCAATGCCCGCTTCAACTGGGTAGGCAATGGCGTACGACCCATTCGAGAGAGCCAGGAGGGCAGGGAGCTGGACCTCGCGGAGCTTAGAAAGCTCGTGGTCCAGCGCCTCATTACTGACAACCACGTGATCGCGCTTCCCGTAACGGTAACTCGGCCGGCGGTCGCGAGCGAGGATGCTCCACAGCTTGGGATCAAAGAGCTCGTCCGGGAGGGTCGCACAACCGTTGCTGGAGTCCCTGAGAAGCAGTACAACATTGCCCTTGCCGCGTCCCGTCTGCATGGCGTTGTCGTGCCGCCGGGCGGAACCTTCTCGTTCAACAGCGAGGTCGGGCCGACAACGCTCGACGCGGGCTTCAAAACGGGCTGGGGTATTGAGCAGTCGGGCAGCGGCGCCCGTACCGTTCCGGCTGTTGCCGGCGGCATCTGCCAGGTAGCGACAACGTTATTCCATCCGGTTTTCAACGCCGGCTATGCCATTGAGGAACGCCACTGGCATCTTTATTGGCTCCCGTCGTACGGCCAGCCGCCGCTGGGCATGAAAGGTCTGGACGCGACGGTCGACGAAGATTCCGGACTGGACTTTCAATTCATAAACACAACGCCCGACAATTTGCTCATCCAGTCAAGGGTCGAGGGTGGAGCGCTGATTTTCGGGCTGTACGGCACCAAGCCAACCTGGAAGGTCGACATCGAAGGCCCTATCATCACGGATGTAATTCCAGCCAACCGCGCAGTGGTCTCCCAGGCTGAGCCATCAATGCCAGTGGGTCGATCACTCCAGGTCGAGTCCGCCCAGGACGGCTTCGTCTCGATAATCGTGCGAACCGTCACTCAAGGCGAAGAGGTACGTACACTGCGAATGCGCAGCAATTACATTGCATCCAGGAACGTGGTCCTGTATGGCACAGGGGGCCGGACGGGCGTGCCACAACCCCCGCGTCAGGAGAGTTGAGACTTGAGCACGAGAGATCGGGCGACGGATCGGACAAGCACGCGACGAGCATCAAGGCTGCACGCTCGGGAAGCCCAGCGCCAGCGCGAGAAGCAAGGCAAGTGGAAACGATACGCGGTCTGGAGCGTCATTGCGGTCATTGTCGTTGTCGTCGCTGCAATCGTGCTGGTCACGACCAATCAGGGAGGGGCCGGGCGCTTCGTCCAGATCCAGGGGCAAACACATATCGACAAGGGCGTCGCCCACGCGCCATACAACTCAGCCCCGCCAACGTCCGGTCCGCATTGGAACATCGGCGGCGAGGCGCCGGTGGCTTGGGGGTTCTACAAGGAGCCCATCCCGAACGAGGCTCAGATCCACAATCTGGAGCACGGTGGCGTCATGATTCAGTACAACTGCCGGGACTGCCCTGACCTGGCCGAGCAGCTCGAGAACTTTGCCACCCGTTACGCCGCCGACAACAAGCTCCCGCTCTACCCAGGCAGCTCCAAGCTGATCGTCGCTCCTTACTACGACATGCAGACGCGGATCGCGCTGACCGCCTGGGGCCGCATCGACACCCTCGACACGTTCGACGAGGATCGCATCAAGCGCTTCGTCGACGAGCGCCGCGACAAGGGTCCTGAGAAAGCGCCGTAGAGGTCAGCTCCGTAGAGACATAGCGTCGATACATCCCGGACAAAGGGCATCAAGGCGCGATGAGGTCATTCGTGGGATGGACAGGCCGGCCCCGGCAAGCAGTTCGCAGACCTCAGGCAGAGGAAGCCCGACGACGGTGAGATAGCATCCCTCGATGCGCTCGACCGGACGAAACGTTGAGTGCTGAATGGCATACGCGCCGGCCTTGTCGAACGGGTCGTGAGTGCCGACGTAGTCCTCGATCTCCGCATCCGAGTAGGCTCGCATCCAAACGCGCGTGCGGCTGACACGGCCGGCAGTCCTCATTTGACCACCGAGCGGCTCGGCGCGAGCCGTCGCAACGGCAGTGATCACCACGTGTTCGCGCCCGCGAAGGCGTTGCAGCATCTGTGTCGCCTCCACGGCGTCGAGCGGCTTGCCAAGAGATTCCGAACCTAATGCCACAACCGTGTCAGCCGCAAGGACGACGGCCCCCGGCGCGGCTCCAGCACCGGCGCAAGCCTTTGCCAGCGCCAGTCGCGCCGCGAGCATCTCTGGATCCTCGCCAGGCAGTGGACGCTCGTCGACGTCAGTGGGCCTCTCGTCGAAGGGCAATCCGAGAGCCCCGAGGATGTGTCTCCGCCGAGGAGAGGCCGAAGCGAGAACAAGGCGGGGAGCATCCCTGATCACTTGCGCGGAGCTAGCCTTTTCCCCAACACATCGTCGTCACGGTCTCGATGTGATAGGTCTGGGGAAACATGTCAATCGGCTCCACGGTCTGCACGTCGTAGCCGCCGTCCGATAGCAGGCGCAGATCGCGGGCCAGGGTGGCGGGATCGCAGGATACGTAGACGATCCGGCGCGGCCGCAGGTCCAGCAAAGCTCCAATCACTTGAGGAGCACAACCAACGCGAGCAGGGTCAAGCACCACGGCATCGACGCGCGTGCCGACCAGCGACCCCACAACGTCCTCAACCTTGCCAGCCATGAATTGGGTGTTCTCGAGGTCCTCGGTGTTTCGGGCCGCGTCCCGCACGGCGGCCGGCGACTCTTCAATCCCAACGACCCTCCCGACACGCGGCGCGATCAGCGCGGAGAAACTGCCAACCCCGCAGTAGGCATCGAGAACCACATCCTCGGGCTGCGCCTCCAATCGGTCCAGAACCAACAGGGCAAGGAGGTCCGCCATTGAAAAGCTACCGGAGCGATCGGCGATCCAGGGCGCCCTGATGAGATCAGGGACCTCACGGTGCTCTCGACGCGTGTTGACCTGGAAGAAGGCCGAACCAGAGATCTGAAATCGGCGCGACAGGATCTCTTCCGACAGCACGAGCTGGCCAGACTCCACCTCGGGGACCATTGGAAGAGCAGGGCTAACCAGCAAGTCGCCCGTGTTCGAGCCATAGCGCACGGTGATCTGATGTGCGCGAAGCCCGGCGCATTTTCGTTGAATCTTCTCGAGAACCTCGTTGACGACGGGGTGGGCGATGTGACAGAAGTCGACGCGCAGCAGGCGATGGCTCTCGCGGTAGGTGTACCCGACGTCGCCGTACTTCTTTCCCAGGCTGAACCGAATGTGGTTCCGATACTGCCAGGGCTCGATCATCCCGATGCAAGGCCGCACTAGATCGTCGGCATCCGCGATTCCCCCGATTCGGCGCAGCTGCTCCGCCACGACTCGGCGCTTCATATCGAGCTGCGCCGCGTACCGAGCGTGCTGCCACTGGCATCCCCCGCATTCGCCAAACACCGCGCAGGGTGGCGTCACCCGGTCGGGCGAGGGTGACAGGACCTCCACAATTGACGCGGAAGCGTAGTCCCGCTTGCGACGCTCAACCCGCGCTCGAACCCGCTCGCCCGGCAACCCATATGGAACGAAAAGGACCTGTCCATCGACCCGTCCGATTGCGTCACCGCCGAATGAGATGTCAGTGAGATCGAGGTCGCATGGCTCCGAATCGACCTCCTCAGCAGCAGCCGGTCTGAAACGTCCTCTACGTCCCACAGTTGACCGGTTGGTTACGCTGGCTGCGCAGCGTATACTGGCCTGACGTTTTTGCTGGAGGCGCTGTTTGCGCTCGCAAGCCATCCCTTTGCGGATTCGGTCCCAGGCAATACCGATGTCGGCCTACCGCCGGCAGGTCGTTTTTGAACAGATCCGCCCCCTCGTCGCGGCCATTCTGATCGCCGCGATTGTCTATCCGGCCCTTACCGCCCTGTGGTCCGCTCGTCAGGACAGCCTGGCCCTACCCATGTGGACCGCTCGCCAGGACAGCCTGCCTCTACCCATGACCGCGCAGCCCGTCGCCCCAACGGAATTCTCATCGGGGCCGTTTCCCGCGGAGTTGGCGGTTGAGTTGGCGCCGGTCAAGGCTCCGGGGCCTCTCGCAAGCGGTATGGCCTTCTCGAGCACCCTCGGCTGGGCAGGACTTACGAACGTAGCCATCGCCATTGACTTCATCGACGGTGCCGTGATCCAACCGGGCGAGCGGTTCTCCTTCGATGATTCCGCCCGTACCTGGGACTTCAAGGAGGATCCCCGCTATGTGCCTGGCCCGGCC
>JAERMM010000248.1 GCA_016844585.1 Chloroflexota bacterium | reverse complement strand
CTTCATCATCACACCCATCTCCGCGTTGGCTTGCGCGTCGATGGCCGTCTGGGTCTGTGTATCTGTGGCCGTCGAGGGCGCGACATCGACACAACCGTACATGCGATCGGCGTGCACCAGGCAGATATACATGTACGTGCCTGGTCGGTCGAACGTCACCGAGAGCGTGTCGTTGGTCGGCGCCCCAGGGCCGACTGGCTCCTTTGAGAGAATCCCCGAGCTGACGAACTTGCCAGGGCCGCTATACGTCTCGACGGCCGCTCCGGGAGCTCGGGTTGGGAAGGCGGACTGGGATCTAGCTGCCAGGCCCCGGGTGGCGACGTAGGGTTGGCAACGAACCCTGGAGCCACTTCGCCCGGTGTCCCGAGCGGGATCTGCACGGCGCCGGGTGCCCACTGCGTCACGCCTTTGACGAACGAGGCTGTGTGGATCTCGTCGCCGTTGATCTTCCACGTGATCGTGTCGCCCTGGCGGACTCGAACGCTCATCGGGAAGAAATTCAGTGCTTGCATCGTGTCCTGCCCGCCACCGACGAGCACGGTCAGGTTGCGGGTCGTCTGAGCGGTCGCAGTTGACACGACCAGAGGGACAACGCCAGAGACGAAATGGCCGCGAGGATGGTCGCCAGGATGCGCGGGAAACGCTTGAGATGCATCTATCCTCCTCCAATTTCGTGGCTTGGGTTCGGGAGGCGATCGCGCGGCTACAGACTAGCCCGGGAAGGTGCTCGGATTCAAGGTGGTGTCGCTCGAAGACATCTCACGTCGGGCCGATTCTGGCGCTGTAGACCAGTTTGGCGCTTTTGGCCGTATAGTGGACGCAGTAGGTGCATCTGGCGCCACATAACTGTCTACTGACATCAAGGAGTTAACCCATGAGGCTGGTCATCCCGCTTGCCCTGACTCTGGCTCTGCTGGCATCTGGCGTCCCTTCATCCCCGAGCTTCGCGCAGTCGACCGCGACGCCGACCGCGACGTCAACATCTACGGCGACCACGACGGCTACAGCTACAGCCACCGCGACGCCCGGCCTGACCGTTTCGGCTGTGGCGCCCACATCCGGCAGCGCAGTTAGCCCAACCCCGATTACCGTGACCGGGACCGGGTTCGTGCCAGGTTCGACCGTCATGCTTGATGGTCGCGGCCAGCCAACCACATTCGTCGACGCGACAACGCTTCGCGTGACGATACCGGTGGGCCTTGCACTCGGCGCTCACACGCTTTCGGTCATCAATCCAGACAATGCGACGTCCCCGCTGCTCGCGGGCGGATTCTCAATCTTCGGGCTTGGCTCGGTGCTCTATGTGCCGATTGCCGTGAGGAATGCGGCCGGCGATGACTCGGGAATCCAGGTGCAAAACAACTCCCCGTCGCAGGCCACCGTCTATTTGGCCTATTACGACCAGTCAGGCAACGCAGTCTTTACGAGTGGTCCCCAGTCCGTAGCCGCCGGCGACTCCCACACCTTCTACCAGCCCGGTGAATCCGGACTACCGGGCGGGTTCGACGGCTCGGCGGTCGCCCACTCAACCCAGCCCGTGTCGGCGATCGTGAACCGCGTGAACTACTCTGGCGCACTGGCGTACTCCGGGTCGCTCACCGTTCCGTCCGCCGCCGCGACCACGCAAGTGAACGTGCCTCTGGTGTATGGCGGAATGAACGGATACAACACGACGCTCAGCATCCAGAACACCAGCACGGCCGCCGCGACCTACACAGTCGCACTGCAGCAGAACGGCTTCGCGAGCCCCACCGCGAGCATCCAGGTGCAGATCCCATCGCTGGCGGTGCGCCGCATCCGAATTGGGAGTGACGTCGCGGTGCCCACCAACTTCGTCGGCGCGGCGATGATCAGCTCGTCGGCAAGCCTGATCGCCGTCGGCGAGACTCGCAACACGTCCCTGAACGTCATGCTAGGCTATGCGGGCATCGGCGTCGGCGCCACTACGATGAACGCGCCACTTCTGTTCAAGAACGCCAGTAACGGCTGGGTCAGCGGTGTGCAGGTAGTCAACATGGCGAACGCGACGGTGACCCTCAACGCGTCACTCCGCAATCGCGACAGCGGAATCGCGTTCGGTCTGCCACCAATCACGCTGTCTCCGAACCAGGCGAATTTCTATGACCTGGGAGCGCTCACCGCGCTGCCCGATGAGTGGATCGGCTCCGGTGTCTTCACTGCCACGGGCCCCATTGGCGTCACCGTACAGTCGATAAACGCCGGCAAGAACACCGGGCTGGGATACAGTGCGTTCAGCACCGGCACCAGCAGCATCAGCATTCCGCTGGTGTTCAACGACTACCAGACATGGAACACCGGCGTGCAAGTGCAGAACCTCGGTACCGCGGACGCATTCATCACGATCACGTACGCCCTGTTGAATGGCTTGACGATAAGCGAGACAGACACCGCCGGGCCCGGCAACTCGGTAACCTTCTACCAGCCGGCGAACACGGCGCTGCCCACGAACTTTGTGGGATCGGCAACGGTGACGAGCAACGGCCAGCCGATCGTTGCGATCGTCAACGAGGTCAACTACGCCCGTGGCGGTGACGCCGCGATGGCATACGAGGGGATCAACCACTAATCCTCGCAGACCGTCTCTGGACGTCCGGGGGAAGACAGCTCCACCGCAACGACCATTGCTCCGGCCCGACGGCTCCGCGCACATTGCGAGGATCTGTCGGGCCGGAGGATTGTCAGGAAGGAAGACGCCATGGCGAGCTGCGGCGATGGCCGCTACCCGTCATAGCTGCCACGACTGGACGCGGCATGGGGATGGTGCTGCTGGCGATCGCGCTCGGCTTCACACGATTCGCGCCGTCTCTGCGGAAAATTGGCGTGAATCAGGTCGTGCGTCGGACCTCTAACCTCCGACAGAGTGGGGGCCGAATCGCTCAGGGTTCGCTCGCGGCTTCCATCTGACGCTCCCGTTGCCACAGCTCGGCCGTTAGCGCTTGCACCCCGTCGCGCCGTTGCTTGTAGAAGTTGGTTTCGGGAATGTCGTGGCGAACCTGAATGATCTTGTTCTCGAGCTGGAGCACGTATTCCTCACGCAGGATGTGGTACTGGGGCGGCTGGGCGCTGGTTTCCCTATCCGCAACGCGCAGCCGTTCGATACCTCCGACGAGGATTTCGCGAAGCGCGTGCCCCTTGTCCAGCGTGGTCGGCTGTTCACTCGATCCTGTCTGCCGCGCCATTACGATGGCAAGGATCGACCGACTGAGCTGAGCGGCAAGTGGGCTTTCACCCAGCGCTCTGGCATTGTTCAAATGCCTCAGCTCGCGCTCGATGAGTGGCTGGAAGTCCTTCGACGGGGGAGCCAACGCTGGGATGTTTGCGAGAGACGGAACGGGGACACTTTCTGGGGGTTGGACCTCAGGAAGGTCAGGAGGCTGCGGGGCGGGTAATGGACCAGGTCCGCTAATCGCAATGTCCAGGGCATCGAAGATGCGCTCCAGAGCCTCAGTCCAGTCTGTCAAACGGCGCAGCAGCACGTCCTCGTCCCCTTCTTGTAAAAGCTGGACCAACTCGGCCTCGGCATCGGCCGCGAGCTGGGCGCATTCGGTAATCGATCCCCGACGGCTCTCGTGGATTTCCCGCGAGGGAGCCAGCACGGCGGGCGATGGCGGTGGGTCGGCCCGCTCCAGCGCCGCGATCTGTGCCCCGAGACCGAGATTGAGCTTCACGAGCGACTCGAACGCGGGAATGATTGTGTCGTCGATCTGCTGGACCGCCCGCCGCGCTTCCTCCAGCAGGCGCTCGCGGGCCGCACTCTTGACTCTTTGCAGCCGGTCCCAGATAAGCCGACGCACGCGCAGGCGAGCTGATCGAATTCGGCGGATTGCCGGCGGACTGGGCCGCCACCTCGAAGCCGCGATCACGACGGCGACATAGGCCAGGAAACCTGTTACCACGACTCCGATAGCCCGGTTCGGCCAGTAGCTCGTCGGGGCCAGACTCCACATGACGCCGGCCGCTAACCCGCTCGCGAGGAGGAGGAGCAGTCCGAAAGGATGGAGCATCGCCGCTTGCATTGTTCTTCTTCCCCGAGATTCAGCCCGGCCCAGTTGCGGCCGGCTAGTTGTAGCCGCTGAAGATCCGAACGACCGTCGCCAGATCGTCCACAGACGTGCCCAGCACATCCCCTCCTGAAGCTTCTGCAATCACGCGGCCGGGATCGAGATCGGCCCCGGTCAACCCGACACCGATGAAATACACGCGAACGGGACGCGCCGGCTCGGAGGCAAGGCGGACGCCGATGACCTGGCTCAGCGGCACGGATTGCTCGGCCTGATCCACGCAGTCGTTGACCCGGCAGCGTGAGATGATTCGCCCCGCCGACGAGGCCATGACCACCAGGCTCTCCAATCCCGAGCG
>JAERMM010000247.1 GCA_016844585.1 Chloroflexota bacterium | reverse complement strand
CGCTCCGCGACGAGGTCGAGCAGGTCGCCGATGCCGGTGCCCTGCGTTGACGAGATGCAATGTGGCTCGTCGAGACCAAGCTCCCAGAAGTCCGTGGCGCGCAAGCGGTCGCCCGGGCTGTCGGCCTTGTTGACGGTAAGAAGCACCGGCTTTTCGGAGCGGCGCAGTTGGTCGGAGATCGACACCTCCGGCCCAAGCGGTCCGTCTCTGGCGCTGGTCACGAAAATCACGACGTCGGCCTGGCGGATCGCTGCCTCCGCCTGGGCCACGATTCTTTCCTGTAGGCCACCGCTCTCGTCCAGCCCGATTCCGCCGGTGTCTACGATGGTGAAGGTCCGGCCTCGCCACTCCACGCTGCCGTAGATGCGGTCGCGGGTCGTTCCGGGGGCGTCATGCACCACGGCGTGCTGCGATCCCGTCAAGCGGTTGAACAGCGTGGACTTCCCGACGTTCGGGCGTCCGACGAGCGCGACGATTGGCTGTGACATGTCTTCCAACCTACCCTGTCATGGGTACCCGGTGCAAGGAGGGTTGCCGAACTGTTCCTGCGCGGTAGTCGACCGGCCGTAGATTCGAACAGGCGATTTTGTGCCTAAATCGCGGAAAAGACCCAGGGGACAACGTTGACAGGGTGAGAACGTTTCTACGGAATTAGGGGCGTGCGTGTTGGAAGCGGCGTCGTGGTGGCCGTTGCCGTCGCGGTGGGCTCGATTACTCGCGTCGGGGTCAGTGTGGGGATCGACGTTGCGAGCGCGGTCGGCGTAGCTGTCGGAATCGACGACGGGATCGTAGACGGGATCGGGCTCGGAGACGGGGTGGGCAGTAAGGGCACGTTGGAGGACTCGTCGGCGAGCGTCACGGATATCAGGCGCGGGTTGACGGATTGGATGGTCGTACCTGGCGGAGCGTCTACCACCGCCTCAACTCGATTGGCTCCGGCTGAAAGGCCTGCAAGATTCATGCTCACCTTCAGGTCGCCGGGTCGCAGCCCGCGCAGGGCTGAAGCCGGCCCTTGCAGTACAACCTGTACGCTCGGGACTGCGCTAACTACCTGCAGCCCCGGCGTCAGATCCTCAATCAGGGGAACCGTGGTGAACGATTGACTGAGAACGAAGGGAGAGATGTTGACCGTGACGCGAACAACCTCCTGCTGGACGACCGATGCGCCAGCAGGCACGAGAATGGATACCTGGCGGGCAAATGTGGCACTGGCGTCGCTAACGTCGATTCGCTCCGTCGCGGCGGCGTTGACGGTGGTCACGACCGACGGCGCGCCGACGATGGTTATCGCCGATGGCTCGGTCGTGACGCCTTCGATAACGTAGCCGCTCTGCACCGTGCCGCCGATATTCGGCTGCACGCCAACGGTTTTGTAGCTGAGCTGTTGCGTGACCGGAATGCGCACGCGTACAGCGGCTGGTGTGAATCGGACGTTGCGGTTTTCGACGACGACCGGCTGACCCTGACCGTCGACCGGCGTCGCTGTGTAACGACCGTCGAGGTCGACGGTCAGCCCGTCGAGCTTGATCTCAACGGTCACGGCGTCGATTCGGCGAACGACCGACGCCGGTCCGACGATCGACACGGTGGAGTCCGCGTCGGGCTCGCCGGCTTCATAGCCGAAGGGGACATTCCCAGTGCGCGTTACCCGGACCGGGACCGACCGATCGATGTTCTCCTCGAGGCGAACTGCAATTCGGGGAGGAAGGACTTCAACGACCCGCACGCGCGGATCGGGTGTATCGACTCCGACCGGGTACTCGTCGAGAGTCGCCGTGCCTTTGCTCATGTCCACAAAGGCGCGCAGGCCGCCCGCCCGTAAGCTGACCCAGTCCTCCCGGGGAGCGCTGACGCGCACCTGCACGCTCGTCGTCGTCTGGCCGCCGACCAGGAGAAGACCCGCCGGGATTTTGTCGATGTCGACCGGCAGGTCGAAGCTGCCAGTTTCCGGCGGGTTTTGCTCGAGTCGCACGGCGGCAAAGATGGCGATCGAGATGAAGACCGCGAGGACCGCCCTCCCGACGTCAATCTGGCCCAGGAGGCCATTCATGACGCCCGGCTTGGAATGTGGAAGCGCAGAAGCTGTGGAATAGCCTCGCCGGCGTGCGATTTGTAGAGCATGGGGAGAATACGCCGTAGCTTCTGGTCATCGAGGTTGCGAACCAGGCGGCCGTTATTGCAGATCGCGATCTGCCCGGTCTCTTCGGACACGACGATGCTCAACGCATCGGTCTTTTCGGTGATTCCGATCGCGGCGCGGTGCCGGGTACCGAACTGGTGGCCGGTGTCCATGGTTTCCGCGAGCGGGAGCACGCACCCCGCGGCGAGCACGCGGTCGCCGCGGATGATAACGGCGCCATCGTGGAGCGGGGAGTGAGGATAGAACAAGCTGAGCAAGAATTCGACAGAAAGCGCGCCGTCGATGCGGATTCCCGTGTCGGAGTATTCGCCGAGGGCGATCTGGCGCTCGAGGACGATGATCGCCCCCCAGTTTCTCTCGGCTAGCCGACCCGCCGCTGTCGAGACGGTGTCGATGGTGTGCTGGTTCGTGCCGACCACCTGGGTCCTGAGCGCTCCCGCTCGCCCAACTTGTTCCAGGGCGCGTCGAAGCTCGGGCTGGAAGAGAAT
This sequence comes from Chloroflexota bacterium, assembly GCA_016844585.1. GTDB lineage: Bacteria > Chloroflexota > UBA6077 > UBA6077 > SHYK01 > JAERMM01. The sequence continues at coordinate 3,441 of JAERMM010000247.1, read as the reverse complement.
GGGGATCGCTACGAGGAGCGCGGGAATCGCGTTGCGCAACAACCAGCCCAGCATGGCCAGCCCCAGCAGGTTACTTGCAAGAAGCCCAACGCCGAGCACCAGGATGATTCCGCGCAGCAGCGCTACGGCCGTGGTCCCCTGAATCAAGGAGAGGATCCAGTAGGAGATCGCGGCTACGATGATCATGTCCAACGCGTCGCGCGGCTGGAAGCTCGCCGCGGTTGTGCGCAGCAGCTCCAAGAAGTCCATCAGGCCTCCGAGCGATGGGCCGTGGTCAACCGACGGACTCGGGCGCCATGAGATCGATGAGCAGCGCCTTCTGAGCGTGGAGGCGATTCTCCGCCTGGTCGAAAACGGCGGATTGCGGCCCCTCGATCACCTCGTCCGTGATCTCTTCGCCCCGGTGCGCAGGCAGGCAGTGGAGGACGATCGCGTCTGGTCGCGCGTGTCTTACGAGAGCAGCCGTAACTTGATACGGTGGAAACACGGCCGCCCGCGCCTCCCGCTCCGCTTCTTGACCCATGCTGAACCAGGCGTCGGTATAGATTACGTGGGCGCCCGCCACGGCCTCGAAAGGGTCGTGAACCACCTGGACGAAGGTGTCGGACGCAGCGACTCCCGAAAGATCGGGTTCGTAGCCGACCGGGCTGGCAACTCGCAGGTGGAACCGGGCCAGAGGGCTCGCCTCCATCAGAGACCGGGCGACGTTGTTGCCGTCGCCGACGTAGGCTAGGTTCAAGCCGTCCAGCTTTCCGAAGCGCTCCTGAATCGTAAGCAGGTCCGCGAGGATCTGGCAAGGATGGCTGCGATCGGAGAGACCGTTGATCACTGGAACCGGGCAAGACTTTGCGAGGATCTCGACGTCCCGATGGAAAAAGGTTCGCGCCACCAGCGCGTCGACGTAGCGGCTGAGCACTCGCCCTATGTCCGCGGTTGACTCGCGCTGCCCGAGCCCGACCTCCGCGGGCGAAAGGTACAGACAGTGCCCTCCCAATTGCTGCGCTGCCATCTCGAATGACACTCGCGTCCGCAGCGAAGGCTTCTCGAAGACCAGTGCTATTGCACGGCCCGCAAGGGCGTGAGCCATTGAGCGGGGATTTCGCTTCAACTCAAGCGCGAGCGTTATCAGGCCGATCAGCTCTTCAGGGGCGAGCTGGTCCACCGAGAGGAAATCTTTCGCCTGCATCGCGCCGCTCAGGGGAATCTAGAAAGGCAAGTATAACCCATCGATCTGCGTCGCTGTCCGTGGATGTGGGTAGCCAGGTTCGGTCGCCGCGACCGTAACCGGCCCGGCGAAAGCACTACGGCGCCGGTGTGAGCGGCAATGCCCCCGATCGTGGAGTCGAGGTGGCTGCGGCGATGGGCCGAGTCGTTGGGCTGGCAGCCGCCGGGAACAGAAGGGACGCTGGCGTCAGTACGGTGGAAACAACCGTTGGTGGGGCAGGAGGGGGTGTGACGGTGGCCCTAGCGGCCGGGACGGAAGGTGCAGGAATCGTGGTTGGCGAAGGGACTGCCGGTGGCTCGCCTGTTGGCGTTGCGCCCACCGCGGGCGGCGCCCCAATGGTCGCGATCGGCGTCGACGGGGTGGCCGCAAGCACAGCAGTAGCGCCCAGCCGCGGCGGAACTGTTGTCGGAGCGCGTGTGTGCTCCGACGCGGGAGGCGCGATGATCCGAGTCGGGACCGGCGTCGGCTGTGGCGGCAGCGTGGGCAATATCAACGGACGAAGTGTCGAAGTAGCTGAGGGCTCGGGCGTTGCCGTTGGCTCGGGGGTGGGGGTCACGGTAGCGGTGGCGGTCGGTGTGGGCGCATTGGCAAGAGCCCGGGCGGTGCTGACGATGCGGGTCGCAGCGAACAAGTACGCCGAGGTTGACAGAAGGAACAGCATCGCGGCGATCGTGACGAGAGCTGCGATTCCGTTGCTCAGTCCGTCGTACCAGCCCCATGTTTGGTGGACAACGCCTGGCAACCCTGGCCGATCGACGATCAGCCCATTCCGGGCAAGCCACAGACGGGCCGAGACCCGCCAGCCACTTTTCGCCGGGGACTCCTCGCTCATGCTTGTTCACCTGTCCCTCGCCCATCGACGAACTCATCCCCTACCGAAGGCGCTCTTTCGCCGAGCTGTACTGGCTGAACCGGGACGACCGACCGACTCGGCGTGTTGATGCGAACCGTCGGGCGCGGCGTCGCCGTTCGGGTGGGGGTCGCGGTTGATGGAACTGCCGTCGGGATTCGCGTGGTGGGGACGGGCGTCTCCGTCGGAGCCGCCGTTGGCGAAAGCGTTTGCGTTGGAGTCGGAGCGGGCGTACTCGTCGGCTCGGTCGTCGGCGGCTCCGACGTGGCGGTTGGCTCCGTCGTCGCCGTCGCCGTCGCGGTTGGAGAGGGCGTGGCGGTGCTCGTTGGGCTCGGCGTCACGAGCGTTGGAACTGGGGGTACGCTCACAACGGCAACAGGCGTCGGGGTGGCAACAGCGGTCCCTCTGGTGCGCGGGCCGCCGAGGAGCCAGAGCCCGGCGACATAGAAAGGAAGTGTGGCGATGCAAACGAAGGTAAGGAAGATAGCCAGGCTGCGCTGAGCAGGCGAAAGCCCCGCGTACCAACCGGTCATACAGTGCGCTGAGCGGGCCATGGCCCCGCGTTAGAGGGGGTCATGACGCGTACGGGCCGGTCATGAATGTAAGGTTATATGCGAACGGCCTTAGCGTATTCGAAGCCAGGGGCCTCTCTGATGCGCTGCAGAACCTCCGCGGGAATCGGATCGTCGACCGAGAGCAGCATGAGGGCAGGACCACGAGGGCTCTCGCGACCGAGCTGCATCGACGAGATGTTGATGTCGGCCTGCGCGAGGATGGTGCTCACCCGAGCGACCATGCCTGGCTGGTCGCGGTGACGCGTCAGCAACACCTGTCCGCCGGTCGGCACGACGCTCACCCAGTAGTCGTCCAGGCGCACGACGTGCGGCTCGCTTTCGAGCACCGTACCGGCTACCAGCGAGTGCCCGCGATCGGTTTGTACGTTCACGGTCATCAGATTTGTATAGCTGCCGGGCTCGCTCGATTTCCGTTCAGTTATTCGAAGGCCACGGTTGCGTGCCACGATGGCCGCGTTCACCAGCGTGATGTGCTCCTCCGAGACCGACTCGAGCAGGCCGCGGATAACCGACGCTTTGAGTGATCCGGTCTCATGCTCGGCGATCTCACCGCTGTAAGTGATCTCGACGCCGCGCAGCTGCCCTTCCGCGAGCTGGGTGCAAACGTTGCCCAGCGTCTGTGCGAGCCGCGTGAAGGGAGCAAGCAGGCGGGCGCTCTCTACCGAAATGGGTGGCGCGTTGACGGCGAACGGCGCCGGTCGCCCCGCGAGCACGTCGATAACCTGCTCGGCGAGCTGCACCGCTACGTTGATCTGCGCCTCCTGAGTGCTGGCTGCCAGGTGCGGCGTTGC
>JAERMM010000246.1 GCA_016844585.1 Chloroflexota bacterium | reverse complement strand
CGGCCGGAATCGACGGCGACGTCTTCTACAGTGACGACGAAGGCGACAACTGGTCGAACATCGCCAGCGGCCTTCCCCCCATCTCGAAGGGCACGCGCGAGGAACGGCACAAGCTGCGCAAGGATGCTCCCGAGCGGGTTTCGACGCGCTAGATCACCGAGGCGAGCGTGCGACGTGGCCGGAAGCTGCCAGAGCCACCTGGCGTCGATCCTACGCCCTTGTCCGCGAAGCCTCCGGAGTTACAGGCCGGTCCCTTGGCGCCAGCGTTGGAGCATCGTCTCGACGTCCGACATCAGTAGGAAGGCATCTTCCATGGAACGCATGGGCCCACGCAATTCCAGCGCCGCTCGACCCAGCACGCGCATTTGTCCGCGGATCTCGTCGAGTTGGTCTCGCTCTAACCCAAGTCCATCTGGCAGACCATCACGCAGGCTACTCAGAAATCCTCCTAGCATTCTCGCGGCCGACTCATCTGAGGAGGCTGCGCTAAAGATCGCATTCAAGTCCGTATCTACGGATGCGAGTTGCGCTCGAAGGTCGGAAGTCGCTTGATCTAGAGCCGCGGTCGGAGGAGCCAATTGATCAGCTAGGCGGCGGAGCGTTGCCCGGAACTGGCGCATTGATGCAGGCATCTGCATGGCCCGCGTGTCGGGGTTCGCCACGTGGAGGGCCTGGCTAACGTCGTTGACGGCCTGCGTAAATCGATCGAAAAGCATTGGAAGCCGCTCGGTTGCGGATTCGATCCGCTCAAACCGAGCCAATAGATCGTCACTGTCACCGCTGGACTCAGCGGCACCGGAGGTGTTCGTCGATCGCCCCGCTACTTGGTTAACGGCGTCGGACAGTCGTTGACACAGGCGGTCGACTTCTCTTCGGTAAGCACCCGACCCTGGTTCCTCGTATCGCGTCGCCGTCCAGTCGGCCCACTGATGGCTGCTGAGGACGGTGGCGACCGGATCATTCTCGTCGAACGCGGGCGGCTTGATGTACAGGATAGGAAGAACGAAGCGACTAACGCCGGCGCTGTCTGCTGCCGCGCCGAAGGTGAGCACTTCACCGCGGCAGGCCTCTGAATGCAAAAAGCGCGGCGTTATGATCGGAACAAAGAATGTTGTTCTGGCGAGTTGCTGCTTGAGTCGTGCTCGCCATTCATCTCCCCATCGGAGATCCCTATCGATGAAGGTCTCTAGCTCCTCGCCAGTCAGAAGTCGGTAGCGCTCGGCAATATCTCGCCCAAGCCGAACGATCCGGCCACTCTCAGCCTGATCATCCGCATGAACGTAGCTAACAAACACGGCGGCATCAGACGGCGTGTTGTCTGTGCCCCGGTCTTCGGGGGCCATCACCCGCAACCCTGAGTCTTCCGGGAGCGGGGCGGGTCGGGCGAACTGTGTCGACGGTGCGACATCGACAAGGGAGGTATCCCACAGGGCAGGCACCGGCACGGCCCAGATATTGGGCTCGAGTTCAAATGCATGCTCTCCGAGGTAGAAAACCACCCCGTGACGAGCCCCTCGCACTCGACGGAGGAATGACCGGAGGCCGGCCACGTCGCTACGACCGATAGACTTCGCGGCCTTCACCTCGATGCCGACGAGTACGCCATCTGGGAACTGGAGCACGGCGTCTACTTCGTCATCTCGCAGTCGCCAGTGAAGGACTCGTGCGCGCTCTGACCATGCAGCTTGAGCGTGTAGCTCGGAGAGCACGAGCGTGTGGACAAGCGGTCCTAGCGCCGTGGGGTTGGCAGCAAGCGTCTCAAGTGACTGGCGTCCGGCCCAAGCAGCTAGCGCCACGTCGGAGGGGATGAGGCGAGCATGCCCCTTGATCTCGCGGCGCGCGTCATTGGCGAGCGCAGGTATCTCTTCAAGCAGGAAGCTACTTTCCAGAAGTTGGATGTATCCCCTGAGGGTGGGTGAAGAGACGCGAAGATCGCGAGCCATAGTCTCAAGATTCAGGATCCGTCCCGGAGTGCCAACAATGGCCCGGAATGTGTCGAGAACCCGAGCGCGGTCACTCCTCGTCTCGCCGATGGCAGTGTGCAAGACGCTCTCGACGTAGCCTTCAAGCCGATCTCGTCGAGCGCTGGGCGATCCGCCAGGGGTGAGCACGCCTGGAATAGTAGGAAGGCCGCCAAGGAGGATGCGATGGATGAGGCAGTCGTGGATCGGCCCGAAGCGCCGCTCCGGAAACTCTCCTTTATGTAGCCACGGTAGAACGTCCACGGGCGTTCCGTTCCGCTCCCCTTGGGTAAACGAGTGCAGCCGCAGCCGTGCCACTCTTCCGGCTAGCGGATCGCTCCCGCCGAGAGCCCCTTGCCCAAGGCGCACAGACCCAGTGAGGATAAACAGTCCGGGAACACCAAGCTCATCTACGCGCTGTTTCACTGCGAGAGTCAGCGACTCGGCAAGCTGAGCCTCATCGATGACGGCAGGCAGGCGCAATGCCGAAACGAATCCTGAGGGATCGTGCTGAGCCGCCGCCAGCGTCCCCTGGTCGCTGAGATCAGCTATCTCCTGAACGACGCCATCACTGAGAAGCTGTTGGCATAACGTTGTCTTGCCCACAGCCCTGCCGCCTTCAAGCAGGACCACGGGCACCGAGCTAAGTGTCTCCCTGAGCAGGGGTTCCAGACCGCGGCGTAGCACGCAATATTATGAATCAACATTCGACATTTTACAATACTAACTATTGTAAAATGTCGATAGTTGTGTGGGCGCCATCCTCAAGGTCCCATCGGCGGATGGCGTGCTGAGACCAGATCTGCTCCAGAGCACGATGTGAAGAGTCGCGGCCACCGTCCTACAAGGGTGAATGTGTGGCTAAGGCCACGACCGGCCCATCCCGGCCGCTCGGCAGCGCTGATAAGCGAGCGTTGCTACGGCAACGTCCCACGTCGCCCGTCCGGTCGACACGTACAGAACTATGTCGTCGGGGTTTGTCCGACCCGCGGCTCTGCCGGCCACTACGGCGCTGAGCGCGCAAACCCTATCCGGGGAGATGCGCCCTTCCCGCATGAGGGTGGCAAAAGGCTCTCGCTTGGAGTCGTTCAAGGTGCGGTCCACCGACGAGGTGAAGACGACCGCATCCTCAACCAGAGCGGCGTCGATCTCTCCCGACGCGACGCTGATAACCGTGACCCCGGGCGCTAGCCAGCTCCGTTCGATCACGGGCCGGAATGCATTCGTCACGGTTACCACGACCTGCGCACCGTCCACAGCATCCCGCGCGCTCGCGCAGGCGGTGACTTCGATCTCCAGGGCGGCTCGCATCGCGGCGGCGAAACGGTCTCGATGCTCTTGCGTGGGGCTGTACACGCGCACCCGCGTAACCGGGCGAACGGCGCAGACAGCCGCCAGCTGACCGGGCGCCAGTTCGCCGGACCCGATGATGGCGACGTCCACGGCGTCGGGGTTGGCGAGATGCCGCACAGCGACGCCGCTGGGCGCGCCGGTGCGAACGACATCGAGGTGGCCATCCTCCAGAGCTGCAATGAGGCCCATCGTCTGATAGTCGAAGAGGGCGGTGACGCCATGCGTGCGTCGCTCCCGCGGAACGGGTCCATGCACGACGTTCTGCGTGAATAGCTTTAAGGCGGCAGTGTCAAGGTCGGGAACGATTGCCGGGTTGACGACGAGACTGCGGGCGCGGCCTTCCGCGGGCCGAAACTGCAGTAGGGTGCGCTCGAAGACCGCCGCGCGCCCCTCGCCCTCAGCTCGCTCGGCGCGCTCAACAGCATCGACGGCATCGCGCATCACGTCCGGCAGGGGAAGCGCCTGCCGGAGCTCCTCGTCGGTCAGCAAAAGCACGTCGTCAGGCCTTCTTGAGCGCTGGCAGGACCTCTTTTGCGAATAGTTCGAGCTGCCGCTCGATCTCTTCGAAGCTCAGGGTGCCCATCTCCGGGCGGATGACCAGCACGTCGGCGTTGCATTCCTTGCGCTGGCGCAGGATCTGCTCGGTTACGGCGTCCGGGTCGCCGACCAGCCAGTCGCCGTCGCGGTGAACGTCCTCGATAGTGCGGCGCACCCGCTGGTCGAGGCTCGCCTTGCGCACCGCCTGGTAGGCGTACGAGCGCTCCGTGTACTGCTCGCGGCGCAGCTCGGCGATCTTAGGAATCGCCTGGTTGTGGGTCTCGTGCTCGTTCGACGCCAGGTAGAGCGGCAGGATGGTGTCCTGATACTCGCGCCGAATCTCCGCCATCGTCGGCGCGATGTAGAGGTCACGGTACACCGCGCGGCTGCCGGCAGATGGTTGCCAGCCGCACTGTTGCTCGGCATACCCCTGGTAATAGTCAAAGATCTCATTCGCCTGTGGGACCGTGCCTTGCACGACAAGTCCAACGTGGTTCCTGGCCGCCCATTCCAGGCCCTCCGCGCTACCGGCCACC
>JAERMM010000046.1 GCA_016844585.1 Chloroflexota bacterium | reverse complement strand
CGAGCGTAGCACCACCCCCCTGTCCCAGCCTCGAGGCGAGCGAGGTAGGCTCGACCCGGATCGTGGTGACGAGCGTACGACCGGGCTGGCTATCCGCGGCAGGGGCGCCGGTGCCCGGTTGCGCCTGGTTGGGGCGCGGCGCGCTGACCGGCGCGCAGGCGACGGTAGCCAGCGCTATCAGTGCAACGGTGCGGGTCAGCGATACGTACTGCACGGGCGGTCCTCCTTCTCGGCTGAAGCTAGTATTGTCATGGCCGCGGTGTCGCGCAACCGGCGAAGCATCGGTCTAGGCCCACGAGGTTAGACGGGTAGGCTTACGGTCGCCACCCCGCGAGCGGCTTCGCCGCGAGGGTTGTCAACGCCGATCTCCACCTCAATCAGACCCTGATCGTCCGTTAGCTCCTTGCCCACCACTTTTGCGTGGCCCGTGATGGTGTCACCGGGATGGCTGTTCTTGACCATACGAAACGGGCCCATCTTTCGGATCCGTCCGTCCAGGCCCATCCATCGGCGAAGGGTAATCTCGAAGATCATCTCGTAACCGCGGGTATTGAAGATGATGTCGTTGAGCCCGCCGTCTCGCGCCATCTCACGGTTGTGGTGAATTGAGCCGAACATCCGATCCGCCGCGACGCTCATCACAATGCGCTGATAGTTGAGCCACAGGTGATAGGCTGGCGCCTCGTCGCCCACCTGCACATCCCCAAAATGGACCTGCCGAGACCAGTCAACGAGCGGGCTGCTTTCGGCTGGCTGCTCAGCCGCCGGTGGCTGCTCCACCGGTGTAGCGCGGGTTATCTCCAGCGAATCTGGAGAGGGATCGTACCGGTAGGACGTGCCGCGAGATATGAGCACCAGCTCACCCGTCTGCTTCGAGATCCGGTTCTCGTTGGTCATGAACACGCCGTTTCCGAGGCGAGTCGTCTTCGGCTCGATCTTGCTCAGCCTCGAACTGATCCGCAGCCTGTCGCCGGGGTAGAGGGGCTCGAAGGCTTCCCACTCGCTGGCGGCGTTGAATCCCTTTGAGAATGGTACGGGCAATTCGATGCGGTGATGGGTGCCATTGCGCTCCTGCAGACCGGGGGCGAAGGGCGGCGGCTCGCCGGGCGTCCAGTAGGGGGGCAGCCCCCAGAGCGGAGTCATCGCCAGCGGAGCCACCACCGTCCGATAGCCGTGGGCCCGGGCCACCTCGGCATCGTAGTGCAGCGGGCAGTCGAAGCAGTAGACCTCGAGCTTGCGGCGGATGTCGTTAAGCGCGACCTCGTCGACGCCGTCGTGCTCAGTCTCGCGGCCCAGATAGGTCGCTAGCTCCGCCAGCGGATCGGGGTGATCCTTCAAACTGCTCATGCCCTAGTCTCCGAGTTCTGCCTGCTGCTCCGGATCAACAACGGGGATCCCTAGTTCCTAGTGGGCAACCGGGCAGCCCCGAGTCGCCTACGAGCATGAATCAGTGGGCGGCGACCAAATCCTCGCGCAGACTGGTGAGGTGGCCGGACTTGGCCACCGGGGGCAGTCCCTGGGCGATGGTGGTCCAGGTCTCACCTTCATTCTCGCTAGAGAAGACGTCACCGTCCGTCGTGGCAGCGAAGAGCTCGAAACCGCCAGGAAAGACGTTCATCGTCATTCCCTCGATATTCCCCCGCAGGTGGCCGGGCAGGCCGCCGGCCAGGTACTCCCAGGTGCGTCCGGCATCACGCGTCCGGGCGACAGCCGCGTTGGCGTCCTTGGTGGTCCGCCAGGATCCCGGGCTGCCGCTGGAGCCAGCGGTGAACATCAGGTCCGGCTGCCGCGGCTGGATGACCAGGGCATCCGGATAAGCGATGCGGTCCTCCGGAAGCGGCATCACCTCCCAGCTCCCACCCTTGTCCGCGCTGTGATACAGGTTGCGGCCTGTGGACATGTAAACGTCGTTGGGGCGGGAGGGAGTCGTCATCAGGCGATGAACATCCTCGTAGAAGCCGCTCATCTCGGTCCAGGACTTCCCGGCATCGGTGCTCTTGAAGGCGCCGCCCACCTCCACACCAGCGTAGATGGTGTTCGGGTCGCTCGGATCGAACGCGATGTTCTTCACATGGCCCTCGTGTGGGGGCGCTGGGAAGGTCCATTTTTCCCGGCTGGGCATGTCGAGCAGCGACCGCAGCTCAGTCCAGCTCTTACCGAAGTCGGTGCTCACGTAGAGATGGGCCGGCTCCGTGCCTGCGTAGACCCGCAGCTCGTCCCCGGCCCGGACCCAATTGAGCCCATAGAAGTTATTCTGCTCGATGCCGGTATCACGGCGCTCCCAGGTCCGGCCGCCGTCCTCGCTGGCCCACAGCCCACCCTTGTGCACGCCGGCGAAGATCATGCCGCTGGTGGGCTCTATCGCGATGGAGGCAACGTATTTGCCGTCGAGCATACGCCGTGACTCCCGCCACTCCCCGCCCGAGCGCGCGAGGCCCACGATGCCCTTGAAGGTGCCTATCAGCACTTCATCGGTCGGAGCGGAGGACTCGTACTGGTTCTTGCCGTTCGGAGAAACGCTGACTGCCATCACCTGTCTCCTTCTCTTACCACGCGCGCGGTTTGTTGAAACGGGATAGGATTCTGTCTATCGTACTCAAGTCCACTCCCCGGAGGCGAATCCGAACGGGTGGGCTGAGGGGCGTCACGCGGTATCGTGGTCCCAAAGCGGCGGGGAGACGGCCCGCGACAAGGACGGAGTGTCGCTTCGAATGCGCGGCAGCGGCGGTGGATTCGATTCGACGATCATCCCTGGATACGTTTACAAGAGGGGAAGACAAGGTGAACGTTACGAGTCTACCGACCGTCGATCCAAGTGCGGTGGCTCCGCCCCTCGATGGCGTGCGGGTCCTCGACTTCACGCACATCGTAGCGGGACCGTTTTGCACACGTATCCTGGCCGATCTGGGCGCGGAGGTGCTCCACGTCGAAACGCAGACCCGGACCGTGGGAGTGGGCGTCCACCTAGACCGGCGAGATGTCCGCGTCGATCGGAGCAAAGAATCGATCACGCTCAACCTGAAGCACGAAGCGGGCCAAGCTGTTGCATCTCGTCTTGCGACCGTCGCGGACGTCATCGTAGAGAACTTTAGCTCAGGGGTCATGCGACGCCTGAAGCTCGACTACGAGTCCCTCGAGCCGTTCAATCCGGGCCTCATCTACGTCAGTATGTCCGGCTTTGGGCACACGGGCCCCAGGCGCAACTGGACGAGCATGAACATGAACTTGCAGGGCTACTCAGGTCTCATGCTCGTCACCGGCGCGGAGGGTGACCCGCCAACGTCAGTTTCGAACTCCTGGAACGACTTCATCGGAGGCCTCCACGCCGATTTCGCTATCCTGCAGGCGCTGGTGGAACGTAGGCGCGATGGGCGGGGCGGGTACATGGATCTCTCGCAGGCTGAGTGCAGCGTGGCGACGCTTGGTCCGCTGGTTCTGAGCAGCGCCGTGAACCATCAAGACCCGCGCAGAATGGGCAACCGGTCTTCGTCAATCGCTCCGCAGGGTTGCTACCCTTGCGCCGGCGAGGACGAGTGGTGCGCCGTTTCCGTGCAGAACGATGAGCAATGGTCGGCGCTGACCCAGGCAATCGGGAGCCTAGCGCTCGCGAACGACCCGCGATTCACGAGCGTCGAAGGGCGGCTTCGCTTTCATGACGAGATCGACGAGCAGATCGGGGCCTGGACCGGAGACTTGTCGAAGGAGGAGGCCCAGGCGCGCCTGTCGGCCTTGGGCGTGTCGGCGGAGCGGGTACGCCGGGCGGATGGAGTCGTCAACGCGGACGATGCCGGGCACGTGTTTAGCCCGCTGCTGGTCCCTGGCGCGTCGAAGCCCGATCTGGCTGCGGGCCTGCCGTTCTCCCTGGGGATCAGCGAGACGCTCGCCCCGAAACCACCCGCCCCGATTGGCCACGACACCAGAATGGCCCTGGCAGAGTGGATCGGCCTCACGGACGCCGAGATCGACGAGCTGGAAACCGCAGGGGCGTTGGCGTGAGGCGCCCTGCCAGCCGACCGAATGCCCAACTGGGTGAAGGGGAATAACGTGGCCCGAATTCTCGATCTCTCCCCGCATGCCGCCATCTATGCCGGTCGGCTCCTTGCAGAGGCTGGCCACGACGTTATTCGAGTCGAGCACCCAGCCGGTGACGCGATTCGTCGCCTGGCTCCCTATCTGGGCGGGAAGCCCCACATCGAGTACGGCGCCTACCATCAATTCTTCAACGCGGGCAAGCGCAGCTTTGCGCTGGACACGTCGACATCCGAAGGACTGGAGGTGTTCCGCCACCTGGCCGCGACCTCCGAGGCGATCATCGGCCTTCCATCGGCCCTGAACGCCGAAGCTTTTCATGCGGAGCAACCGCGGTTAGTGCTCGGGCTCCTGTCCAACGACGAAATCCCGGAGATCTGCCAGTACGCTCGCTCGGGCATGTTGGCCCTTACCGGCCAGCCTGGACGCACGCCGATGCTCATGGGCGGCCACGTGATCTATGCGGCGACCGGCCTGTGGGTCGGCGTGGCCATGGCATCTGCGCTGTTGGTCCAGGACCTGACTGGCACCGGACAGATCGTGACGATCAATGTTCAACAGTGCCTGGAGGTGTTCAACGAGCAGGCTATTGGAACCTATGCGAGCACAGGCCGGTTGTCCAACCGACGCGGCTATCGTGGCGCCATCACGGCCGTCTCCGGTGCGTTTCAGTGCTCTGACGGCTGGTGGATGTTGAGTGTGCCGAACGGGGCAGACCGCTGGTCCCGTTTCCTTGATTGGGTACAAGATCCGGTTCTCGCCGCGGACCCTTCTTTCGCGGAGGAAGAGCATCGGAACGTCGCCAAAGATCTCATTTTCGACCGGCTCGACCGCTGGTCTATGACGCTCAAAAAGGTCGAAGCTGTGGACGAAGCGCAAAGTCAGGGCATCACGTCTACGCCGGTATCGACGCCCGTCGATCTCGCCGACGACCCTCAGTTGGTCCATCGGGGATTTCTGCGGGCCGAAAACCTGCCGGGCTTCGGCAGCGTCCAGGTCCCGGCCGGCGCGATTGCGAGCTTATTCGGACGACCGATCTCTCTGGCTCCGTCGCTTGGGGAGCACACAACCTGCTAGATTCGTCCGCGCTGAGTATTCACGAGAGAAGGATCTCATGGGCCAGATATTGGGCATCGGCTGCAGCCACGGGCCGGGCATCATCGGACCGCCAGAGACGCTGACGGAGATTTACCTCAAGTACAACCTGAGGAGCGATCTTACGCCGCCTCATATGAAAGATCCGAAGAACTGGCCGGCCAGGATGCGGGAAGAATGGGCCGACGATGAAGGCATGGCGTACGCTCGGGCATATCAGGCGAAGCTGCAGCCCGCCTATCGGAGAGCGCGAGAGGCGATCGACGCCTTCAAGCCTGATTTTGTGCTGATTTTCGGCGACGACCAGTACGAGGTTTTCAAAGAGGACTTGATCCCGCCCTTCGCCCTGTTCGCAATCGACGAGGTGAAGTGCGGTGGGAGCCGCGGCGAGGGCAACAGCTTCATCGTCAAAGGGAACCGAGAAGCGGGAAACTACCTTGCTCGCGGACTCATCATGAACGGATTCGACGTTGGATGCTCCTGGAAGCTCCGCAATCGGGAGGATTACGGGCACGCTTTCACCTGGACGATCCAGTATCTGGATCAGGACGGCAAAGGCTTCGACCATCCGGTCATCCCGTTTTCCATCAACTGCTATGGCAGCCACATGCGTATTCCGAGGCCTAACAGGCCAGCGATTCGCGGTCGCATCGTGGTGGATGACGACGATCCGCCACCACCGGCGCCCATGCCCTGGCGGGTCTACGATATGGGCAAAGCTGTCGCACGCATCATCCAGGAGAGCTCCTATCGAGCCGTCGTTATCGGATCGTCCAGCTGGTCGCACGCTTCGCTTACGGCAAAGAACCACTTCTTGTGGCCCGATATTGAGGCGGACCGCAGGCGCCTGCAGGAGCTCGAATCCGGGGAGTTCCATAAGTGGCGCGATCTGACTCCGGAAGAGATCAACGACGCTGGCCAGCACGAGATTCTTAATTGGATCGCTCTGGGAGGCGCCATGGAAGGCCGTAAGCCAGAGTTCCTGACCTTCGCTGACTGCTACATCTTCAACTCAGAGAAGACCGTCTGCATCTTTCCAGTAGAGTGACGGCGGATCGCGCAGGAGACAAACGTGCAACGAGAGAGCACATCGGGAGGAGTCGGGACGTTGGAACCTAACACCATGTGGGTTGACCTGCTCGGGTCGAGCGTGCGCTACGTGGACGCCAAGGGCATCCGCACCCGGGTGATCGAGGCGGGCGACGGTGAGCCGCTCATCATGATGCACGGGGCCGGCGGCCATGCGGAAGCATATTCACGCAACGTCATACCCCTCTCGAAGCACTTTCACGTGTACGCGATCGACCTTGCGGGCCACGGGTTCTCGGATAACCACGCCACCCTATTCGGGACCGAAGCGACGGCTGACCACCTCATCCGCTTCATGGACGCGGAAGGGATCGACTCCGCGTACCTGGCAGGGGAATCCATGGGCGGCGCGACGGCCGTCCGCGTAGCGCTGGATCATCCCGAGCGCGTCAAGAAGATCGTCTTCATCACCGGGGCCGGCTTGCAGATGGGCGAGGAGGCAGACCGACTAGCTGCGCCCGGTCGGGCAGCCTTTCAACGCCTTACGGCCGCAGCGTCCGGAAATCTGACACGAGAGACTGTGAGGGAGCGTTTGGCCTGGTTGTTCGTCGACCCAGAGGTCTCGATCACGGATGAGTTGAACGAGGTGCGTTACCAGATCTACTCGATGCGGGCGAAGATGCCGCCGCCGCCACGGCCGCTTGAAGCCACGCCACAGGGGCTCGGGATCAGCATCACTCCCGAAACGCTGCGCAGGATCAGGTGCCCGTTCTTCTTCTTGTGGACGGACCACAATCCGTCGATGCCACACCAGGTGGCGGAGATGGCCCATAAGGAAATGCCAGGCTCCAAGTACCATCTGATTCACCACGCTGGGCACTGGCCCCAGTACGAGCAGACCGAGGAGTTCAACCGGAAAGTGATCGGCTTCCTGAACGAGTAGCAGAACAACTTGTCCTCACTCACCGCATCCCTGATCGCGTCCCCAATTACAGAGCCGGTGCTCGATGGGCGCGTCGCCCTGGAAGCTGGTAGGCTGGATGCCCAAACAGCCCGAAGCGTTAACACGAACTCGCTCCAGATGCTCGACCTGACGTACGACATCGCAGAGATGTCGCTGGCCACCTTCACCAGGGCGAGGGAGCAAGGGGTGCCCCTGGTTGCGCTTCCATTATTTACCGGCCGACGCTTCATGCAGCCGGCGGTCCTGTTCAATTCGAAAGCCGGGTTGGCGAGCCCAGCCGACCTGCGAAACCGGCGCGTCGCGCTCCCGCAGTTCTGGATGACGTCGTCTGTCTGGCACCGGCTTATCCTGCGCCAGATCTACGGCATCTCCCAGACCGAAGTGCACTGGATCACCACGGCGGACGAGCGACTGCTAAGCCTCGGGCTGCCACCCGAAGCGACCCGGGACACCACCGGGCGAAGTCCCCAGGAGCTCGTGGAATGCGGAGAGGCGGAAGCTCTGATGGGACCGGGCGTTGGCGGCCCTCCGCGAATTATTCCCGGTGCGGGGCAAGATGCTATCGTGCCGGCCTTTACCGACCTCATCACCGCCCAGCGCGAATACTACGAGCGAACAGCGATTTTCCCTGTCGCCCACTGCATCGTGATGAAGCAAGAGCTTGCAGATGGCGACCCAGAGTTGGTCGAAGACTTGTGCAACACGTTCGAGCGAGCCAAACAGTTGGGCCTCCCAGCGGTACTGGAGAATCCGGCCACCCGGCCCATCGCTGGCCTGGACCGTACGGAGACCCGGCGCCTATTCGGCGACGACCCGTGGCCCTATGGAATCGCGCCGAGCCGGAACCTGCTCGAGACTTTCTTGAGCGACGCGTTGGATCAGGGGCTCATCCATCGGGAGATGGCTGTGGATGAGCTTTTCCCGGCTACCCTCCCCGACCAGTTTCAATAGGTCGACCGTGGTCCAGCTTCCCCGAGCTAGCTCCGTGTTCAACATCTTCAGCCGCCGCGGACTGCCGATCTTCTCCGCATTCTTTCTTTGGAGCGTCGGCACCGGCGCCGTCCAGTTGGCTCGGCCTTTATTCGCGGCGTCGCTGGGGGCTCCCATCTTCCTCGTTACGCTGGTCACGGCCTCCAATTCCGTGGGGCAGTTGGTCGCCGGCCCGATCACCGGCTTCGGTATGGACCGCTGGGGGCGGAAACCACTTCTGATCATTGGACTCACCATCCGAGCTGCCAGCAGTTTCGCTCAGTTCTTCACCACGAGCTACGCGGAGTTCCTGGTGCTCGAGTTCATCGGCAGTCTCGGCGTGTCGATGTGGTCCACGGGCGCAACGATCCTGATCGCCGACCTGAGCGTCGCGGAAAATCGAGGCCGCGCCGTGGCGGCTCGCAGCTTCTCGACGCGGCTGGGGTCGATCGCCGGCCCGCTCATCGGAGCTGCAATCGCGACGGCGTTCGACCTACGAAGCATCTTCATCTTCAATGGCCTGACGAAGGTCGCGGACATAGCCATCGTCGCCTTCATCGTGCACGAGAGCCGACCAGAGCGGACCGCGCCGACAGTCGGCGCGCCCAAAGAAGGACGCCTGGACGTCATCAGGGCGATGTTCGCCAATCGATCGTTTCTGGTCATCGCCGTCGTGGCGTTCGCCATCAGTGTGATGACCCAGGGCGTGTTCCAGGCTCTGTTCCCGATCTATCTGCAGAGCGAACGCGGATTGGCCACCAGCGAGATTGGAAGCCTCACCGCGGTCGCCGCGCTGGCCACGGTGCTGGTGCTGTTCCCCAACGGCTACCTGGTGGATCGATTCGGGCGGAAGAGCACCCTGGTACCAGGGCTGGTCGTCCTTGGTGTGACAGCGCTGCTGCTGGCGGTCAGTGCTGACTACGGTGGTTTGCTGCTCGCCGTCATCGTCTACGGCATCGGCGAAGGGATGTGCGCGGGCTCCTCACAGGCGTACGCCATGGACCTGGCCCCCGCGGATCGACGCGGCGCATTCCTGGGTGTCTGGGGCGTCCTCAACAGCTCTGGCTCTATCGCCGCGCCCCTGCTGATCGGCTTCGCCACACAGCAGCTCGGATTCGGGCCCGCGTTCACCGGGCTGTCAGTTGCCCTGGTCGGCGTGGCGGTTTTCACGTTGCTCCTGGGGCCGAACACGCGTTCCCGAATGAAGAGGGCCGTCGCCGCGGGCGAAACGCCGAGCCTCGCACCACGCTGAGATTCGCAGTGGGTCAGAGCATCATGATGGCCGTTCCCAAGAACAGGAGAATTGTCCCTCTCCCGTTGCGATGGGCGACGGGCATTGGTTCCTTATAGCCCCGCGCACGACATTGACAATAGAAGTCCCGAAGGGTCACGGCGACGGATTGCGTCCCTCAAGGGCTGCCAGGACGGACTCGGCAGTCAGGGGCAGATGCATCATGGGAGCGCCGATCGCATCGGCGACCGCGTTTGCAATGGCAGCCGCCGTCGGGACGACTGGCGTTTCGCCGATGGCCATCGCGTCGAAGGGGCCTGGGCCCTTGACCGGCAGATTGATCGTCAGAAGCTCCGGGATGTCTCGTGTGGTGGGAAGCTTGTAGTCGCCCAGGTGGGGCGTGGTCACCCGACCGTCTTCGGTCTTCAGCTCCTCGATCATCGCGAACCCCAGACCCTGGGTGACTGCCCCCTCGATCTGCCCCTGGTGGCCAATCTCGTTGATGATGGTCCCAACGCTTTGGGCCGCGGCCAAGCGAAGAATCGTGATCTCGCCCGTTTCCGGGTCCACCTGCACCTCGGCCGCCTGGGCCGAGCAGTCCTTCTCGGGCGCCCTGCGCACCTCCAGGGTCAGCTGGACGCGCGCGCGCGGATCGCCCGGCTGCAACATCTCCGCGGCGAAATCTTCGAGTGAGACGAAGCTGCCGTCCGGGCCCTTCCAGCCGCCCTGCGCCCATTCCGCGGTATCCGACCGCAGCATCTTCGCGGCCAGGGGCACAAGCTGTTCCTTCAGCTTGTCGCTGGCAGCGATGAGCGTCTTGCCGGCCACGTTCGTCATGCGACTGGCTCCCGCCTCCACGTCGATGGGGAGCGCATCGGTACCACCCTGGACGAGGGTGACGCGATCGAGAGGGACGCCCCACAACTCGGCCGCCATCTGCACAATCGCGGTGATCGTGCCGGTGCCGTTGTCCGGTGCAGCCGTCACCACGGTGATCTTGCCGTCAGGGTTGAGCGTGAGGTCCGTAGAACCAGTACCGACGCCGATGTTGCGCTGTGCAATCCCAAGTCCTCGACCAACGTGGGGCGCCTTCGGGGTCGCCCAGCCGACGCCATCGGCAGCAGCGCGCAGCAGGCGCGCGACACTCGACTCGCCTCCGTCAGCCGAGCGCGCCAGGTTGCGCAGGCGCAGATCGAGCCGATCCATTCCCAGCTCGCGCGCGATCAGGTCCGTGTGCGCCTCGACGGCGAAGATCATTTGCGGCTGTCCGGGCGACCGCATGTAACCGCAGGGGACCTGGTTCGTGTAGACCATGTATCCTTCGGCGCGACTGGCCGGAATGAGATAAGCGCCGGAGCTGACGCCAGCGCCTGGCAACAGTCCATCCAGAACCGATGGGCGATATCCGCCGTAGGCCCCGCTGTTGTAAATCACGCGCGCCTCTCGCGCCAGGATACGGCCGTCGCTTGCAACGGCACTCCGCAGCGTGATGACCGACGGCGAGCGCGGCGCCATGCCGGTCAGATCCTCGCTCGACGTCAGCACCATCTTGACCGGACGCCCGGTCATTCTCGACAGGAAATACGCCGCGGGCACGTCGGCGGGAGCGCCTTTCGAGCCGAAGTCCCCACCGATGTTGGTGGGATGGATCACGATCTCCGACTCAGGTCGGTCGAAAAGGAAGGCCAGCTCCTGTCGCAAACTGAATCGCGTCTTGTTCGAGGCCCATACCTCAACGCCAGCACCGGCGGTGGACACCACGCACGCGTGCGGCTCCAGATAGGCCTGGTGCGACAGGTGTGTGGAGAAGGTGTTTTCGACGACCAGATCCGCCTGGGCGAATCCGGCGGCGAGGTCGCCGTGCTCGATGAGCTGGTACGCGCAGACGTTTCGCCATTCAGCCGGGATGTACTCTGGGAACCCCGTGTATGAACGAATGTCGGGATGAATGATTGGCGCGTCTGACGCCATGGCTTCGATCGGGTCGAAGACGGCCGGCAGGTCCTCGTACGTCACGTCGACCAGGAGGGCGCCCTCCTGGGCCGCGTCCTGATCTTCCGCCGCCACCACGGCGACCTTGTCACCGATGAAGCGAACTCGGTCGCCGGAGAGAACTGGGTGGTCTTTGATGCGCCGTCCCGTTCGCTTGTTGGAAAAATCGGCGGCTGTGAGTACGGCCCGAACGCCCGGTACCCGCAGCGCCCGTGACGTGTCGATGGCGACGACGCGGGCATGGGGGAGCGGACTGCGCACGGTCTTCCCCCAGAGCATGCCCGGCAGACTGACATCCGCCGAGTAGGTGGCGCGCCCACTCAGCTTGTCCGGCCCCTCGATCCTTGGAATCGCCTTGCCCAGGAAGACGTAATCAACTGCTTGCGCCATTTCCGCCTCCGGCCTTATGCTGCGCACGCATTCTACAATTGCCGTCTGGTACTATTGCGGCGCACCAAGAGGGGGGAGACACCCATGACTGCGCACGTGCGATTCCGAGTGAATGGCGAGTCCCACGAGGTCGATGTCCCTGAGCAGCGTCTGCTGATCGACACGATCCGCTACGAGGTCGGCCTGACCGGTACCAAGCTGGGCTGCGGCGTCGGCGTGTGCGGCGCGTGCACCGTTCTGCTCGATGGCAAGATGGTGAGCACCTGCATCATGCTGACAGCGCACGCGGAAGGCGCTGACATTCTCACCATCGAGGGGCTCGCCAAGGACGGCGAGCTGGCGCCGATCCAGAAGGGATTCCTCAAGTACGGCGGCTTCCAGTGCGGAATCTGCACGCCGGGCCAGATCCTGGCGGCCCACGCGCTTCTGGAGTACAACCCGCATCCAACCGAGGATGAGATCAAGGACTGGATGATGGGGAATCTGTGTCGCTGCACCGGCTATTACAAGATTATTGAGTCGATCGAGAAGACGGCCGCGGGGGAGGTCTGAATGATCCCCTTTGATCTGCGGTTTCCGACCACTGTCCAGGAAGCACTTGAACTGCTCGACCAGTACGGCGAGGAAGCCCGTCCGATGGCCGGCGGAACCGCGCTTGTGCTGCTGATGCAACAGCGACTCGTCACCCCGCAGGTGGTCGTCAGTCTGTCCCGGGTGGACGGCCTATCGAGCATCAGCGCCAACGGATCGCTCCGCATCGGCGCCCTCGTCAACCACCGCGTCGTCGAGGAGTCTCCCGAGGTCAAAGCTGGCTGGCCGCTGCTGGCGGAGACATATCACCGTGTCGCGACGGTACGCATCCGCAACGTGGCCACCGTTGGCGGCGGTCTGGCGCACGCCGACCCGAACCAGGACCCGCCGGCAACGTTGATCGCCCTGAATGCGACCGTGACGGCGGCTTCGAGCGGCGGCAAGAGAGAGATGCCGATCGAGGATCTGTTCAAAGGCTATTACGAGACGTGCCTGACGCCCGACGAGCTCATCACAGAACTGACCGTTCCGCGACCTGTGCGCCCACTGAAGACGGCGTACATCAAGTTCCTGCCTCGAACGGCGGACGACTACGCAACCGTCGCGGTCGCGGTCGCATTGGACGTCGCGGACGGAAGATGCGTCGATGCCCGCATCGCGCTCAACGCCGCGGGGTCGACTCCGATCCGCGCCCGCGACGCAGAGAACGTGCTGCGCGGACAGCCATTATCCGACGAAGTGTTTCGGGCTGCCGCGGCGACGGTCCCCGCGATCGTCGATCCGGTGTCGGACCATCGGGGCTCGGCGAATTACAAGAGCCGCATGGCGGAGGTCTTCGTGCGCAGGGCGCTGGAGAAGGCCACCGCGTGAGGGCGACGCATGCGTTGCCGTGGGTCAGGCATGCCTGACCCCTCCGGTGATGTCGGTGAGGTGAGGGCTTCGGTGGGAGAGGGGCAATTCTCCTGCACCTGCGAATGGTCATCATCGTGCTAACTGACCTGCTAGGCTGTGGCTTCGAGGTCCGGTCCGATCAGCTGTAGTTGCTCAATGTGCCCGCGGCGATGTCCACGCGTCACACGCGATTCCGGCTGCTTGGATAGCAGCTCCTGAATGTCTCGCGGAAGAACACCGTTAGGGGTGGGGTAGAGGACGCCAGCCGGCTTCCCGCGCCGAAGAACCAGCACCGGCTCATCCTCTCGGAGTAGCTGGGTCACGTCTTTGCGGAACGATCGAACGCCGCGTATGCGCATCGCGTCCTCCATATACGTGATTCTACGCAATGGCACGCAACCAGGCCGTTGGACCGTTTCGTTGCGTGAAAAAAGCCCCCGAGACGACCGAGACGACCGTGACGACCATTGGGTCGTTCGGTCTCGCCGTCGCCCTCGACAGGAGCCGCCTCACCCAGATCGGCATGATGGTAGCGAAGACGCCGTAGAATCCAAGTGCGTTTCGACACGAGGCGCCGAGCTGACCGGTGACGCCATGATGCTTCTGCCACCTTGACAGGCTCCCCCAACTTCGACCCCAACGATTCACTACTGGACTGGTATGCGACCAATCGACGGGACCTGCCCTGGCGACGTGACGCCGACCCATATCGCGTCGTGGTATCTGAGATCATGCTTCAGCAGACTCAGGTCGATCGGGTAGTCCCGTACTACGAAGCGTTCGTCGAGCGGTTCCCGAGTTTCGAGGCGCTCGCCCAGGCCCAACGGGCCGACGTCATCCGCATTTGGGGTGGCCTCGGCTACAACCGGCGAGCCGTGCATCTGCACGAGCTTGCTCGTGTTGTCGTCGAACGGCACGGTGGCGAGCTGCCGTCCGACCGCCGCCAGCTACTCGCGCTTCCCGGCATCGGACCGTACACGGCTGGCGCATTGCTCAGCATTGGCTTCGGCCAGGACGAACCGGCTCTCGATACGAACGTGCGCCGGGTCGTGGCGCGGTACGCTTTTTCAGGGGCGCCGAATCCCTCTGATCTGGAGTGGGCCGCGGCCTACCTGGTGCCCCGCGGTCGGGCGGGGGACTGGAACCAGGCGTTGATGGACCTGGGCTCGTCGATCTGCGCGAGCACAAACCCGAAGTGCCTGATATGCCCCCTCCAGCCCGGCTGTCGGAGCGCAGGCGTCACGCTGCGAAAGCCGACCCATCGTCCCCAGCCCTCGTTCCGTGAGTCGAGTCGCTACTTTCGTGGCCGCCTGCTATGGCGGCTGCGATCGCTTGCGCCGGGAGCCACGATGTCTCTCCCGGAGATCGAGGTTTCGCTCGCGGCGCACGGCGTTGCCGAGCCGCCTGCCGGTTGGCGGGCGGTTGGCGAAGGGCTCGCTCGTGACGGACTCGCATCCATCACCGAGACCGATGCAGGTGTCCGCATGGGCCTTGTGTGACGCTCGTCAATTGCGCTTCCATGGTGTATGAGCGCACAATAGCACCATGAGCTACGTGACCTTTTCCGAAGAGCCCCAGCTTCGCAAACCGGTGCTACTTCTGGCATTCGCCGGCTGGAACGACGCATCGTCGGTGGCAACGACCGCGATGAAGTTTCTCGTGACGCGCTGGGAGGCAAAGAAGTTCGCGGAGATAGACCCCGAGGACTTTTACAACTTCATGCGGGTTCGGCCGCAGGTTCGGATCGAAGAGGACTTCCAGCGCCACATCACCTGGCCCGAGAACACGTTCTACTACCACGTCGATCCGACGCTCGACCGCGACTTCATTCTCCTTGTCGGCATCGAGCCCAGCCTCAAGTGGCGGACATTTGCGAACGAAGTTATCGACGTGTGCGTCAGACTGGGGGTGTCCAGCTCGTTGTCTCTCGGCGGACTGGTCGCGGACGTGCCGCACACTCGTGGCGCCCGCGTCACTGCGTTTACGACCGACCCTGACCTGACAGAGCGCTTTCCAGAGCTGGCCCTGCGCCGATCCCGTTATGAGGGCCCAACGGGTATTCTCGGGGTCCTGGCGGATACGTTTGCGAAGTCCGACATCCCCACCGGAAGTCTATGGGGCAACGTGCCGCATTACATCTCGGCATCCCCGAACCCGAAGGTGGTCCACGGTCTTCTGGCCAGGCTGGACAGCCTGTACGGGTTCGGGATGGATCTGTCAGAGATGGAGCGCGCCGGTCGCCGCTTCGAACGCCAGGTAAACGAAGCGCTGGCCCACAATCCCGAAGTGTTGAAGTACGTGCAGCAACTGGAGCAGCGGGACGAAGAAAAGTCCGACGAGCCGCCCCGTGCGAGGGGCGGCGGGAGCACTGGCGCCGGGGAGCTTCCCAATGCCGCCGATGTCGTCCGCCAGCTCGAGGACTTCCTTCGGGAGCGCGCCTCGGATCCACCGGAGGGCGAGGGGCCCTCGACGAGCTAGAAGTCACGAGAGGTCGCTTGGCGATCCCATCCTGGGACACAACGCCTTAGCCCGGCCCGGAAAGCTGACATGGGTCGGCCCGTCCAGTATCGTAGTCAGACAGCAATCGATCAACGTTGCTCTGGTCTACGGCGCGACGGTCGTCCCAGATGTCGGAGGTAACCACGATGCGCACGTTATCCCGCCGCGGATTGCCGCTTGTCCTCTTGCTGCTGATTGGATGCGCGCAGCCGAGCCCGGGCGCGAGGCCAGAAAGGTCGGCCGCGGACCTGAGAACCGGCGCGGTTACAGCCCGCGGTCCGATGAAGACGTTAACGATCGGACAGATCAACCCGACGAAAACCTACGGACCGTGGGATTTCTCCAACACACAGGGTGGCGGATCGGCGCTCATCGAGCTCCACACCGTGGCCTTAAAGACGAGCGCGACTGCCGCTAGGGGTGACGACACGCGACTCGCATCAAAAATGCCGTCGTTCGACGACGGCAGCATGGTTGTATTGCCAGACGGCCGACTGCAGGTCACGTGGTCGTTGCGCAAGGACGCGAAGTGGCACGACGGCCAGCCAGTCACGGCGGATGACCTTGTATTTAGCTGGCGTGTCATCTCGCGCCCCGACCTCCTCTCCTCCCGAGGGGATTACTGGATGCAGGCAAACAGCGTGGAAGCGGTCGACCCCTACAGCCTGCGCATGACCTGGCCGACGACGTTCTTCAAGGCGCTGGACATGGGCGCCGACAAGCTCTGGCCCTTTCCCAAGCACATCCTTGGCGAGCCCCTCGAGACCATCACGGACCGTGACCAGTTCCTGGCGCAGCCGTTTTTCACGACGCAATATCTCGGCGCAGGACCATTCCGGGTTACCGACTGGGGCTTCGGCGAGAACCAGGTGCTCGAAGCGTTCGACCAGTATTTCATGGGGCGGCCGAAGGTGGATCGTGTGACCCTCCGTACGGTGAACGACGTCAATACCATGCTGGTGAACATGCGCGCTCGCACGTTGGACATGCTGTCGGAGAAGACGCTCCCGTTGAACATGTTCCTCGACTTGCGCGACGACCCGGAGCGCAGCGGTGAGATCAAAGTGGTGAGCCGCCAGGAGAACTGGCGGTACATCCGCTTCCAGTTCCATCCCGAGTACGCGCGTCCCATCGAGCTAGCGCAGGACCCACGGCTGCGGCGCGGCATGCTATACGGGTTGGACCGTGAAGGGCTCCGCGAGCTGGTCCTCCCCGGCGTTCCCTATACGAACGCGGACACGTTCATGCCTGAGCCAGATCCGCGGATGCCGATCGTCGGTCAGCCCTTCGCGCGCTATCCATTCGATCAGCGGCGCGCGATTCAGGAGTTCGACGCAGGTGGCTGGCGCAGAGCGGCCGATGGCCGGCTGATGAACGCTGCAGGCCAGCAGGTGCAGCTCGAGCTCCGAGGCAACCAGCCGGATATGACCGAGATCGCCTTCGAGGCAGCCGGCTTCCGCCAGCTCGGGATCGACGTCACCGAATACATTCCATCGGAGGCGGTCAGCCGAAGCTCCGAGTTCAAAGCGAAGTTCCCTGCCCTGGAGACGACGGCGCGCTCCACTGGCGACGAGATCTTCATCGTCTTCGACAGCCGGCTGTGGGCCACGCCGGAGAACCGCTGGGAGGGGTCGAACCGTCTGCACTACGCGAATCCGGCTCTTGACCGGTTGATCGACGGGCTGGCCAGCACCATTGGTTCCCGCCATGCCCACGTACTTCCGATCGATTTTTGCAGCCGCCGGCAAGGGCGTGCGCGCACTCGACGACTACGCGACCGGTGCGACCGGCACGCTGGCCCGCAACGCTCATCTCTGGGATCGCGATTAGTTTGGATACATATTCCGTAGCGGTGGATCGGTAGTAACAAGAAAGAGGAGCAATCGATGGTGCTGAACCCGGATCAATGGTGGCACCGCTTTCATTACGAGGACTGGGTCACGCGGGAGGGGCTCGAGCTGCTTCGCGGAAGACAGGTGGATGACGTCTTCACCGTGCCGCTTCGCTACTGGCCGCGAACCGAGGGCAACGCGGTACAGATCGAGCTGGACGGCTCCGGCGAGCGTTGCGCCTCCTACGTGCAGGAGATCCCCGCGGGCCGCAAGCTCACCCCGCAACGCCATCTCTTCGAAGAGCTGGTGTTCGTGCTGAGCGGGCGCGGCAGCACCTCCGTCTGGTACGACGAGGACAAGAAGCGTTCGTTCGAGTGGGGCCCGGGCAGCCTCTTTGCCGTGCCACTCAACGCCTGGCACCAGCACTTCAACAACTCCGGCGCCGACCCGGCGCGCTACATCGCGCTCACGACGGCGCCAGAGATGATGAACTTCCTGCGCAACGACGATTTCATCTTCAACAACGACTATCGCTTCACCGACCGCTTCAACCAGGAGGACGACTACTTCAACGCCGACGTGCAGTCGCGCCAGTACGAGCGCATGCCCGGCGTGAGCGGGGCTGCCGACGCTTACTTCGCCAACCTCTGGACGGACGTCTACGCGGTCTACGACCGACCGAGGCGGCGGAATCGCGAGTTCGATCCGACCAAGGACCGCAGCCTCGACGGCGGCAGCGGAAGCTATCAGTTTGAGCTGGCGAACGGCGTGCTCGGCGCACACATCTTCGAGTCAGACGGCGGCACGTTTACCAGCGTGCACCGGCACGGGCCGGCCTCGCACGTTTTGTGGCTGAAGGGCGAAGGCTATTCGATCCTGTGGCCGGATGGCGGCGAGAACAACAAGCACAAGGAAGACTGGCATCGCGGCACGCTGCTCGTCCCTCCAATGTGGTGGTGGCACGGCCACTGCGTCACCAGCCAGGAGTCGGCGCGATACATCGCGCTGAAGATGAGCAGCCGCAAGAACATGGTGACCCGTGCGCACGAGTTCACAACGGTAAGCAGCCGAATCCCTGGGGGCCAGTCGACCTCCTACGCGGACATTCCGCCTGCGACCCTCGCGGAGCTCAAGCAGATCTTCCTCGACGAGTGCAAGAAGAAGGGCACGCCCATCGATCCCCGGATGGTGGCCCTGATCGGGGAGTAGAGCGACCCTCGGGCCCAGGACCGACCGGGAGCACTACAAGATCGTGAAAGGCGTCGGTGTTCGCGTTGCCGTAGGCGCTGCCGTTGCGGTTGCTGTAGGCGGCACGGTCGTCGGGGATGCTGGCGCGGGTACGACGGTGAACGAGGCGCTGGCCTGCTGCCCTGATGTGGACCCGGTAAACCTGACCGTGTAGGCGCCCGGCGAGTCCGTGAGCTGAACCTGTACGGCCGTTCGCACGTTTCCGTTTGGATCCGCCGTCAGCGCTACCTGATTGCCCCCATTCGGATAGGTGATCACGGCCTGCACCGGCTCCCCCGGAGCAAACCGGCTCCCGGTGACGTTGAATGTCGTTCCCGGCGGTCCGCTGGTCGGGGATACCGACGCAGTCGCGGGAGGAAGCGGCGTTGGCGTGGAAGTGGGGCCCGCGGTTGGGACTGTTGTTGGGACCGCGATGGTGGGTGGCCGTGTGGGGGTTGGGCCTGATGGATCGGGCGACGTGGGCAGCTCAGTAGCCGCCGGCGCCGGCGATGCGTCGGGCGTCGGCGGCAACGGGGCATCAATAGGCGAAGCCGACTCGGTAGTGGGTGGGATCGCCGTTGGCGCGTCCGGGACGACCTGACCGGTTGCATCGGGCTGCTGCGTTTCCTCGGTTGGGGGCGACGTCGCCGGAGCAATCTCCGGCTGGGTCGGCGCAGAAACGCCCGTTGATGGGGTCGGGGGGACTGGCACGACGCTCGGCTGTCCGGGGATGGGGATGGCAGTGGGTATCGGCGTCGGCGCGATCGAGCCGCTGGATGAGTCACCGTCATCCGGAGTTTCAGCATCGGGCGGCGCTGTGGCCGTCGGCGCTGCTGACGGCGCGGCGATTGGGGTGACAGCGGGGATCGCTGACGGCGTGAGACCCAGACGTGGGCAGACTCCGTTGACCGCCGGTACGTCCTGCGGATGACCCTGATGATTCACGGCGTTGGCGAGCGACAGGGTGAACAACTGGAACGGTGCAGCGGCATTGCCAGTGAAGTGGCAAACCTGGACCAGGACACCACCTGTCACCAGCTCCTGGGCGCTGGTTCCAACCTGCGGTTGCGTGATGCGGACTCGTCCGGATGGAGATCCGTCCAGTGAGGTCATGTTGCTAGCGGTGATGCTCGGAGGACGCAGCGACACTTGCAGGTCCGTCTGCAGGCTCTGGCCGTTCCGAATCGTGCCGCTCAGCGTCACCTCAGCATTCAAACTGCGAGCAAGCCCTGCTGCGCGCATGGCCGTGGGCTGGCCATTAGCCAGGAGTCTCACCGTAAAAGCGAACGGCCCGTCGTCCTCACCCTTGATGATCAGACGGTACGACGGCGTCGGATCAGGGACTGACAGAATTTGCCGCCCTGCTCCAGCGCGGTAGGTGGCGCCGGGAATCTGACTGACGTAACTGTTGCCCTGTGGATGGAACCCAATGCTCCGGTTTCGATCATCGGTGAGGAAGGGAGCGACAGGCCCATCGAAAGCTATGCTCAGCGAGAACTGCGCCGGCGCAATTGGCACGGGCGGGCTCGGCGGCTGACCAGCCCTCACCGTGGTCTGAGTCCCCGGGCCGAGCACCACCTGTACGGTCTGCCCGTTCACCACAGTCTCCACAATGACCGTATCTGTGACCGCTTCGACGATCATGGTTCCGTCCGGCTCCACGCGCACTTTGTATTCGGTGCCCCGAACGAAAACCACACCAGCGGCCGTGGTAGTCTCGAACCGACTGTTCGCGTCGAAGAGCTTCTCGACTCGGTTCCAGGTGAGCCCAGCTTCCTGGCGTATGGAGATGGTCTTGCCGCCACCCGGTGGGCTGTCCAGACGGACGATCTCAATTGTCGAGGAGGGCTCAATCTCTGTGGTCGAGCCATCAAAGTATGTCACGATGGCATACGAGTCCGGTCCGGTGCGAATCCGATCCCCAACTCGAGCAGGGGTATCTCCTTCGACCCGCGTGAACGCGCCACCTGGCGGCTGGATCTCCACTTGCCCCTGGAGCGCGACCAACGTCGTCTGTTCAACCAAAGCGTAGGCCAGCCCGGGTTGGACGAGCCGGCTAAACGTGGCCAGGACAATCCCTGCGATCAGGACGACCGCCAGCCCGGCGCCGAGGAGGAAGGGCCTACGGATCAGTATGCGGAGCCGCCTTACTTCTCAGCAGTTGGGGACCGCTGGGCGTTTCGGGGTTTGATCGAAACCATATTGTGCGACGGCGACCCGTACCGTCAAGCTCGCGACTATGGGGAAGCCCCGCGCTGCTCTCTACACATTGTCAGGAGCGCGTGTCAGCCTCGACGGAAGCCTCCACGACGCGCCAGCAGCTCATCGCGGCCGGTTCCGACCATGATGTAGCGCGCCAGCTCCAGCCGCCGCGCGGTTGCCTGCGCATCGCTCACCTCGATCGGGCCAGTCAGGTCTGCGTAGCTGTTCCAGTCCAGAGATGGCAGGATCCGATCGATCTCCTCGGAGTCGTATCGCCAGAGCATGCGGAACACCTCGTAGGTGACCAGCGCATCCTCGATGGCCGAATGCTCCTCGTCGCGCACGATCTTGAGCTGGTTGGCGACCCGCTGAAGGCCGGGGGTGAGCGCAAGGTGGAGGCGCTGCTGCGCCCAGTCCTGCAGCTCGACGTAGGCGTCGCCGGCGAAGTTCTCCATCCCTAGGCGGGCCACTGCCGCCTGAACGAACAGCAGATCATTGTAGGTTGCCCAGCCCACGAAGATGCCGCCGGCGGCGAACTCCCCGAGCTGGCTCAGGGCCTCCTGCATGGAAACCGCCGATTTCCAATCCTTCGCCGAATAGCCGGCGATGCGCAACGAGGTCTGATTCGCGCCGCGCGTCGTGCGTGGCTCGACCTTTAAGCTGAGCTCGGCGACCACGGAGAGTTCGGGCAGCCGCGACCGTACGGCGCCGATTTCGATGATGTCGTGGCGATCGAGATCCCCGCCCGTCATCTCGCAGTCGAAAAACACCAGGTCCTTTTCGAGATGCGCAAGCCCCGAATCAGCGGCGGCCACGGTATTCCTCCACTACTGTTTGATCGCCCGCACCTCGGGCATGGCGAGCCCGACGACAATGACGCCCAGGACGCATCCAATGCCCATGATGACGATAGCCCATTGAACACCAACGATAGCCGCCAGGGCGCCGATCAGCAGTCCGCCCAGGGTGGTTGCTACCTGGCCCTGCTGGAACATGCTCATCACACGCCCACGCATGTGCTGGGCCGCGTGGCCCTGAATGACCGTGTTGATGAGGGCCGTGCAGGTGACGCTGCAGATGCCCAGCGCGACCATCAGCGCAAAGGAGACGGCGAACCAGGATGATAGGCCAACGGCGACCTGGCCGATCCCGAAGAGGATGCCTCCGGCCAGCATGAATTTTCCCTTCGGTACCCGGTCCCCATGCGTCGCCAGCAGAATCGCGCTGACCAGCGCGCCCATCCCGAGCCCCGTGACGAGCAGCCCTTGCCCCGTGGAATCGACGTTCAGTACATCTTTGGCGAGCGCTGGGAAGATCGCGACGAACGACGTGCCGAACACCGCCACGAGCATGAGCATCGTCATGCTGCCGCGAATCGCCGGGTTTCCGCCAATGTAGCGCCATCCCTCCACCGTGCCCGCCCAGATCGATCCGGTCGCTACGCGCATCGTGGAAGCCCGACTGGCGAGGCGGAGCTGCACCGTCCACATGATCGAGAAGACGTAAATGAGCCCCTGCACGGCGTAGGAGGCGCCCGGGCCGACGACCGCGATGAGCCCGCCCGCCACCGCGGGCCCAAGGCTGCGGCACACGTTGTTCACGATCGAGTTGAGCCCGATGGCGTTCGTCAAAAACGCCCGGTCCACACTCTCGCCCAGCAGAGATTGGCGCGCCGGGATCTCGAAGACCTGGACGATTGCTACGACGAGGCCAGTGGCGTACAGGTGCCAGGGCGCCACGAGGCCGGTCAGGATCAGGATGGCCAGCAACAGATTCATCGTGGCGCTTAACGACTGAGCCGCGATGAGCTGGATACGGCGGTCGTAGCGGTCGGCCATCACGCCAGCGATTGGGGCGAGCAACAGACCGGGGACGATCTTCACGCTGGTCACGAGGCCAAGCTGCACCGTCGAGCCGGTCAGGTCGTACATCAGCCAGCCGCGAGCCACCTGGTCCATATTCACAACCATGCTATTGCCCAGCTGCGCGCCGAATATGAGGCGGTACTCGCGGAAGCGAAGCGCGGCGAAGGTCGGCGCTCGCGCGACGACGCGGAGCATACCAGGAGCAGGGCTCTGCTTGGGAGCGCTAAGGGGGGTGGTGGTTACTGGTTCTTTGGGGGACATGTGCTCAATGAGGATAACGCCACTCGTACAATGTGGCGCCGTGACAGGTCGGCGCGAGGAATCCAAGTGGCTGAGCTCGTTCTACATG
>JAERMM010000245.1 GCA_016844585.1 Chloroflexota bacterium | reverse complement strand
GGAGCAGCGCGATGACGGCCTTACAAGAAGCGACTGGGGCGACTGACTGGCGAGCTTTCGTGCACACCGGCCCCGAGACCGTTGGGGGGCGCTACCTTCGGTTGTTCTGGCATCCCGTCTACCGCGGACAGGACCTCGCCGCGGGGCGCGCGGTACCGCTCCGCATCATGAGTGAGGACTTCACCCTCTATCGTAGCGAAAGCGGTCGGGCCCAGGCGCTGGCGTTTCGATGTGCGCATCGCGGCACCCAACTCTCGACCGGATGGGTTGAGGGCGACAATCTGCGCTGCTTCTACCACGGCTGGAAGTACGACGGGAGCGGCCAGTGCGTCGAGCAGCCGGCTGAGCCGGAGCCGTTCTGCCAGCGGATCAAGATCCGCAGCTACCCGACCGAGGAGTATCTGGGACTGATCTTCGTCTACCTTGGGGAGGGCGAGGCTCCCGAATTTCGACGGTACCCGGACTTCGAGCGGGCGGTTGACAGCGATGTCAATATCTATCTGCGGCGAAGTAACTTCTTCAATAACCTCGACAATGACGGAATCCACACCTACTTCGTGCACCGTCGGCCGGGCCACGACTTTGCCGTCAACCTGACGAAAGAAACCCTTCCCACCGCGGAGGCCGAGGAGGATGAGTTTGGGCTGCTTCACTGGAGTCGTCGCCCAGATGGCAGCACATCGACCCCCAACCACCGCGGCATGCCTAACATCGTCGTGCGCAAGCAGAAGCCCAATGAGGCGAGCCCACGGTCTGAGGATTCACTGGAGTGGCGCGTCCCTGTCGATGACGAGAGCCATCTGATGGTCCACGTGGAGATTGCCCACTTCCCGGACAAGGCGACGGTGCGACCGACGGCCGACGCCAACTGGTGGGACCCGAATGACATCGCCGACCTTATTCTCGAGGGGAAGCTGGGACGCGAGTACGTCGACATGATGCGCACCGACGTGTTCGAGATAGACGACGCCATCGCAACGTATGGAGACGGCCGTACGACAGACATGGTCAAGACGCAGGACGCGGTGTCGCAGGGCGGCCAGGGCCGCATCGCGGATAGAGATAACGAGCACCTGGGCCGAACCGACGCCAGCGTGATCCTGTGGCGAAGCCTGTGGCTGCGCGAGGTGCGAGCACTCGCCGAGGCGCGCCCCGTGAAGCAGTGGCTCCGCCCGGAGCGCTATGTCAACGGACTCTAGCGAAGGGGAATCTGACCGAGGGGGTGAGGTATGAGCCTTCCGAAGTTCGGGCCGTTGCTTTGCATGGTCGCGCTTGCGGTTTCGGGGTGTGCTCCGTCAGGCCCAAGCGTGCGTGGCCCATCCCCTCGCGAGGGGGAGGCGGCGCAACCCAGGGCCGCCAAGTCGCTGACGATCGCGCTCGATACGGAGCCGAGCAACCTCAGCATGGGCATGGGGCCAGCGGGCGGAAGCAGCTCGGGAACCGACGTGCGATTGGCGGTGCATCAGCGGCTGGCGACCTACGACCACCGTGGCCAGCTCCACCCGATGCTCGCCTCCGAGCTGCCACAGCAGGAGAAGGGAACGTGGCTGGTCCGTCCAGATGGCACTATGCAGACCACCCACCGCCTGCGGCCGAACGTCACCTGGCATGATGGCGCCGCGCTCGTCGCGGGTGATTTCGTATTCGCCTTGGCCATCGTGCGCGACCCGGAGGTACCGATCAACCAGAACTCGTTCGTCACCCTCATTGACCGTATGTATACGACGGACGATCTGACCCTGGTGACGGAGTGGAAGGGGAGCTACCCCTTCGCCAATGGCATCACTGAAGACTCCCTCGGGCCGATCCCCGCTCACCTGCTGGAACCGACCTACCGAACGGATAAGGAACTATTCGTTACCTCGCCGTATTGGACCCGCGCGTTCGTGGGCGTCGGTCCCTACCAACTCGCCGAATGGGAACCCGGCAGCCATCTTGTGCTGCAGGCTTACGACGGGTTCTACCGTGGGCGCGCCAAGATCGACACGATCACGGTGCGCTTTTTTACTGGCAATGAGAACGCCGTCGCCGCGAACCTGCTGGCCGGCGCAGTCGACGGCGAGATCCCAGAAGCGCTGCAGTTCGAGCAGGCGATGTTCGTGCGGCGCCAGTGGGAGCAAGCCGGGCGGCGTCCGCTGTTCATCGTCCAGCCCGAGAAGTGGCGCCACTGGTTCGTTCAGTTCCGCGACGCCCGCCCGCCAGAGCTGGCCGACGTGCGGGTCCGGCGGGGCCTGCTCCATGCCATCGATCGAGAAACCCTGGTGGATAGCCTGCTGGAAGGCCACGTGCCGATCTCCGACTCGTTCATCCCACCGAACGATCCGAAGTACGAATGGGTGAAGGATGTTGCAGTTCACTATGCGTATGATCCGCGCCGTGCCCTGCAGCTCCTCGGCGAGGCAGGTTGGACCGCTCGGACGGACGGCACGATCGTGAACGCGGCCGGCAGCCCGGTGACGGTGAGCGCATGGACGCAGGATGGGCGGCAGAACGAGCAGGAGATGGCGATCATCGCGGACTTCTGGAAGGCCATCGGTCTGCAGGTGGACCAGTACGTCCTCCCCCTGGCGCAGCAGCGTGACGGG
Organism: Chloroflexota bacterium; assembly: GCA_016844585.1. GTDB lineage: Bacteria > Chloroflexota > UBA6077 > UBA6077 > SHYK01 > JAERMM01. The sequence continues at coordinate 1,818 of JAERMM010000245.1, read as the reverse complement.
AGATTTCGGGCGTCGTTCCCGAGCTTCTACGCCGCCCAGATCCCGATGACCTTCCAGAATCTGCTGGCGCGAGTCTACGGGCCAAACTGCCCCACGGAGCAGTCGCGCTGGGTGGGGGGAAGCCTCGGCTGCTATCAGAACGCACAGAATGACCGACCGATCGATGGGCTGCAGACGGCGATTGACCCGGTTCGGCAGCGGGACCTGTTTCGCGAGCTGATAAGCGTCCAGACACAGGAGTTGCCGGCGCTGCCGCTGTACTACAACGTGAGCGTGACGCTTTTCCGGGAGGGCGTGACTGGCGTGCTGGGCAGCACCGTTCCTCGCACCAGCTTCACCTGGAACGTGGCCGATTGGGACTTGGAGTAACAACGAGCAGACCCGCTCAGATCAAGGCGGGCGCCGCCGCGAGCGCCGGGTAGAATTGGCGGGCGCGCAAGACTTGGGAGTTCATCCTGCTGCGGCAAGCACGCGACTGCCGTCTTCCAGTACCACGTCGGACAGGATCTCAACTCCTTTGGGGAGGCTGATCTCAGTGGCCTGATCTGGGGCCACGGCGACGATAAACCGCCGTCCCAATCCCTTCGCCAGACGCTGGAGAGTCTCAATGGACGGGTTATGCTCGCCCAGCTCCAGGCGCGCGATCTGGGAATACGGCATTCCCAGCTGCCTGGCCAAGGCCCGCTGACTCAGCTCATGTTCGGAGCGATAGCGGATCACGGCGATAGCCATTGCTCTGGCAAGGGCCATCCTTTCCCAGTATTCTCGAAATTCCGGATCGCTTGCACAGCGCTCCGCGATAACATCATCGAGCCGCACGGCGTTGCCGCTCACTTAGACTCCTCCTTCCACTGGTGCTCCATCTCCGCTAGCCGCACCTCAGCCCTTTCGATGGATCTGGCGAACCCCCGGGGGTCGACTTTCGCCTCGGGACCAATCGCGCCAACGGCCATGCGGTCACCGATACGCCGAAAGAAGGCCCGACAACGGCTGCGGCCTCCGCGAGGGCGAAGCTCGCGTATGTGCGCTGCCCCCTCAACGTTGCTGGTATGAGGGAAGCCCAGCTGATCTCCAAGCTCACGGAGCTTGGCAAGCGCATTTGCCATGGCCCTATATTCACCCGTGGGCAGCTGACTCCACTCCTCCCACGCTTCCGGGTGAAGCAGGAGTTCCATACCGGAATGCTAACAGACTTGTGAGCAGTCGCCCAAGTCGTGTCTTCCGCGATGCCCAAGCGCCTGAAACCGCTAACGCAACGCTGTTTTGACACCCTCCACCCACGCTACTATGATTGCGGCCGTCCGAGGCGGATTGTGCACGATGCGCCGATGCATTCTTCGCGTGTGCACTGGCAGCACGTTCGGAGGAGAGACATGCGAGACGGTTACTTCGTCATCGATGCGGACGGGCACGTCATCGAGTTCCTGGACAACGCCCGAGCCCTTCGACGCCACATGGACCCCCGATTCCGCGACCAGCCACTCGGTGGCGGCGGGTTCAAAGACCGCGGCTCCGGCGGCAAGTTCGGCAAGAACCCGGAGAGTCCCGCCGTCCAAATCGAGGACATGAACCGCGAGGGGATCGACATCGGCGTCCTCTATCCGACGATCCTGCTGACCGTGTGGCGGCTAAAGGAACGTGACTTCGCCGTCGACCTGCACCGCGCCTACAACGACTGGCTGGCGGAGTTCTGCAGCCACAACCCGGAGCGGCTGAAGGGCGTCGCTGCCCTTCCGAGTATGGATCCGGAGGCGTCTGCCCGCGAGCTGGAACGAGCGGTGACCCAGCTTGGGTTCATCGGCGGCATGGCGCACACCT
>JAERMM010000244.1 GCA_016844585.1 Chloroflexota bacterium | reverse complement strand
GGGGTGCAAACGGGCGCCATCCGCATGACGCGGTACGAGCGAGTAGACGATGGGTCGGATGGCGACTTCGCGGAGCTGAGGCAAACCGGTGAGTTTCAGCTCACCGGAGGCAACGCCGACGTTATTGCTCCATGGGGCGTGCACGAGCTGCTCAACACGATGGAGGAACCGGCTCAGGCGTTCGTCATCCGCAGTCGCAACCTCAACGACGTCTGGCGCAACCGATTCGACCTAGAGCACAAGACCGTGAAGCGGGTGAAGAGCACGCGGCTAGGTGACTGAGCAAGCAACTTGTGATCGCAGGGAGGGCCGAGGGTAGAAGCTAGAGCCCGCCTCACAGATCGCGGCAAGATCTGGCCGCGTGGCCCAATGACGTCAATATCAACGATCTGGGAGACGATGTCCACACCGAAGATGATGCGCCACCGGCCGACGGGGGCGGAACGACGCCGCCATGGGTCTCGGAGCGGCTTTCCGTGCGGGCCAAGTGGGTCAGCCACGATTTGGTCGAGGCGAAAAAGGATTCGATCCTGAGTGGGCGAGTCGAGGCGTTCGAAATAGGCCAGCGCGTCGTTTGACAGGCGAACCGTGTAATTCAACGGCCAAGGCGACGATTTAGCTCATCAAGAGTGACGTACTCGCCACGATGGATCTGTTCACGGCCACGCTCAGCTTGCGCGTACTCTTCGGGAGTCAACGCGTCGTCCTCATCCCGCAGGAGCCAGCGGGCGTAGTCGAGCATCTCCTCGGCATCCTCGTCGCTGAGTACCCGTACCAGGCCTATCAACTCTTCCCGTACAGTCACCGTAGCGCCTCCCGCTGATCCGGGTCGCCTATGGGAACGGGAAACAACGTTCACTGGCCCATATCTTCACGTTAGCAGGCCCCCGGTTACGCCAAGCCTGCACCAGACCCCGGGTTCGATGACCTCCGGTTGGCGTGCGTTTGGCTGCCCGCTGGACTGAAACCAACCTACGTTCCCCAGTCCGGATAACCGTAGGGCTCGATGGTCTCGCAGTACGTATCTCGGTAGGTACGCATGTCGCCCGGCCACAGCTTCGCGGTGTAACCGTTCAACAGGAACGGGTGTGCGCCCAGCTTGTAGAGCGTGCCGTAGTCGAACTCCAACAGCGCCTTCCGCTCCTGGTCTGTCAGATCGCATTCTTCGAGAAACCGCTCCGGCTCTTTCCTGAACGCGTCACGGGGACCTTGATCCAGGACAACGCGCCGTAGCGCCTTGTCGACACCATATTTGGTCATTGAGCCACTCCCAGGGATCGCTCGAGCGCCTTCTTATAGTACTTCCAGTCGGATCGGACGCCGCTGGTGCTGGGGCCCTGAAGCCTTTTCCGCTGTCCTGCGGTGTCGCGCTCGCGATACTCGTCGATGTCTCGATCGGGAATGGGCTTCGGATCGCCGATGGCGTACGCCAGGTAGTTGATGCGCGCCAGCTCGTAGACGCGCAGGCTTCGGTTCGTGCAGTCCTCGACGCTGCTGCCCGCGGTCGTCATGCCATGGCCACGAAGGAGACAGGTGTCGCTGGTGCCCATCGTCTTCATGAAGTCCTGGCCCAGCTCGTCGTTCACGATGGTGACGCTGCGCGGGTAGACAGGAATGCCATCGGCCGCCATGCGCATGCTCTGCGGGTCGTAGGCGCCATAAATGGGCAGGATCGGCTTCTCGCAGGCGGTGAGAACAACCACCCAGTCAGGATGCGAGTGAATGACGCTCATCACCTCGGGGCGAGCGCGGTACACGGCCAGGTGCATCGCGGTCTCGTTCGGCGACGTCAGGCCCTCGGGCGCTTCGAGCACGGCCCCTTCGATGTCAATCGTGATGATGTCACGGACCGCGGCAAACTCGAGGGCCTCTTCATCCGGCCCCTTTGCTTTGATCAGGATGCGATCGGTCCCCGGAATGCGCGCGCTGACGTGGCCCAGGGCACCGTGGGTGACGCCGCGCGTTCCCAGAATCCGACAGGACGTCGCGACGGTGTCCTTCAGTTCGTTGATCTCCTGCGCTGTGGGCATTGGTCCTCCTCGGTTTAGATTGGATGTCGCGCCGCGACGCGCTTCCGCCACCGGTCGACAACGTGCGGGTTGAAGATCGACTCCGTCAACCCCCCGCAGCGCGCGATTCAGGCTCTCAGCCGCGATCCGCTGGCCGCCGATGCGAGAGGCGACGCGGTTCCCGCTACTGTGGGTGTCAGGATAACCCGGTTGGGGCCCAGATCGCGAAGCTAACGCGCGGGTGGTTTAGCCTGCAGCTCGCCATCCACGTATACGTCGACGCGCTCATTGTAGAAGGCCAGCAGTCCCTTGATCTTCGGGCACTCCGCTATCGGTTCGGGGTAGCTCCAGACCACGTCGGCCTCGACCGAATCGCCAATCCGCGCCGTCCAGTACGACGCGATCCCCTTGTATGGGCAGCGCGAATGTTTCTCGCTCGGCTGGAACCGGTCCATGCTGACGTCTTCCGGCGGGATGTAATAACGCGTTACGATGCCGGTCTCGAACAGCAGTCGCGGGCGCTTCGTGTCGGCGACCGTCTGCCCGCCAATATCGATGCGAACGTGGCGCGAGCTCTCCAGCACGTCGATGCGCTTGTGTGGGTCGCGAGCGTGGACGAAGATCTCCTCCTCCTCTTCGTACCAGCCATCCATCTTGTTCCAGTAGAAGGCAACCAGCCCGGCGAGGGCCGGCTGCTCCGGCAGTGGCGCCAGGTAACTCCACGCTACGTTTTCCGCGACCTTGTCACCAACCGTGAGCGTCCAGTAGGACGCATCCCCCTTGTACGGGCAATGCGTGCCCAGATCCGTAGGATGCATCAGGTCCATGCGAACGTCAGACGGTGGGAAGTAGTAGACCGGGGTGTGGCGAGTCTCGCGAAGGAGGAGCGCGTTCCTGGTGTCGACGATCGTCGCGCCGGCAAACTTGACGCGCACCCAGCGCGCGCTCGGCTCGGTTTCAACTTTGTGGTTAGGATCGCGCTCGCGACTATGCGGGTGTCCGCTCGGCTGCTCCATGCTCAAAGATCATCCTCCTATTTAGGTGCTGTTACTCGCGACCCTCCAGCCCCTGGAGCACGCGCTCGGCCGTGATCGGGATCTCCATGATTGGCGTGCCGATGGCGTCGGCCACCGCGTTCGTGATCGCCCCGGCGATGGGAACGTACGGCATCTCGCCGATCGCCCTGGCGTTGTACGGGCCGGGGCCCTCGGAGTACAGGTGGATGGTCTCGAGCTCCGGCATGTCGGCGATGCTTGGAATCTTGTAGTCGCTCAGATGCGCGTTCGTCACGCGACCGTCCTCGAGCAGCAGCTCTTCCGTGAGCGCGAGGCCGAATCCCTGCGACACGCCGCCGTCGATCTGGCTCTGGTGGCCGAGCGGGTTGATGATCGTCCCCGTGTCCTGGACGGTTACGATCTTCCGAACGCGGACCTCTCCCGTCTCGACGTCCACCTCGACCTCGACGGCCTGCGTGCAGTAGCCCTTGTCGGGGCTGGCCTTCTGCGCCAGGATCACCTGCACGTGCGCATCTGGATCGCCCGGCTTCACCATCTCGACCGCGAGGTCCTCCAGCGCGACCCGTCGCGCGCCCTCGGCGGCCCAGCCAATGCCGTCCCATTTCACCGAGTCCACGCCCAACATAGCGGCCGCTCTTGGCGCGAGCTGCTCCTTGAGCTGACTGCATGCCGCGATGGCGGCGTGCCCCGCCACGTTCGTGACGCGACTCGCGCCGGAGCCAGAGTCGGTGGGGAGCTGATCGGTATCGGCGCGCACCAGCCGAACACGCTCGACCGGGACGCCCATCTCCTGCGCCACTACCTGTACGACCACAGTCAGCGATCCGGTCCCGTTGTCCGGCAACCCACTCAGCACCGTGACCGTGCCATCCGGGTTCAGCGTCACGTCGGACGTCCCCTCGCCGATACCCGTGTGGCGTGTCGCCATGGCCAGCCCGCGTCCGACACGCTTCGATGGCGCACTTGTCACCTTCGGCGTGCCCCACCCGATCGCCTGCGCGGCGGTGTCGAGCGTCTTCGGCGCCATCGCCTCGCCCTCGGCGTCCTGACGCACGACGTTCTTCCTGCGAAACTCGAGCGCGTCCATGCCCAGCTCGCGCGCCAGCAGGTCCATGTGCGCTTCAACCGAAAACGCCACCTGCGGATGGCCCGGTCCGCGCATGTATCCGCACGGCGGGTTGTTCGTGTAAACCGAGAACGCCTCCATCCGCAGATTCGGAATATCGTAGGGCCCGCCCGTGTGGTCCGAGCCATTGAGCACACCGTCCGGGACGGGCTTAAATGATCCGTAGGCGCCCGAGTTGAAAATGACCCTACTCTCACGTGCCACGATCGAGCCGTCGCGCTTGACGCCAGACTTCAGAGTAACGAGCACAGG
>JAERMM010000243.1 GCA_016844585.1 Chloroflexota bacterium | reverse complement strand
GATGACCCCAATTGCAGCCAGGTCATGATTGCCGGCGATCGCCTGAACGTCGTGCTCGCGGAGCAGCCCGATGCATTCATTTGGCCAGGGGCCGTAGCCTACGAAGTCACCGAGACACCAGAGCGCATCGACGGGACCCATGTTTTCCAGGACAGCCTGAAGGGCCGTGAAGTTGCTATGGATGTCGGCGACCACGCCAATGCGCAAAACAGGCTCCCAACCGCCCCCCGCATTATAGGAGCCGCCTATAATTCCGTGAGGCCGTTGCGCTTCAGGTAAGGACAATGGCCGTTGCAAGCATCGGCGAGTTCGAGCTGATCGACCGCCTCATCCAGCGACTGCGACAGACGCGTTCTGACGGACTCCTGATCGGCATTGGGGACGACGCCGCTGCCTGGAAGCCGTCTTCGGGTTGTCTGACAGTCGCCACAACCGACTCCCTTGTCGAGGGCGTCCATTTCGACCTGGCGACCACCAGTTGGCGCGACCTAGGGTGGAAGGCCCTCGCCGAGAACGTGAGTGACATTGCAGCCATGGGGTGCGAGCCGCGCTACGCGCTGATCGCGCTGGCGTTGCGTGGCGCATCGTCGCTCGTCGATGTGGAGGAGCTGTACGAAGGAATCGGAGCCTGCGCCGAGGCCTATCACTTCGCGGTCGTCGGCGGTGACGTGGTGCAGTCCACTCAGCTCGCGATCAACGTGACGCTTCTCGGTGAGTCAATGGCCGTTCAGCCCGGATCGACGGACCGACCACTTCTGGAGCGCTCGATGGCGCGTGTCGGCGATGTGATCGCCGTGACCGGGCCCCTTGGTGGTTCGGCCGCTGGTTTGCGTTTGCTCCTGGAAGGACGTGCAGACGATGATGCGGCGCATCGCGATGTACTCGAAGCACACCGGCGGCCGAAGGCACGCGTCGTGGCTGGGCGAACGCTCGTCGAAGCGGGCATCCGATGCGGCATCGATGTGAGCGACGGACTCGTCGCGGACGTCGGCCATCTCTGCGAGCGCAGCGGCTGCGACGCCGAGATCGACGCCGATCACGTCCCGGTGCATCCGGGCGCGCGGGCGGCGTTTGGAGACGAGGCGATCGACCTGGCGCTCTCAGGCGGCGAGGACTACGAGCTCGTTTGCGCCGGAAGCGCCGACGCCCTCGCCCGTGCGGGCAAACTGCTGCGTCAACGAGGTGAGCCACCGCTTACCCTCATCGGGTCGATGGTCACGCCGATCGATGCCGGGGGTAAAGTACGTGTTCGCTCGTTCGGCGGCGCGTTGATGAACCTCGATCGCGAGGGCTATCAACACTTCGACGAGAACAGGGAACCCGAAGGTGGATGACCGGTGAGTATCGACACACACAGCGCAGAGGACACCCGATCGCTCGGGGCCGAGATCGGAGCCGCCGCTGAATGCGGTGACGTCATCTTGCTGTTGGGGTCGTTCGGCGTGGGCAAGACGACACTGGTCCAGGGCATGGCACGCGGACTGGGTGTATCCGGGGCGGTGACCAGCCCATCGTTTGTCATCGCCAACGAATACGTTGGGCGTATTCCGCTCTACCACGTCGACCTCTATCGGATTGAGCAGATGGACCAGACGACGCTCGAGGCCCTCGCCGAGTACTTTGGCGGAGATGGACTTTGCGTCGTGGAGTGGCCCGGCTCGGCGCCATCCGATCTGGTGCATGATGCTGTCCGGATCACATTGGAGGTGACAGGGGATGAGAGTCGACGGCTCACACTCGAGGCGGGCGCCCCGTCGCGGCTGACCGACGCATTCGAGCGAGCAGCTCCGCTCACCGGCAGGAGCGATATCGAGTCTGGGGCGGCGTGATGGACGCCGCGGTCATTCTGGCGATCGATACTTCCGGCGCGACGGCGTCGGTGGCAGTGTACAGTCAGCGCGTGCTCGCCGAGCTGGCGTGGCACAGTGGGCGAAGCCACTCCGCGCAGACCCTGCCCGCGATCGACGCCGTACTGCGACTTGCCAACGTAGACAAGCGCCAGGTGTCTGCCATCGCCGTCGCCTCGGGACCGGGCTCGTACTCGGGATTGCGCGTAGGCGCCTCGACGGCGATGGCCATGGCGATGGCTCTGGAGATAAGCGCGGTCCAGGTTCCTACACTCGACGTCATCGCATGGAGCCAGTGCAGCACTTCCGGAGGTGACCAACGAACGGACATCCGACCAATACGAGCTGCTATCGACGTGGGGCGTGGCCACTACGCCAGCGCTCGCTTTCGCCGCGGCGCATCGCAGCTTGAGCGTGAGACGCGTATTGAGAGCGCCGGGCTTGGCGAGCTGCTGGAGCTGGCAACCGCCGAGCGCTCCGTCCTGGCAGTTGACCTGGACCCGGCGAGCAGGGAGCGCGCCGACCAGAACTACGGCGCGCGCCTCAATCTCGTCTCGCCAGCAGCGGGACTGCGGCGTGCTGGGTTTCTCGCGGAATTGGCGGCCCACCGGATCGGACGCGGAGAGCTTGCGCCGTCGGCCATCCTCGAGCCGATCTATGCAGGCGATAGGGGGCAGGTTGCGGGAGAGAAGTGACCACGTTCCGGACGCAAGGCGTGCATCTCAGTAGGGATCCGCGCTCTGAGCCAGAGCTGCGCTCGGGCGAGCCCGCCCGAAACGGCGCATCCACGCACGCCACCAGCGCGGTGTCGGCCAATGGAATGCTGGATCCTACTGCCTACAAGTACGTCGTCGAGCCTATGGCCGCCCGCCATATCCCCGCTGTTTCGGCGATCGAGCGCGATTCCTTTCCGAGTATCTGGCCGGCCTCAGCCTATCGCCGCGAGATCGAGCGGAATGACATGGCGTACTACGTCGTGGCCAAACGCACGCCGCTTGCTGGTCCCGCGCGACGTCCCAGGCGCTTCCCCGTTCTGGGTGTCGACACCACCCCCGGCGACGAGGGGCTTCTCAGCAAGCTCGGTCGGCTCGTCAGAGGGGAGAAGCGCGCATACGCCACCGACGAGGCTGAAGAGCTGGAAACTATCGTGGGATACAGCGGAATGTGGGCCATGGGGTACGAAGCGCACGTTACGACGATCGCCGTGGATCCACCCTATCGGGGCGAGGCCATCGGCGAGCTGCTGCTGGTCGCTTTGCTCGAAGAGGCCCGCAGTCGGGATGCCGAGACTTCGATTCTCGAGTGCCGTGTCTCGAACCACGTGGCGCAGGCCCTGTATCGCAAGTACACCTACCGCGACGGTCGAGTGCGGAAAGGCTACTATAGCGATGACGGCGAGGACGCGATCGAGATGTCCACTGTTGCACTTGATTCGCGCACGTTTCGTGAAACCCTCGCAGAAAATCGAAAGAGGCTGCTCCTGAAGCTCCAGGGGACGGGAGACGGGTAGCCCATGGCGATGATCGTTCTCGTGGACGGCAACTCGCTCGTTCACCGCGCCTTCCACGCGCTTCCGCCGCTCACCAGCCCAAAGGGTGAGCTGACCAACGCGACCTACGGCTTCACTATGATGCTGTTGAAGGCGATCGACGACCTGCACCCAACCCACATCGCCGCGGCATTTGACACCCCTCGCCCAACGTTCAGGCATGAGCGTTTCGACGCCTACAAAGGGACGAGGGCCCCGACGGCAGACGGCCTGAGGCCGCAGTTTCCGCGGGTCCTCGAGGTGCTCGATGTGCTCCACATCCCGGTCTTCCGCCAGGACGGACTGGAAGCCGACGATTTGCTGGGCACGCTGGCTGACTTAGCCGCCGCGCAGGAAATGGACGTGATCGTCATCACCGGTGATACCGACGCCCTACAGCTAGTCGGCCCCCGCGTGCGCGTGCTCACGCCACGCCGCGGCCTCACCGACACGGTTATCTACGATGCGGACGCCGTCCGCGAGCGCTATGGTCTGGAGCCCGCCCAATTGGTGGACCTTCGCGCCCTCCGCGGCGACGTGTCCGACAACATTCCCGGAGTCCCCGGCATCGGCGAGAAGACGGCTGCCAAGCTCCTCGCTACCTATGGCGACATCGAAGCGATCATCGCGAGCCTGGATAAGCTGCCGGTCCGCCAGGCCGACCAGCTTCGACCGTTCGTCGACCAGATGCGCATGGCTCGCGATCTCGCGGCCATCGTACGCGACGCGCCGATCGAGGTTGACTTCGCACAGTGCGTCGCCCGCCCCGCTGATCGCGACCGTGCACTGCCCCTCTTCCACGACCTGGGCTTCCGCACCCTCGTCGATCGTCTTCCGACGGAGCGCACGGGGCTCGTTCCGTCCCAGACTTCACGCGCGGGATCCAGCTCCTCTCCCACCAACGGGCGTGGGTCAAGCGGTGGCGCGCAGCAGGCAACGCTATTCGACCAGCCGCCCAGCCGCGAACCGTCATCCGTCGCCGCTCCAGCCAGGATGGAGGGGGACGGTCGCCTGCTGCTTACCGTTGAAGAGCTGCGGGGCTTCGCCGAGA
>JAERMM010000242.1 GCA_016844585.1 Chloroflexota bacterium | reverse complement strand
GCCAGTCTAACTCAACGGAGAATACCATCGTGAGAGCCGGCGCGCCACGGATGATATCACCGGACAGGCCGGCAGCGCACTTGGGCGATGTGCACAACGGTGGGGCGAACTAGCCCCTTCCGCTTACGTGAGGGCGTGCCTACCGTCCGGCGGCCACCAGCGTGCCCTTCATTCCGTACTCCTCATGGCCGGGCAGATGGCAGATGAATTCGTACGTTCCGGCTTTGTCGAAGGTGAGCGTGGTCGTGCGGCTGGCGTAGGCGGGCACGCTGACCTCTTCCGGCCGCGAATCGTGCACCGCTTCGGTCCCAACGCGATGCACCGCGTGAATCTCCGGCCCGCCCACGATCCACTCGTGTCCGATCGGATCGTCGTTCTTCAGAACGAACGTGACCGGGACGCCCGCGGGAACCCTGACGATGCCCGGGTCGAAGCGCGAGTAGCGGAACGCGATGGTCGGATGGTCCGACGTCGGGGCGGTCGGCGCGCAGCCGATCGCGAGGATCGCGATCAACAGCGCGCCGACCTGGCACAGCCGCTTCATGAACCTACCCTCACCCTGCTCTTTGCTCGTCTCAGCCCAACCGGCGCCGCAATGCGATCGCCAGCGGAAGCCCGAGGACCGCGAGAACCAGGACGCCGGGTCCACCAAGCGCCTCTAGCTGTAGCGGTCGCTCGACCGGGTCAAGGCCGGCCGCCAGCCGAGAAGGCGTGCCCTGGCCGCTGGCGTCCACCGCGAGATCGTATGCCATATCGCCCGCTCGGCTATCGATGCGCATCTGCGTGAGCCAGCCAGACTTCGGAACCCATTCCATCCGCTCATCGGACCGCAGATCGTCCAGAAGTGACACTTTTGCAGGTGCGCTGTGGAACACGGACAGCCCAGATCGAGCGCCCGGCAGGATGGTGGGCAGCCGGTCAGTGAGCAGGAACACGTCCGCCTGCACGGTGTCGCCCGCTTGCTTGCCAAGAGCGAGGATGCGTAGCGGAACCCAGGGGTTCGTCGTCGGGATGGTGATCTGCACCGGCGTACCGTCACCAATGGCTTGCCCGCGCTCGGCAGCGGCATCGCTATCGAACACAGCCGCCAGGAAGATGGGGCTGCGATTCGCGTAGAACTCGAGAACCTCGGGCGCGTCCGGCGACAGGCTGAAGCCGTGGCCGATGGCCCAGTCGGCGACCGCCCGCGAGCCTCCCTTCAAGACCGTCAGGTCCAGCGCGTCGACGCGCGCCGTCATCAGCACCTGGGCCGATTCCTGAGCAGCGCCCAATGCCAGATCAAAACGAGCAGCCGCGGGTCGCGGCGGCGTCGTCTCCTGGATGAGGCGTTGCAGCGTCCAGCCTCCCCCCTTCTCGACGCTCGATGGAATACCAGGGAGCGGAATCAGCGTACCGAACTGGCCTCCGCCACCGGCGAACTTGAACGCGGTGACGTAGTGCTCAACTCCGTCGTGGTAGGCGGCGAAGGTCGTGGTGCGTCCAAGGTTGACGGCTCCATTGGAGCCGATCAGCCCGGCGCAGGCGGCGGCGGGGAGCGCGGTGGCGGTAAGCGCGGTGATCAACGCGGTCGTGGATGCGAGTGCGGTGATGAAGCGGCGCATCGTGTCTCCTTTCTCGGGCTGTTGCCCTACACGAAGAAGACGCCTGAATCGTCGATGGAGTTCCATTCGCATCAAGAATGTGACGGAGTTCACACGACGTTCTTATGGACGATCCCAGAGGTGGGCGTTGCGCGAGGCGTACCCGGGGCCGATGCTGCCCGTGTAGTCCTCCAGTGCGCGCACCCCCCGCCCAACGGCAGCGGGCGAGACCCGGAAGTAGGTGGGCAGCGCCGGCAGGTCGTCCGCCAGCACCTCGCCCATCTGCTGCAGCACGCGCCCCTGGTCCTGGCGGTCGAGGGTGGCATACAACCGGTCTATCAACGCGTCCAATGACGTGTTCCCATACGAGCTGACATTCGTACCGATGAAACGGTTCTGCGCCGTCGCCTGCTGGCGCGAGTCGAAGGTGGGGAAGATCTCATCGCCCGATCCGCGCGAGAAGGTGCGGACGCCGGGGAAGGTGGCGCTGCTCTCGCGATCATTGAGCGCGGCCGATGAGATCGATTCCGATACCTCGACTCCCAGCTGCCGCCAGCCATTCGCGATGAACGCTATCTCTTTGCTATCGACCTGGCCACCGCGAATCTCGATGCGTACGCGCTCCCCCGCGGCGTTGATCAGGCCACCATCGGAGAGACGCCAGCCGACCGCGGCGAGCTCCTGCGCGGCGCGCGTCGGGTCGTGCGTGTAGCGCGCGAACGGCTGGCCGACCGTCGCCGAGCGCGGATCGCTCTTCCATAGGAAGCTATCGGATTCGGTATCGGAGAAGCCCGGCAGAACCAGCTCGCGAATACCATCCCGGTCCATGCCGTACAGCAGGCCCCGCCGTGCTCGGGGATCGCGGCCCAGCTCGACCGGTCGGCCCCACTCGGGGTTGAACTGGACCAGCACGTAGCGCCAGTTGTCCGGCTTCACGACCACGACACCACCACCACTGGAAGCCCACTCCTCGCGAAGCTGGGCTGCCAGGTCCGACGGCAGTGTTCGCTCGGCGGCAACGTCCACCGACCCCGCTCGCAGGTTGGCGAACAGCGTGTTCGTGTCGCTGATGGCCCGCAGCACGACCCGGTCGGCACGCGGCCGACCCAGAAAATAGCCATCGAACCGCTCGAACACCACGTTCTCGCCGAGCCCGAAGTCCACCAGACGGAACGGCCCGAGATGAACGTAGCCGCTCGTCCAGTACGGATGTGTCTCGAACGCCTGCTTATCGGCGGCGAACGTCTCCGCGAGCAAGTGCGAGGGGTAGGGATACAGCTCACGGAGACCTAGCTCCAGGGCGCGATAGTACGGGCTGCGCCAGGTCATGACCAGCGTATGCGTATCTGGCGCCTCGACCGACTCGATGAGCGCGATCTGGTTGAGCGGGCGCACCGGGAGGGTCGGATCGGTGAACACACGCCACGAGAAGACAAGGTCATCCGCGACGAATGGAGCGCCATCGTGCCAGCGAACGTCCGACCGCAGCGGCCAGGTGGTGCGCATGCGGCCGTCTGGCAGGAGTACGACCGTGCCGTCGTCTACGGAGGGAAGGCGCGCCGCGAGGCGGGGCACGCGATTGCCCTGCGCATCGTTGGACACGAGCCCGTTGGCATGGATTTCCACCATCGAGACGAGGCCGCCGGACGCGCTCTGCCCGAGATCCCAGGGGCCGAATGATGCAACGGAGATGAGGGTCGCAACCGTGATGGACTTCGGCGTCGACGGCGCGGAGGCGGACGTGGAACCGGGCCCGGGCTCGGTCGCCTGAGGGCCAGGCGTGCAGCCAGCAATCAGCACGGTTGCCAGCAGCGAGAGCAACTGGCGACGTGCCCTCATCTGACCCCAGCCAACACGAACCCCAATTTTACGGATCGCGAAGAGCCGAAAGGTCACCGGCGCCCTTCCATTGCTTCAGGGACCGCCCCTCGGCCAGCGCGCGCAGCTCTCGCATCCACAACTGACGGAAGAAAACGACAGAGCGATCGGACGCTCCGAGGTGTTCGTTGGGGTGATCGGCAATCCGCCCCTGTCCCACCAGGGCCGCGTAGTCCTGGACCTGGGTGATATTACGGCGGTCCTCGATGTCGTCGCTGTGAAACTCGCCCCGGAGGACCGCCTCGCCCAGGGCTTCGAGGTCGGGACCTGACCAATGCCCCAGATCCTGGAGCCCTTCGGCATAGGAGCGAGCCACCTCGCCGCTGACTTTGACGTGGTCGACGCTGAGTACTTTGTGGTGCTCGTCGTCGACCGGGATGCGGAAGCCGAGGCTCTGACGGAAACCCGTCACCCGCGCGCCACCCTCCAGCATGACCCTCGGTCGGGCCGTGAAATGCGACACGTTGGGCATGTGATGGTAGCTCTGCCCCGTTGTTCCGTCGCTGTGGGTGCTGTGGATGACCATGCCGCTGTCGTTCTCCTCCGCATGGATCACGGGGATGCCACGCTGGTATGGACCGTCGCGGTGAACGAAGGCGACGTGGACCGGGTCGTTATCGACTCGGTTGAAGAAGTTACACGGCCATACCGGCGTCGTTCGCGGGTCCAGAGAGCCCGGGGCTTCGAAGTCGGGGAAGCACCACATGGGAGGCGGATCGTCCTCGCCGAGGAACGCGAATATCAGCCCGAGGTACTCCGCAACCGGGTAGGCGCGGATGCGGATACGCTGGCAGAAAGGCTCCGGCTCAGCCGGCTGCTCGATGCATTGGCCTGTCGCATCGTACTTCCAGCCATGGTAGAAGCATCGCCCTCCACCCAACCCGTGGAGAGCTGCGTTCCGCGATGCGCGCACCGAAATGCCAGCAGGTGCGCGCCACCCCCTTCTCCCCGGTACAGGGTCAGATCCTCGCTCATGATGCGAATCGGGATCGTTCGTCCTGCGGGCAGGTCCGCCGACAGGGCGACCGGCTGCCAGAACATACGGAGGTAGCGCCCAGCAAGCGTTCCGGGGCCAGTGTGAACGAAGTCGGCCCACTCCGGCTTGCTGGGGCGCCCAATCGTATCGGTCGGCTGACTCACGACCACCATTGTCCACCTCCTTGCTCGCCGCGTTCGTCGTCAGTCGCGGTCCCACAGATGGGCGTTGCGCGACATGAGTCCGGGCGCGGAGCCAGGCCCCCGTGTGCCTGAGTAATCGTCCAGTGCGCTCACGCCGCGGACCACGGCCGCGAAGCTGACCCGATAGTACATCGGCAGCGCCGGCAGGTCGGACGCCATGATCTCTCCCATCTGGCGAAGCAGCTCTGCCTGGCCGCGCTCGTCCAGCGTCACGTTCAGCCGGTCGATAAAGCGATCCAGCTCGGGATTTGCGTAGTGTCCGTGGTTCGCTCCGTTCCAGCGGTTGGCCGCCGTCGAGTGCGTTCGCCCGTCGAAGTTCACGAAGATCGTATCCCCGGTCCCGCGGGCCCGGGCGAGGAAAGCAGGAAAGTGGGCAGTATATTCCGAATCTCGTTGGAGCAGGGCCGAGACCTGCACCTCGGCCACGTCGAGGCCGAGCTGGCGCCAATTACTGCCGATGGCAGCCCTCTCAGGCGCGTTGGGCCCATCGCCACGTAGCTCGATGCGCACCTGTTCACCGATGGCGTTCAGCAGGCGGCCATCAGATGCCCGCCTCCACCCGGCTTCCGCGAGCTGCTGCAGCGCACGCTCTGCATCGTATGGGTACCGCGCGTAGGGCTGACCGACGATGGGACTGCGAGGATCACCTTCGAGCATGAATGTGTCGGCGTTGGTGCGCGGCACGCCAGGGAAGATGAAATCCCGAAGGCTCTCGCGGTCGAGCCCGTGCATCAGCCCCCGGCGCACACGCGCGTCGCGTGCCAGCTCCACCGGTTGAGCAATCTCAGGACTCATCTGCACCCACAGATACCACCAGTTATCCTGGCGACTGAGCACGCGGCCATCCCCGCTCTGGGACCATTCCGCGCTCAACGGGAGCAGCATAGTCGACGCAAGCGTTCGATCCGCCAGGATATCAATAACCCCCGACCGCAGGTTAACCATCAGTGCACTATGGTCAGAGATCGAACGGATTACGACTCGGTCGACCCTGGCCGGGCGGAGGAAGTAACCGTCGAATCGCTCGAACGTCATGGTCTCGCCTTCGCCAAAGTCGACCAGGCGAAATGGTCCAAGGCTCACCAGATCCGTCGTAAAGAACGGATGCGACAGAAACGTCTGTTTGTCGGCGGCGAACGCGTCCGAGAGCACGTGGCTGGGCATGAGCCAGAGCTGCAGAGCGCCCAGCTCCAGCGCGTGGATGTACGTCGACTTCCATGTGATCGCGACCGTGCTTGGGTCCACAGCCTCCGCCACATCCACCAGGCTCTTTACGGGCGCTCCCGGCCCTGGAGCAAGCACGGTTGGGTCCGCCACTACCTGCCAGCTGAAGACGACGTCGTTCGCGGTGAACGGCACGCCGTCGTGCCACCGCACGTCTGTCCGCAGCTTCCAGGTCGTCCGCATGCGGCCATCCGGCAGGACCGAGATACTGCCGTCGTCCAGGCTCGGCAGACGAGCGGCGATGCGCGGGACGAGCGCTCCGCTGTCGTCGCCGGTGACGAGGCCTCCGAGATAAACCTCCGCGAGCGATGGGCCACCCCCGGACGTGCTGGAGAAAGTCTCAGGGGTAAAGGCCTTGATGGGCTCGAGCTGACCGAGCGTCAGCGTTTTCGCCGTCCTTGGCGCTGTAGCGGCCCGGGCGTCAGCAGTCCCCCTGTCTGCCGGGACGGTTGGCTGGCTCGCACAACCGACCAGAAGCAGGGCGAGAACGAAGGCGCTGTTGCGTTTGGCCACTAGTGGAAGCGAGGCAAATGAGGCCACGCTACTCACCTCCGGTGGCGGCTGCGACGCCGTAGTCGCGCCACGCCTTGAGCGGCTGACCCTCGGCCAGCTTGCGCATCTCGCGCTTCCAGAGGTTGCGGTAGAAGACGACCGTGGCATCCTCGCGTCCGAGGTGCTCCTGAGTGTGGTCCGGGATTGCCCCCAGCCCGATCAGCGAGACGTAATCCTGTGCTTCGAGCGCATTGGGGATCGTCTCCAGCTCCTCAACCGGCATCTCGCCGCGGAGCACGGCTTGCGCCAGCTCGGCGGGCGACGTGGGGGAGAATCCCTTGCCCCAATCACCGGACTCGTAGCGTTCGGCAACCTCACCGTGGGCTGGGATGATGCGGATATTAAAGCTGATGGTGTGCTCGTCGTCGACTGGCACGCGCCAGCTCAGCCCCTGCCAGCGCTCGGTGGTGCCTGGCACTGGGTAGGCGGAATAGTGGATCGAGTTGGGCATGTAATGGTAGGCGACCCCGCTGTGTCCGCCGGCGTGCGTGGCGCGGTACGCGAGGCCGGAGTCTGTCTCCCACGCCTCGACCAACGGTGGAGTGCCATGGTGCTGGCGATGAACGAAGGCCGCGTGGATCGGGTCGTTGTCGAGGCGGTTGAAGAAGTTGCACGGCCAGATGCCGCCGCCTGACGTAAGGCGGACGCCGTCGTACGCCTCGAACACCGGGTATCGGGGCAGCGGCGGAGGCTCGCCCAAACCGAGATAAGCAAACACAAGCCCGAGATACTCCTCCGTGGGGTAGGCGCGGATCTTGATCCGATCGCAGAATGGCTCTGGCTCGGCTGGCTGCTCGATGCACCGGCCATCCGGTCCATACTTCCAGCCATGGTAGAAGCAGCGCAGATCGTCCCCCTCGACCCAGCCAGTGGACAACTGCGTGCCCCGGTGCGCGCAGCGAAAAGCCAGAAGGTGCGGGCTTGCCTCCCCGCCCACCGTGTCATTCCGACGCGGAGCGGAGGAAGCCGTAACCACTACGTTGGGGTACGGATTCCTCCCTTCGGTCGGAATCACACGCTCTGTCTTCGCCTCCCCCCTGTAGAGCGTGAAGTCCTCGCTCATGATCCGTACCGGCCTGGCGCGCCCGGGCTCCAGCTGGCGGCTGACGGCGACCGGCTGCCAGAAGAGGCGCAGGTAGCGGCCGGCAAGCGTGCCC
>JAERMM010000241.1 GCA_016844585.1 Chloroflexota bacterium | reverse complement strand
ACGCAGGCGCACCAGTTCCCATGCCGACGAGTGTGCGGATTGTCCCGAAAGACGGCAGCATATGTCAAGCTAGCGGAGCTATGTGTGCACGGTTAGTCGGGCGCAGCCCAGATCGCGCGAACCGTCGGCACGTCCACCTCGAGCTCTCCCCAGGTATCTCCTCGATCGAGCGTCCGATAGATTGTGCCCGGGCCTTCCCTTGGAAACTTCTTCGAGTCGTGCCAGCCGGTACCAATGAAGGCGACCTCGTTCGCCGACCGGCCACGTCATACTAGCTGCTCGCCTTCCCGCCTTCGCCGCCGAACCATCTGGTCTGCAGTCGATCATAGGCGCCGTTTTCGCGCAGGCGGAGCAGTGCCTCGTTCACCTGCTTTCGCAGCGGGCTGTCCTTCGGGAATTGGATCCCGTAGCTCTCCCGGCGGAACACCGAGCCGACGACTTGCAGCTTCCCCTTGCCCTCGTGGGACGCGTAATACTGCAAGACGGGCGCATCGTAGACGACGGCGTCCGCTTCACCCCGCTCGAGCGACTGGATCGACTCGTCAACAGTGTTGAACTCCCTCGGATCGACGTTACGCTCTGCGAGGTACCGCGCGGCGGTGCTGTTCCGGACTGTGTTGACGCGCTTACCCGGTAGGTCGTCCGGCCCCGTGATGTCGCCTCGGAGGTGTTCAACCGTCAGCTGCGACGTCACGGCGGCGGTGAAGAAAGCGATGAAGAGCACCGCCATGAACATCCAGATGACAGAAACCACGCGCGACACCGCGTTCTTCGGCCACGCCTCGGCCTGGGTCGCCAGGGCAGTCGTTGCCCAGAAGGTGGCTTCGAAGATACCCGGGTAGTAGCTCGGGCTCGATAGGAATCCATCGGTTCGCTTTCGCTCGAAGAACCAGACGATATGCCCAGCCACCACCGAGCCGATGATCACAAATACAAGGGCGGGGAGGAACCTGGGGCTGAAGAGGGTGCCGGTGATGCTGGCGATCCCGCCACCCCCGCCGCCCTGCTCAGGGGCGAGGATCTGCAGACCGGCTTCGAACATTGGATGGGAGAAATCCCAGCTGCGCTCCCGCTCCTCGGTGATCGAGATCGCCGCGATCGCGACATCCGCCTCGCCATTTTGAGTAGCATCCAGTAGATCGCGCAGAGTGGGCTTGATGACGTACTCCGTGCGGATGCCGAGCTGGATGGCAATCTCCCGCCAGAGCTCGATGCTGAAGCCGGTAAGATTGCCACCTTCCTCAAAGACGAACGGTTTGATGATGCGAGTCGCGACGCGGAGCGACTCTGGCTGCGCCTCTCCCGGAGTTGGCATGACGAGCAAGAGCAATGGGATGATCACAGCGAGCCACTTCAATGCTGAAGTCACCTCCGACCGTATCGCGCAATCGCGCGCTATTGTACGGGCGCGGACCTGCCGTCCAATCGAATCGGCCTGCCACGTGCCTTGAACCGGATATACTCGGGCGACCTCGAGGAACGCCAGTTAGAGTGCCATCACTGCAGAGGAGGTATTGTCACGGCCGAGAATAGTCGCTACCGGTATTGGCCCATCCCAGACCGCCCTGTGCTCCGCTGGCCTGACGATGCGCGTGTCGCACTTCTGGTGATTCCAAACATCGAGCGCTTCCCATGGGACAAACCGAGATCCGGCGGCGCGTCAGGACCATTCCCTGATGTGAACAACTTCGCCCTCCGTGACTACGGAAATCGCGTGGGTGTTTGGCGTCTTGGCGACACGCTGGCCAAGCATGGCGTTCGCGCCACCGTGGCGCTCAATTCGGATGTCTGTCGGTACGAGCCGCGGATCATCGAGATGGGTGTTGAACGGCAGTGGGAATGGATGGGTCACGGTCGGACGAACTCGGAGAGCCTCCTCGGGATGGACGAGGACGCAGAGCGGGCAGTTATTCAGGATGTCGTACGAACAATTACGGATGCGGCAGGCACCCCGCCCCGTGGCTGGCTCGCGTCCGGGCGCTCACAAAACGTGAGCACACCAGATCTCCTGGCCGAGGCTGGTTTTACGTATCTCGCGGATTGGAGCGCCGACGACCAGCCATTCCCGATGCGGGTCAGGAAAGGCCGAATGATCTGCGCACAGGGTTCCCAGGTTTCGGACCGTCGGGCGTTTACAGACTACCGCTGGCCTGCCGATGAGTTCCGCCGGCAAATTTGCGACCAGTTCGATCAGTTGTACAAGGAGGGCGCGGAGAGCGGCCGCGTGATGTCCATCAACCTCCACTCTTATCTGACTGGGCAGCCGCACCGGATTGGGTCCTTGGACGCAGCTTTGGGGTACATCACGGGCCATCCACAGGTGTGGCTGGCGACTGGTTCCGAGGTTGCAGATTGGTATTACGAGCACTACTACGACGAGGCGGTACGCCTCGCGCCATTCCCGGAAGTCACGTGATGCTGAGGCGCATGGAGTACGCAAAGAAGTGACATCCGAGGCGCTGCTCCACCTTGTTCCACGGGCGACGGCCGTGCTTGTCTACGATGTCACGCAGTCGCTGATGGTTCCCGGGCGTTCGTTCGAACCGTGGGCCGCCGACGGCCTCCCCCTGTTGGTCCGGCTCCTGGATGCATGCCGACATGCTGGCGTCCTGGTCATCTACGGAGTGGCGGCGAGCGGCATCGATACCAGCGGCACCCCACCCGCCATCGCCCAGCAGCCGGACGATCTGATCATCCACCACCAGACGTCTGGAGCCGTCGCGAACACTGAGCTCGAACCGCGGATGCGCGCCGAAGGCCGTGACACACTCCTCATCACTGGGATGGCGGTCGATCGCGGCTGCAACGTGGCGGCTCGCGACGCGCTCGCCCGCAAGCTGCATCCCATCGTCGTCCGCGACGTCTGCTTCACCCGCGACATCACCGAGTCGCCGGTCGGACCAGTGCCAAAGGCAGACGTTGCTCGGGCCCACCTCGCTGCGCTCCACCGTCTCGGCGTTGGCATTGCGACCGTCGAAGAGGTCGTGGCCGCGCTCAAGCTGGCACGCTGACGGATGTCAGCGCACCAGGAAGTCCGTGCGGGTTTAGGGTCGTCCGTCGGACGAGCGACGGCACCCATGACGTTCAGGCCGGGACGAACCGTGACCGCCCTACTCGTCGGCGCCTTGCTGCTCGGTTGGGGTTGTGCCCCGATTCGTGTGCCGGAGTCCGGTGGATCGGGGCCCGAATCCTCCCAACCCAGGCCGAAGGCCCTCACCGTCGCCATTGAGAACGAGCCGACCAACTTGATTGCACAGATCGGGGGCGCGGGAACTGGGACACGCAACGGAGCGCAGCTGACGCTGGCGGTGCATCAGCGTCTAGTGACCTTCGACAATCAGGGCGGTGTGCTCCCGATGCTGGCGGCTGAGGTACCCTCCCAAGAGAAGGGGACGTGGGTGGTACGTCCCGACGGTTCGATGCGGACCATCTATCGGCTTCGGCCCAACGTGACCTGGCACGACGGCGCCCCGTTGGTCGCGGACGACTTCGTCCTGGGTTGGACCGTCAACCGCGATCGCGACATCGACAACAACCAGCGACAGATCGCCGATCTGATTGCGTCTATCGAGACTCCGGACCCACTCACGCTGGTCATGGAGTGGTCCAACTCTTACCCGTTCGCAAGCGCCCTCGATGGCCCGGACGTGGGACCGTTCCCCGCGCACATCCTGAGCAGCTCTTACCCGGCGGACAAGGAACGTTTCCTGCAGCATTCGTATTGGACCCGCGATTTTGTCGGGGTCGGCCCCTATCAGGTGGCTGAGTGGGAGCTCGGCAGCCGCGTCGTACTGCGAGCCTATCCCGCCTTCTACGCGGGCCCTGCGCATATCGACACGATCATCGTCCGCTTCATCGCCAGCGAGCCCACGGTGGTGGCCAATCTTCTGGCGGGGACCATCGACGGCGCGATCCCGCGCTCACTGTCATTTCGATCTGCATGGTCGATCAAGCAGCAGTGGGAGCAGGATGGGAGGAAGCCCCTGCTCGTGGAAGAAGTGTCGAACTGGCGGAAGCTGTTCGTGCAGTTCCGCGGCCCCATTCTCCCGGAGATATTGGACGTCCGGGTCCGGCGAGGGCTCCTCCATGGCCTGGAGCGCCAGGCGCTGTCGGACGCGCTCTTCCAGGGTCGGGCGGTCATTTCCGACTCGTTCATTCCTCCGGACGATTATCGATGGGACTGGGTCAAGGACGTTGTTGCGACCTACGCCTTCGACCAACGGCGCGCTCAGCAACTGCTTGCTGAAGCAGGGTGGCATCGAAGCGGCGACGGACCGCTCCTCAACCTCGCCGGAGAACGGGTCGCGTTTCCCGTCTGGACCGGAACGGACAAGAACGATGAAATAGAGCTGGCGATCATCGCGGATGCCTGGAAGGCCCTCGGCATCGCAGTCGATCAAGTCGTGCTAACCGGCGCGCGCGCCCGGGATCGAGAGTTCGTTGTCACCTTCCCAGCGTTCAATCCCCAAAGCATCTCGC
>JAERMM010000240.1 GCA_016844585.1 Chloroflexota bacterium | reverse complement strand
GGGTCGACGCCGAGGAGCGGCGATAGCTCGTCGTACGTGAAGTTCAACGTCACGCCCGCGCGCGCCACCTGTTGCATCTCTTCGATGCTGAGGTCGACGAATGGGCTGAAGGGATGGTCGACGAATGCGCGTTCGAAGCCGATCTTCTCGACTTCCTCGGCGTAGGCGAAGATCTCGGCGTGCGTTGCGTGTCCGAATGACAGCGCGGCGCCATGGTCCGCTACCGCGTGGACGATGTCGCGGAAGTTGGGCTTGAGCCGCCCCCTGTCGTCGAGCGCGTATTGCCCTACCTCGAGCGCATCCTCCCAGACTAGGGGAGGCGTGGTCGTGTATCGATCCCCTCCGGGCAGCCACCAGCTTTCGCGGCCACCCACCTGGCTCAACGTATTGGCGTGCATCGCGACCGGCATCCAGACAGCGCGCACGCCCGCGTCTATCTGCTGCCGCACGGCCTCAGCCGACTCCGATTCTGGGCCAACGAGGAA
The DNA here is from genome assembly GCA_016844585.1 of Chloroflexota bacterium. GTDB lineage: Bacteria > Chloroflexota > UBA6077 > UBA6077 > SHYK01 > JAERMM01. The sequence continues at coordinate 6,971 of JAERMM010000240.1, read as the reverse complement.
ACCGGCCCCGCACGTAATCGGCTCCAGTTGCTCCTCGTCGCACCAGCGATTCAGCGCTTCACGCACCTCGCCCACAGCCGTTGCCGGCTGGGCGCGACCCACGATCGACTTGTAGAGGATGCCGCGCATGCCGTTCGCCGAAGCGTGCTTGGCGAGCGCAAGCGCATCTTGGTGGCCGGCATCGGCGTGGCAGTGGATGTCGAGGGTGTCGCGCACGCCCGCGACAGCGGGCGGCCGCTGCACGGCTTCGCGATACGATCGGCGGATCTCGTACGACTTGACGTAGCGGGCTTTTGTCGCGCTGGTCTCCGATGGCGTCTGCATGGACTCGCCTCCCGCCTCGGTCGCTTCAACGATTCTACTCAGTCTTCGCGGGTCGCGGGATATCATGTGCACTGCTTCCGGAGTCAGGCACGCGCATCGAGGAGCAGCCATGCGACCCAGGGTTCTGCCGCGAAGTCGGTGGCTTTTCATGCTTATGGGCCTCGCCCTGCTCGCGGCGTGCGCTGCCCCACCGCCGGCGCGGGAGGCTGCTTCCACCCAGCAAGCGGCTCCGGCCGAGGCGCCGCGACGCGGGGGCTCGATTACCCTGGCCGTCGGCAGCCTGGTACCCGTTATGGGCGTGATGGGCAGTACCACCCCGACCGGCGGTTGGGCGGCGACGGCCGAGGTGCACTCAAACGCGCTCGTCACCTCCGACTACAGCACGCGCAAGCCAATCGGCCGTCTGGCCGAGCGCCTGCCGACGATCGACGACGGCGGCATCTCGCTCCTGCCTGATGGGCGGATGCGTGTCGTCTTTCCCATTAGGAAGGGCGTCACGTGGCAGGACGGCGCTCCGTTCACCGCGCACGACATGGTCTTCACGGCGCAGTTCAACAGTGACCCGGGCATCCCAACGGTTCAGACGGACATCGTCACGGAAATGCAATCTGCCGAAGCGCCGGATGACTACACATTTGTCCTCTATTACAAGGGGCCGTATTACCGCGGTGACCAGCTCGGCATGCGCAACTTCTGGCCGCAGCCGCGCCACATCCTCGGCCCGGCCTACGAGCGCTTTAAGGAAAGCAACACGCCAGACGAGGTGCTGAACCATCCGTACTGGACGAGCGAGTACGTGCACACCGGACCGTTTCGCCTCACTTCGTTCGATCCGGCTGATGCCATCGTCTTTCGCGCCTACGACGACTACTTTCTCGGTCGACCCAAGGTGGACGTTGTCCGCATCCGCATCTTCAGCGATCTGAACACGCTGTATTCGAACCTGCTGGCCGGCACGGTTGACGTGATCCTGGAAACGGTGCTCGAGCCGGAGCTTGGCTTCAACCTGATGGACCGCTGGAACCCGACCGGCGAGGGGCAGGTCTTCGTGAAGAAGAGCTCACAGCGATTCCTGTCGCCGCAGGTGCGCCCGTCGGTTCAGATAGAGCCGGCGATCCATGACGTGCGGGTGCGCGCCGCGCTGTACCGCGCGCTCGACCGCGAGGCCTTATCTGAGGGCTTGCAGTCCGGCCACCGCGAGCTGGCAGCGTGGGAGTTGGTGTGGCAGGGCGAGCCCCTGTACGAGGCGACGAAGGACGCATTCCGCCCATATACCTACGACCCCGATCGAGCCAAAGCCGAGCTGCGGAGTCTTGGTTGGGCCCCGGGTCCCGATGGCGTGCTTCGCAACGACTCGGACGGTCGCCGCTTCCATACCATCGTGACCGCTACGCCTGGCCGCATCGAGCGCGAGATCAGTGCGTTCGCGGACGCCTGGCGCCGTATTGGCCTCGCCGCCGAGGAGCAGGTCGTGCCCGCGGCGTTCGTGCGCAACGGCGAGTATCGGGCCAACTATCCGAGCTGGGAGGCCAGCGCCGCCGGTGGCGGCGACGGCATCCTGGGCCGCATGGAGGGGCCGGCTGCGAGCCCTGTGAACCGATGGACCGGCAACCGCGGTGGCTACGAGGACCCGCGCGCGCAGGAGCTGCTCAATCGCTACCGCACCAGCCTTTCTGAGCGCGAGCAGCTCGCCGCCTTCAAGGCGATCTCCGATTTCGCGGCCGCCGAGCTTCCGATGCTGATCCTCTACAGCACGGCCGAGCACATCGCCGTCCGCAAGGGCGTCAAGGCCCTCGACGACCACACCGGTGGCGAGAGCGCTGGCCGCAACTATGGCACCTACAGCCGCAACTCACATCTCTGGGAAGTGGAGTAGGGACAGCGGACAGGGGACTGATTCCCGCCCTAATCGAGATCGATCCGCCTATTCGAGCTCCCACTCGTGGGCATTCCACGACTGCATCGAACGCGGGAACGCTCCGTGGACGTTGCGCACGCGGCTCGAGTAGACCGTTGCGTCGACTCCCCAGAAGAGACCAGCGATCACGGCGTTCTCGCCTACGTGCCGCACGATCTTCCCGAGGAGGTCAGACCGCTCGGGGCCCGGCATGGTGACCGCGTAGCGGTCCAGAAGGGCATCGAGATCCGGGCTTATATAGCGGCCGCGATTGCCTCCGCGATAGCGGTTCTCCGCGAGTGGGGACTCCGCGCTGTGCAGGACGCGGGTCAGCTCGTCGATGTTGATGAGCCGCTGAACGACCTCAAACCCCGGGAACGTCGCCTTGTACTCGACGTCGGAGTCGAGCTGTGGAGGCACGACGACGAGGTCGGCGCCTACCCCGGCACGCCGCCATGCGTCGGCCAGCGTGAGGGCGGCCTTCTCAAGAAGGCCGCCGGCGCCGCTGCGCACCTCGACCGTGAGGCGAGCGCCGCTCGAGTCCCGGTAGGAGCCATCTGCGTCGCGCGTCAGGCCGATCCCTTCCAGGAGCTGGCTCGCTCGTCGGGGGTCGAAGTCGTACCGTACGACTTGCGCCTCGACGGCGGCGTAGTTGCTCTCGGTGGGATGGACGAAGGTATGAGCCACCGACGTCTGGCCAGCTACCAGCGTATCCACCATCTCCTGTCGATCGACGGCATGCAGAAGCGCTCGTCGGAAATCCAGGTTCGTGAGAATCGCTGGGCGTGCGTTCATGAATTGAGGATACGCTACCATCGGGCCGGCGGGGGCGACGTCCATCTTGGTCAGTCCAGCGCGGTTATTCAGCACCTCCATCGCCTGTTCGAGCACAAGTGTGCGGCCCATGGTCAGGTCAACGCTTCCTGCCAGAAGGTTTGCCACGAGGGTGCTCGAGGCCGGGATGAAGCGTACCTCCACCTCGTCTATTTTGGGCCGACCCAGCACGTAACGGTCGTTTGCTTCGAGCACAACGTGGCTGTCGACGACCCACTCTCGGAGCTTGAAAGGACCTGCCCCGACGAATGCACTGCTCCAGATTGGGAGATCGGTGAAGGTCGCCTTGTCTTGCGCGAGCGGCCTCTCCAGGAGGTGGCGTGGCACTGGGAGAAGAGAACGAAAGCCCTGGAATCCAAAGGCGTTATTGGCAGCCACGAAAGGCGATCGCCAGTAGGTGACCACGGTGCGCGAGTCCCGAGCTTCTGCACGCTCGATGCCAGCATGGCCGAGATGGAAGAAAACGGGCATGTCCTGGTCCTGGTGCAGCTTGAGCGTAAAGAGCAGGTCGTCGGTGGTGAGCGGAGTCCCATCGTGCCACTGAGCGCCCTGCCGTATCGTGAAGGTCAACTCCATTCGGCCGTCCGGGAAGACCTTCCAGAGCCCATTCTCTACGGTGGGAATCGTTTCGGCCAGCTGGGGGCGAAGCTCGCCTCGATCATCGTAGATCGAGAGTCCAGAGTGGGCCAGCAGGGCCAGCGCCTCGATGCCAGGGGTGCGGGCGAGGGCGCCACCGATCATGAGGTTGAAGGTTGTCGGGGCGCTCGCGACAGCGGCCACCAGGCGCTTGCGCGGCGCTTGCTGCTGTTGCGAGGAGACGGTCTGCTGCCCGTCCGCGGGTGGCGCCACCCATGGACCGAGAGCGCGCCGACGCCACATGGCCTATTCCCCCTCAGCGGACGTCCCACTCGTGAACGTTCCACGTCTGGATCGAGCGCTCGTACTTCCCGGTGATGTTGCTGAGCCGGGAGGTCGAGAACGTCGCGTCAATATCCCAGATAACACCCATGAACACCACGTTCTCGGTCATGTGGCGGACGACCTGTTGGAGCAGCTGCAGGCGGTCCTGAGCCGCTATCGTCAACGCGTATCGATCCAGCATGACGTCCAGGTCCGCGTTCACGTATCTGCCCCGGTTACCTCCGCGATAGCGGTTCTCGAGCAGCGGGGCTTCGGTGCTGTGCAGCACACGGCTGAGGTCCGTGAGATTGATGCTGCGTCCGACCATCTCGAAGGCGGGGTAGTTCGCTTTGTACTCGGTGTCGCCTTCGAGCTGCTCCGGGATGATCAGGAGATCGACACCCAGGCCAACGCGCTTCCAGGCGTCAGCCAGGGCAATCGTCGTTTTCTCCGCGGGGCCGCCGCGGCTCACCCGCAGCTCCGTGATGAGCCGCTCGCCGGCGGCGCTTTGCCAGCCCCCGTCGGGACCCCGCTGGTACCCCAGGCCCTCGATAAGCTGCGCGCTGCGCCTGGGATCGAACTCGTACTTGACCACGCTCGGCTCAATGTCACCGAAGATCTGGTCGGAGGGACGGACGACCGCGTGCGCCACGGCGGAGCGGCCGCCCATGATCGTGTCCACCAGCTCCTGGCGATCCACGGCGTGGAGGAGCGCTCGTCGGAAATCGAGCCGGGAAACAATGGGGGGATTCGGGTTGAGGAATTGCGGATATGCGGTGAGCGCTCCAGCCGGGGCCATGTCGGCCTTCGATCCCGGGACCTTGTTCAGCAGCTCACTCGCCTGTTCGAAGGACAGGGCACGCCCAAGGGTGACTTCGACGGAGCCAGCCAGGAGATTGGCTGCCATGGTGCTTCCGTCCGGGATGAAACGGACCTCGATCTCATCGATCTTGGGCCTTCCAAGAATGTACTGGTCGAACGCTTCTAACAGAACGTAGCTCCCGCTGGCCCACTCCTTCAGGCGATATGGGCCAGTGCCGATGAACTCCGTGGTGAAGTACGGCAGATCGATGAAGCTCGCCTTGTCAGCTACATAGCTGCGCTCCAACAGGTGGGCAGGGAGCGGAACGTGAGAGCGGAAACCTTCGAACCCGAACGCCGTAACAGCGCCAATATTCGGGGCGCTCCACCGCGTCACGAGGGTCAAAGGGTCCACAGCCTCGGCGGATTCCAGCCCCTTGAAGGAGGGATGGGAGAATAGGGCCAGCTCCCGGTCCTCCTGCAAGCGCTGGGTGAACACAAGATCGGCTGTGGTGAACGGCACGCCGTCGTGCCACACTGCGCCCGGGCGCAGCTTCCACGTCATCTCCATCTTTCCGTCGGGGAAGATCTTCCACAACCCGTTCTCAACGGTCGGCACGGTTTCCGCGAGCTGCGGACGGACCGTGCCCTCGTTGTCTGACATGCCCAGTCCCGCGTTCACCATGGCGGTCACGGCCTCCATTCCCTCGAAACGGCCGACTGCGCCCGCGATCATCGTATTCAGGTTCGGAGGAACGGAGGGCAAGCCTGCCGTCAACCGCTTGCGTACCGCGGGCGGCTCTCCGGCTGACCGCTGGGATGATTCGTTTCCGGGTGTGGAGGCGCTCGCGCATCCCTGAAGCACGAGAGTGAAGGCGACGGCCAAGCCGCAGGCAGTCCGTATCACGTTCATCGCATTGCTCCCCTTTTAACTGGCCCCTCGCATGATGAGCCCTTGTCTCGTTGGCTCGGCGCCTGCCGAAGATATCCCCGACTGATCGCCAAAGTCAATTGACCGGCCTGCGTCCGAACCCCAAACAACGCGTGCGCAAGACGCCTCCGATGGAGTCGATATAATGGCGGCCGATGAGCACACCAGCGGCCATCAGGAGAGAGAAATGGCACGCGTATACCGAGTAATTTCCGCTGATTCTCACCTGGAGCCGGCTGTCGAGAGCTGGACGCCCCGAGTGCCGGCAAAATACCGGGACCGAGCGCCTCGTACGATTCGCCTCGAGAATGGGACCGACGCCACGGTGAATGAGGGCAGGCCGCTGCACGTCTTCCTCGGTGGCATGACCGGGAAGCCGTACGAAGAGCGATCGCCCATAGGGGGCGCCTTCGACACCACGCCCGGAGCGGGTGGCCCACAGCAGAGAGTCCGCGAGCAGGATGTAGACGGCGTCGACGCCGAAGTCCTGTTCTCCGGTACTGATGGCGCACACGAGTGGAGCGGCATCAGGGACGAGGGGGCCTTCAAGGCGATGGTGCACGCGTACAACGAGTTTCTGCTGGAAGACTTCTGCTCATATGCGCCCGATCGACTCATCGGACTGGTGCTCATCCCACCAACGGGCGTGGACGACGGGATCACAGAGCTGGAATGGGCGGCCAGGATGGGGGCCAAAGGTGTGTGCCTGACCAGGTTCCCAAGCGGCAAGGGTTACAGCAGCGAGGCGGACGACCGCTTTTGGGCGGCGGCAATCGACCATAACATGCCGCTGACCGCTCACGTGAGCTTCAGCGGTTTCGGCGCCGGCGGCCGCGGCCCTCTCTACCCTTTTAAGCACGACCTGGTCGAAGCGGCGTCCGGCGTGGACCCATTCATGAAGTACACCAAGTTCGGACTCCGAGGCGGCCAGAGCGCTGCGCAAATGGTGTTCGGCGGCGTGTTCGAACGGTTCCCCAGGCTGAAGATGTACTTCGCCGAGAACCAGGTTGGCTGGATTCCGAACTACTATGAGCAGATGGACGACCAGTACTATCGGCACGGCTACTGGGCGGAGAAGCTTCTCGAAATGCCACGGCTGAAGCGAGCGCCCAGCGACTATGCGCGGGAGCACTGCTACTGGGGCTTCATGCGGAATCCTTTCGGCGTCAAGGTCCGCCACGACATCGGACTCCACCACATCATGTGGTCCACCGACTTCCCCCACTCAGAGTCGGATTGGCCAAACTCGCGTCGAGTGATCGAGGAGTGCTTCGCGGGTGTCCC
>JAERMM010000045.1 GCA_016844585.1 Chloroflexota bacterium | reverse complement strand
GTCTATGACAAGCCGGATAGCGATTGACCTTTTCCACGACCGAACGGGTTCACCTCGTGCAAACCGCCGTGGCGGACCTTACGAACGTCGAGGTTGCGAGCTACTCGATACTCACGGTCGACTACGCGCGTGAGCGCAACGCTCAGGCGATCATACGGGGGCTGCGAGCCACGTCGGACTTTGACTTCGAGTTCCAGGTCGCGCTCATGAATCGACATCTGAATTCCCAGATCGAGGCACTATTCCTTATGACTTCTCTTGAACATGCTCATCTGAGCTCCACACTCGTCAAAGAGGTGGCGCAGCTTGGCGCCCGGGTCGACGGGCTTGTCCCCGATGCTGTTGCGGAGGCGCTACGATGGAAACACGAGCAGAGCGTATGACCGAGTCACCTCCCCGCGAGCAAGAATCGATGGACATGCTGTATCTCCTCGAGCGGCTCGAGGAGGTTCTGAACGCTGGCTCGGCCCTTCCCTTCACACGACGCACGCTCGTCGACGACGAGGAGTGTTTTGCCATCATCGACCAGATCCGTCTGAGCCTGCCGAATGAAATCAGACAGGCGCGCAAGTTGAACTCCGACCGCGACGCCCTGCTCACCGAGGCGCAGACGCGAGCGGAGCAGATCATTCGCTCAGCCGAAGACGACGCGCGCGATCTCGCCCGCGACCATCACGTTGCTCGCCAGGCAGAGGCGCGCGCCGCGGAGCTCATCGCACAGGCCGACAAGCGAGCTGAGGAAACCCGGCTACAGGCTGACGATTACGCGTATCGGGTGCTCGCCGATCTCGAACGCCGCCTCGACGGCCTCTCATCCACCGTACGAAACGGACTGCTCTCGCTCCGACCCGACGAGATTGACGAGGACCACCGAGACATAGAGTCGCCCCCACGCTAGCTCACAACGTAGCATTGCTCCTCAAGTCACCACCGGGAACGACGCAAGATATCTTCGTCGACGAGGCGTCACCGCAGTTCGAACCCGATCTATTCATCCGATCGCCTATTCGCGGGCCGGTTCATCTCATGCGCACCCAACGGGACATCGTGGCGCGTGGCGATCTGATGGCGACGCTCGAATTGGAATGCTCTCGCTGTCTCGAGCCCTTCGCGACGCAGGTTGAAATCCATTTTGAGGAGGTCTACCGACCGAGCCTCGACGTGGCAACCGGCGCCCCTCTGAAGCCGCCCGACGATGATGCGCTCCGCATTAGTGAGCAACAGGTGCTCGATCTGAAAGAGACGGTGCGGCAGTACCTGCTGACGATGGTGCCCATTCAGCCTGTCTGCCAACCCGATTGTCGGGGCCTCTGCCCCAACTGCGGAGCCGCTCTCGATACCGATCCCTGCCAGTGCGACGCTGAGAGCCGCGACGGCCCGTTCGCCGCGCTTAAGGCGCTATTCGAGGACGGCGCCAACAGACGGACCCCTTAGCAGCACTGATCCTGTAGAATGCACTGCTTGCCTGCCGCGGCGCATCGCCGCATGGGCCTCGTCAAGAATCCGACAGGCAGCCGCGTTGCCGGCGGCGATTTACCGTCCTCTGCTCGCGGCACATATCGACGTTCGAAACGCTGTCTGGACCGACTAGGATTGGAGCAAAATGGGCGCGCTCCCAAAGAAAAAAATCCCTCGCAGGCGACGGAACAACCGCCGCAGCCACATTCATGCGCGAGTCCCTCAATTAGGTCCCTGCGCGCAGTGTCACCAACTGAAGCCGACGCACCAGGTCTGCCGCTTCTGTGGTACCTACAACGGCCATCACGTCCTCGACGTGAAGGAGACCGCCAGGCCACTTTAGAGCCCGGACCCTCCTCGTTGAGGAACGTCTGGTGAAGAAGTGACGAGCGAGGTACCGGATGTGACCGTTGCGCTCCTCTTTCCAGGCCAGGCATCCCAAGAGGTTGGCATGGGTGTGGCGCTTCGGGAAGCGTTCACCGCCGCGGATGCGCTCTTCAGGCTCGCGGACGAGATCACGGGTCTGCCGATCAGCAAGCTGTGCGCCGAAGGTCCGCTGTCTGAATTGACCCGAACCTGCGTCGCTCAGACAGCCGTTGTGGTGACCAGCCTCGCGGCGGCGGCTGCCTTGTCGGAGAGGATCGAGCGCCCACTGGCGCTGACAGCGGTAGCGGGCCACAGTGTGGGAGAGCTTACCGCGATGTGCTGGGCGGGTGCGATGAGCCCCGAGGAGACACTTCGGCTAGCACATGAGCGCGGCCGGCTCATGGAGCGCGACTCCGGGGCGGTAAAGGGCGCGATGGTCGCTGTCCTCGGGTTGGACGCGGACAGCCTGGAACGAGTATGCGAGACGGCCTCCAGCGAGGCCGGGTCCATGGTCCAGGTCGCCAACCTGAACGCGCCCGGCCAGGTCGTGCTGAGCGGCCACAAGGAGGCGATCGCGGCGGCCACCAAGCTTGCCCTTGCCGCCGGCGCGGCGCGTGTCATCCCGCTGAATGTCGGCGGGCCGTTCCATTCGGTTTACATGCAGGCCGCGGCGACTGAGTTCGGGGCTATAGTGGCTACGGCAGTGATCAGTCGCGCCCAGGTACCAGTCGTCCTTAACACTACCGCTCAGACCGAGCAGGAACCGGAGGCGCTGCGCACGGAGTTGGCGCGTCAGATCTCCCGGCCCGTATTCTGGGACGCGTCGCTGCGCACGTTGTACGGCCTGGGGTGCCGGACTTTCATCGAGCTTGGGCCGGGCCAGGTCTTGACGGGGCTCGCAAAGCGAACGCTGAAGGACGTCACCCTGCTCGCCGTTGGAACGCTGCCAGCGCTCGATCGCGCCGCGGACTTGATCGCCGCCGCTGGGCCGAATCTGGCTGACGAGGATCGGACTTGATGGACGAGCCAGGGACAACCCGTGAAGGCGGAAGCGCCGCCTCGCCGTCAGGCGCCTCGCTAGACGGCAAGAGTGCGCTCGTTACCGGTGGCGCTCGTGGAATCGGACGCGCCGTAGCGCTCGAGCTCGCCCGCCAGGGTGCCGACGTCGTGGTGAATTACCATTCCAGCGCCGACGCGGCCGAGACCCTTTGCCAGGAGATAGCCTCGCTGGGCAGACGAGCGGTCGCCGTTCAAGCCAATATTGCGGACCCTGCTGACGTCGAGAGGCTGTTCGATTCAATTGCCTCAGACCAACAGCGGCTCGACATCCTCGTCAACAACGCGGGGATCGCCCGAGACAGGCTGCTGCTGCGCTTGCGTGAGGAGGATTGGGACTCGGTGCTCAACACCAACCTGCGAGGGGCTTTTCTCTGTACGCGCGCAGCCCTTCGCGGCATGATCCGACAGCGGTCCGGCCGGATCATAAGCATTGGGTCGATCGTGGGAATCCTCGGCAACGCGGGACAGGCAAATTATGCGGCAGCCAAGGCAGGACTCATCGGCTTCACTCGGTCCGTCGCGCGCGAAGTCGCATCGCGGGCGATCACCGCCAACGTAGTTGCCCCCGGCATGATCGACACCGAGATGTGGTCGGGTGTCAGCCCAGAGGCGCATGATCGACTGCTGGGGGCGGTTCCTCTCGGTCGTCTCGGACGGCCTGACGAAGTCGCATCGCTGGTCGGGTTTCTCGCTTCTGACCAGGCGGCGTACATTACCGGCCAGGTCATCTGTATCGACGGTGGGATGGTCATGGCATGAAGATCACGCGGATGCTGGTTGCTAACCGCGGCGAGATCGCCGTCCGCATTATCCGTGCTTGCCAGGAGCTTGGCATCGAAACAGTCCTCGCGCACTCCGAAGCCGACCGGGATTCACTCGCAGCTCGCCTGGCCAACCAGACCGTTTGCATCGGTCCACCCCCGAGTGACAGGAGCTACCTCAATATTCCCAATGTGGTTTCGGCTGCGCTGATCAGCGGCTGCGACTCGATTCATCCCGGCTACGGATTCTTATCCGAGAACGCCTATATCGCAGAGGTGTGCAGCCGCTGCGGGCTGCTATTCGTGGGGCCGCCGGCATCCGTTATCGATGCCTTCCGGAACAAGGTCGCAGCCCGTGCGCTGATGGCTCGCGCCGGGCTCCCGGTGCTCCCCGGAAGCGACGACGTCCTCCCAAACCTCGAAGCTGCTCGGGCAGCGGCGGCTGCCGTCGGTTTCCCCGTGATGCTGAAGGCGTCGGCCGGCGGCGGCGGGCGGGGGATGCGCGTGGCCGCATCCGACGAGGATGTCGTGCGCTCGTACCAGATCGCCCAGGCCGAGGCCGTGGCCAGTTTTGGCAACGGCGACCTGTACGTCGAGCGACTGGTATCCCCGGCAAAACACATCGAAGTACAGATCGCGGCCGATGATTTCGGCAACATCATTCACCTGGGTGAACGTGACTGCTCACTTCAGCGCCGCCATCAGAAAATCCTGGAGGAGGCCCCATCCTCGACTCTCGACGAGCGGCAGCGGGCAGCAATTTGCGAAGCGGCCGTTCGCGGCGCCCGCTTCGCGGAGTACCGCAGCGTCGGGACAGTCGAGTTTCTTGTCGATCCAGACGGGGCTTTCTATTTTATTGAGATGAACACTCGTCTCCAGGTCGAACATCCGGTCACGGAAATGATTACCGGCATCGATCTGGTCAAGCTGCAGATCGCCATCGCCGAGGGCACCCCGTTGCCCATTCGCCAAGAGGATGTACACATCCGCGGCCATGCCATTGAGTGTCGAATCGTCGCGGAGGATCCGAGCAGAGACTTCGCCGCTGCGTACGGAAAGATTCGCGGCTACCACGCACCCGGAGGACCAGGTGTGCGCATCGATTCGCATATCTTCCCGGGCTACGAGCCCCCGCCCTACTACGACTCTCTGCTTGCCAAGGTCGTTGCCTGGGGCGAGGATCGCGACGAGGCGATCGCTCGCATGGACCGCGCTCTCAGCGAAACGCGAATCGAGGGTCCCGAGACGTCGATCCCATACCAGATCGCGGTGCTTCGCGACGAGCAGTTCCGATCCGGCCAGGCCCACACGGCCTGGCGTCTGCCGCCCCCTGTCGAGGCGGCAGACAATGACAGCTCCGACCGCTAGCGTTGTCCGAAGAATCGCCCCTCGGAAGCGACGCGACAGCCGCAAACGAACGCGCAACGGCCACGTCATCCACGCCCCGACAGCGGAAACGCGCTCGCAGGCTCTGCTTTCAATCCCTGTACGAGGCGGATGTGTCCAGGCACCGGCCAGCCGAAGTCTTGGATAGGCTATTTGCCGACCTCCATCCGGATGCTCCGGTGTTCGACTACGCAAGCGAACTGGTAAACGGGGTGGTGCGGCACAAAGCTGAGATCGATAGATGGATCGTCCATCTGGCGCCTGCCTGGCCTATCGACCAAATGTCCGCTGTTGATCGCAACTTGCTGCGCTTAGGGATCTTTGAGGCCCTCTACAATTCCTCTAAAATACCCGTCCGGGTCGCAATCAGCGAAGCGGTCGAACTCGCGAAACTTTTCGGGAGTGAGAACTCCAGCAAGCTCATCAATGGCGTACTGGGCCGCGCGGTTGCCGAGTCAAGCAACCATCTGCCTCAGCCCCGGAGCGAATGAACACCGGACCGCGGCCTGCCGCGAGACCAAAGAGCGATTGGAGATCAACTCATGGCTATCAACCCCGAGGAGCGGCTGCGCAAGATCATTGCGGATCAGCTTGGCGTCCCAGAGGAAGAAGTCGTCCCGGAAGCGTCGTTTATCGACGACTTGAATGCCGACTCTCTCGAGATGGTGGACCTCATCATCTCGATCGAGGAAGAGTTTGGGATCCAGGTCTCGGACGAGGACGCAGAGAAGATCAAAAGCGTCAAAGATGCCATGGACTACCTCAGCGACCACCTCGATTAAACTCGTCTCGACGTCCCAATTCAGAGGCGTGCCCTGAGGTTTGGGACTTCATTCTGGGGTCCGTGACTGACCGGCCCACGCACCTATCTCCTCAGGCAGGCGTGGCACACAACCTAATGGCACCGCCCATCGGGTCAAGAGTCCTCAGGTGAACGACGCTCCCCACGACCACGAGATGACCATCCTGGAGCATCTCGCAGCGCTTCGCCGCTGCCTGATCATCGCCGGGATCGGAGCAATGGTCGGTATGGCGTTCGCAGCGGCATTTCTGACCTGGCCGGTCTTTACCCTGCTGACCGCACCGGTGGCAGGCCAGCTTCAAGCGCTCCGGCCAACAGAGAACTTTGCCGCCTGGCTGAAAGTAATGCTGATCACCGGCATCGGAATCGCAATGCCAGTAATCGTTTGGCAGGCGCTTCTCTTCGTGCTCCCAGCGCTCCACACGCACGAGCGGAAATGGGTATTCATCGCAGTCCCCGGGATCACCATGGCTTTCGCGTTCGGCATCACCTTCGGCTATTTTCTGGTCGTCCCGGCCGCCGTTGGCTTTCTCGCCGGGTTCGGGTCCGAGGTCGTTGAAACGAAGTGGAGCGTCGACTATTACCTGTCCTTCGTTACGTCGTTTCTGTTCTGGATCGGGCTGAGCTTTGAGACGCCCCTTGTCATGTTCTTCCTTGCAAAGCTCGGTGTGGTGAATGCGCGCCAACTGGGCCACCAATGGCGCTACGCGCTGGTCGTCTCATTTGTCCTCGGAGCGTTGATCACGCCGACGCCTGACCCATTCAATCAATCACTCGTCTCTGTTCCGATCTTTCTGCTCTATGGACTTGGGGTCCTGCTGGCACGCTTCGCCTGATTCGTGCGACGCCGGGAAAGCTGATAGAGTTATGCTGTTCCCCCGCCAAATCAACGCTCTGCGAGGTCCAACCGACGATGGCTAACGCAACAAGTCAAGCCCAGGAAGTGCGCCCAACCCTTGATACGTTGACGGCGATTCGGACGCGCCGCGCAATCAAACAGTACCTGGACACGCCAATCCCCAAAGAGTGGGTCGAGGAGCTGCTTGACGCTGCCCACTGGGCGCCGAACCATAACTTGACGCACCCATGGCGCTTTCACGTGTTCTCGGGCGACGGGCGCGAGCGATTGGTCGCCGCGCGCGAACAGGCCGTGAGATTCGCCGCGCAGCGAAGAGGCGAGGAGGTCACCGACGAGATGCTCGGCCTTGCGCGCCAAAAATGCTACTCGTCGCCAGTCATCATCATTGTCGCCATGGTCGGGGACGACAACCCGATCGTCGATCGCGAGAACTACGCGGCGTGCTGGGTCGCAATAGAGAACCTGCTGCTCGCTGCCACCGCACGCGGGCTGGGGAGCTACCCAAGCACGGGTGACTGGATCGACCAGAACTTTGTCGGACCCGTGCTCGGCCTCACGGAGAAGGAGCGCCCGGTCTCTTGCGTCTTCCTGGGCTACTCCGAGCAGCCGACGATGGGGAAGCGACTGCCCGTTGCACGCCACACGTTCTGGTACACCGAAGCCTGACAATCTCTTCGCTATCATCTTCGGAATGATCCAACCGAATCGCAGCTCGGCGACTGCCGCTCTACCCGCGCCCGTGTCGCTGTTGCCGTCGATCGCTATCTACGTGCACATCCCCTGGTGCGCGTCGCTGTGCCCGTACTGCGACTTCGACAAGCAGGCCCACGACTTCGGGCTGATTGACCGCTACGTCGACGCGGTCATCCAGCACGTTCGCACGACGCATGAGCGGACGGCGCACAGCCTCTACTTCGGTGGTGGGACGCCGAGCTTGCTCACGGTACCGCGTTTGGCGCGGCTCATCGAGGGCTGCCGCGAGCGATTCAACCTGCCGGTCGACGCCGAAATCAGTGCCGAGGCGAACCCGAGCGACGTCGTGGCGCACAAGATCGAGGGCTATTTGCGCGCCGGGATAACGCGGCTCAGCCTGGGCGTGCAATCGCTCGACGACGACGAGCTGCGGCTGCTTTGTCGCCGGCACACCGCCGACAAGGCCCGGCGCGCGGTCGCGGCGGCGCGCGACGCGGGATGCACCGACCTGAGCGTGGATTGTATGTACGGGCTGCCCGGGCAGTCGGCCGAATCCGTAGGGCGAACCATTGAGGGTCTCGTCGCCCTCAATCCAGACCACGTGTCGTGTTACGCGTTGACCCTCGACGCGACCACGCCGATGGGCGCCGCACAGGTGGCTGGCACACTCACCCTCCCCGACGACGACGCGGTGGCGGACCAGTACGCCGCCCTTCAGGATGCGCTCGGTCGCGCCGGCTTCCTCCAATACGAGCTGTCGAACTGGGCCCGCCCCGGCCACGCCTCGATCCACAACCTGACGTACTGGCGCAACGGCGAGTACGTTGGCCTAGGCGCCGGCGCATCCGGGTCCTTCATGGGCCTGCGCTACAAGCGGACTCCAGACATTGTCGCCTACATCGCCGCCGCCGCCGCCGGCCAGCCGGGCTACGTCGCGTCAGAGCACTGGTCAGCGGCTCGCATGATGCGCGACACGGTGATGCTGGGCCTGCGCCTCAAAGAGGGCATCTCGGCCGGCGAGTTTGAAAGACGCTTCGGCGCTCCGCTGACGAGCTACTGCACGAACCGGCTCGCCGATCTCGTAACGGCGGGTGTCCTCCAGTGGCACGGAGATCGCGTCTCCCTTGATCCGCACAGCTACCTCGTCTGCAACGCCGTCCTTGTGGAGATCCTGCCAGCTCGACCTGCCGAAGCATAAGGGCGAGCGTGGTCTACAGCGGGCGGGGGCGACCTCGTCTGCGGACCTGCCGCAGCGGGCGGGGGTGAGGGCTCTTCTTACTCGAACCAGCCGCCTCTTGAGAGGCCACGAGGTGCCCTCACCTTCCTCTCCGTTGCGACGGGAAAGGAACAAAAGGCTCTCTATGGGCGCTTTGTACAGATCGGCAGCGCGATTCTTGGCTAGAACGGCCAGACCACTGTGCTCCTCATTCCCCTACAATTGCTCAAATCCCAGCTCTGACCGCCAGCCGTCTCGTTGAGGTCGCTCAATGGCGCCGATCTCGCATGCCAGCAACTGGTCGAATGCGACACGGGTCACGTATCGGGTGCAGCACAGCTACCGTTACACGTACTCGGCGCCGGTGCGGGCACTCCGCCAGCGCTTGATCATGATTCCGAGCGACTCGCTCTGCGACCAGCGGCTGCTGGACTATCAGCTCGCGGTAGACGGCACCAACGGGTCGCCCGAGATCGACTGGGGTTCGGATGTGTTCGGCAACCGCGTCTGCACCGTTCGCGGCGATGCCGTGCCGAATGCCATCTCCTTTGATGTGTCGTTCTCCGTCGAACGGACGACGCCGCAAAAGCGGACTGTTCGGCTGTCTGCGCGCGAGATCGACGCCTACATGTCCGCCACGCCCCTAACGCAAACCGACGAGCGGCTTGACGACGCCGCCCGCGGCATCAGTAGCAAGTCGCCATCCCCGGAGCAGCGCGCTTCGATGGCCGCCGCGTGGACAACAGGCGCACTGGCTTACCAGAACGGAGTGACGTCTGTGGGCACGACTGCCGCTGACGCACTGCGATCGGGCAAGGGGGTCTGCCAGGACTTCAGCCATGTGTTGCTCGCGCTGTTGCGACGTATGGACATTCCCGCTCGGTATGTCTCGGGGCACCTCATCGGGGATGGGGCGCCGCACGCGTGGGTCGAGGCGTTGCTCCCGCGAGGCGAGTCTGCAAAGACCGTCGATGTCGCAGCCTACGATGCCGCGAACGATCGGCAGCCCGGGCTCGACTATGTAGCGGTAGCCGTGGGCCGCGACTACGCTGACGTCAGCCCAACCTCAGGCTGGTTCACCGGGTCTGCGCGCAGTACCCTGGATTGGACAAAATGCGCGGAGGTCACCGCTGTGGACCGCTCAACTGGTGACGCGGCGTCCTGACGGACCTCATGACATGATGGCCGAGCGCCAGAACATGGCTGCGCTGTCTTACGATGTCGGGCCCTTCTGGGATGAGATGTTCGAGGGCGATCGCGCTCCGCGCCCGCACTACGCCACGCTTGCTAGCAAGCTGGCCTCCCTGAGCGAGGCGGAAGTTGCGCGCCGCCAAGCCGCGGCCGACCGTTCGTTCATGGGTCGCGGCATCACCTTCGCCGTGGCCGACGACCCGAGCGGCATCGAGAAGATCCTGCCATTCGACCTCATCCCGAGGCTGATCCTGCCCGACGAGTGGCGCACGATCGAGCGCGGGCTGGCTCAACGCGTTCGCGCACTCAACCTCTTTCTGCACGACGTCTACCACGACCAGCACATCCTCGCCGACGGCACCCTCGATCCCGAGCTAGTGCTTGGTTCACGCGGCTATCAGCGCGAGTTTCAGGGCGTTGACCCTCCGCTCGGAATCTACACACACGTCGTCGGCAGCGACCTGGTACGCGACGCGGGTGGCGACTTCTACGTGCTGGAGGACAATCTCCGTACACCCTCTGGCGTCTCGTACCTCATCGAGAACCGCCGCGTATTGAAGCGCACCTGGCCCCAGCTATTCGACGGCTACGACGTGCGGCCCGTGGAGGGATACCCGCAAGCGCTGCTCGAAGTGCTGCAGGCGGTTGCTCCTCCGATGGCCGACGATCCCGTCGTCGTCCTCTTGACCCCCGGCATCTACAACTCGGCGTTTTTCGAGCACGCATTCCTCGCCAGGTCGATGGGCATCGAGATGGTCCAGGGGTCGGATCTCTTCGTGGACGACGGCACCGTCTTCATGCACACGACACACGGCCGCGAGCGCGTCGACGTCATCTACCGCCGAATCGATGACGAGTACCTCGATCCGCTCACGTTTCGATCGGACTCGATTCTGGGTGTCGCCGGCCTGATGGCTGCTTATCGGCTCGGCCGAGTGGCGCTCGCCAACGGCGTCGGCACCGGCGTGGCGGACGACAAAGCCACCTACTCCTACGTTCCGACGATCATTCGTTACTATCTTGATGAGGACCCGATCCTACCCAACGTCCCGACCTATCTGCCCACGAACCCGGACGACCTGGCCTACGTGCTGGACCACATCGGCGAGCTGGTCGTGAAAGCCGTCAATGCGAGCGGAGGCTACGGAATGCTCATCGGCCCCCATTCCACGCGGGCCCAGTTGGACGACTTCCGCGGCCGCATTCGCGCGCGGCCGCGCGACTTCATTGCCCAACCCACGCTGGCGCTCTCGCGTCATCCTTGCTGGGTGACCGACCATCTCGAAGGGCGCCACGTTGACCTTCGGCCGTTCGTCCTTTTCGGGTCCGACGTGCACGTCACGCCCGGAGGCTTGACGCGTGTGGCCATTCGTTCGGGATCGTTGGTCGTGAACTCGTCACAGGGCGGCGGCAGCAAGGACACCTGGGTTCTCGCTGAGGGTCACCGCGCGACCGCGGACGCCTGAGGGATGCTGTGCCGAAGCGCCGACGAGATCTTCTGGATGAGCCGCTACGTGGAGCGCGCCATCGCCGTCGGGCGGCTGATCGAGGTGACGTGGCATCTGGAGTTGGACGCTGGCGATCTGGTCGACTCGGGAGCGCGCTTCTGGATGCCCCTTCTTGGCCTGGAAGGTGATGGGGGCCATGCTCACACCGAGGGCCAGTCGACACCGGGCGACGTACGTCGCCATCTGTCTCTGGACCGCGGCAACCCCAGCTCGCTCGTCTCCTGCATCGGCCAGGCTCGCGCTTCCGCGCAGCGCGTGCGTGAGAGCATCTCGACGGAGATGTGGGAGCAGATCAATGAGCTGTATCTCTCACTCGCACACTCAGAGCTTGGGGCCGAGATGGAACGAGATCCATATCTCTTTTTCCGGCGCGTCCGCGAGGGCGCCCAGTTCTTCCAGGGGCTGGCTGACGGCACCATGGCCCACGACGAAGCGTGGGACTTCATCTGCCTGGGGACCTACCTCGAGCGCGCCGACAACGTGGCGCGACTCCTTGACCTGCAGACACATTTGCTTACAGCGGAGTCGGACGACGGGAATGACCCATCGGTTCGTTGGCTGGCCGTGCTGCGGTCCTGCGGGGCCGCGGAGCCGTACGCTCGCTACTACTCGCTCCGCATCGACCCAGCCCGCGTGATCGAGTTCTTGCTGCTCAACCCTGTTTTCCCCCAATCGTTGCGCTTCAGCCTGGTCGCCGCCCGCAACGCGCTCGCGGGGATCGAGGCTGGCAGGCACATCCGCGGCGAGCGCTCGGCCGAGCGGCTGATGGGGCGCGTTTGCGGACGATTGGAGAACGCGGCGGTGGACGAGGTGCTCGACGAGGGGCTTCACACGTTTCTGCTCGACACGCGCGCCCGCATCGGGCAGGTGGCCGACCAGGTCACGCGCACCTACCTGCGCGATGAGCCCGATTCCGGCAAGCTCGTCGGAGTCGCGCGAGCCACCATGATCATGGCCGCCCAGCAGCAGCAACAGACCGGTAGGGCAGGGGCTTATCCTCCGCCGCCTGCCAACCACGGTGCAGTAGCCGGGAGGCCAGCCCGCTAATGCGGCTTGGCGTAAAGCACTCGACGAGAATCACTTACTCCTCGCCGGTCAGCGAGGAGGTGCTCGAGACACGCCTCGGCCCATACTCGGACAACGACCAGCGTTGGGAACGCTTCGACCTGCGTGTGCGGCCGCGCGGGCTGCTCCGCCCATTCGATGACGCTTTTGGGAACTCCGTATACCTAATCACGCTCGTCGGTCCGCACGACTTCATCGAGGTGGTCACGGAGGGCGCTATCACCACGTCCGCGGGAGACCCTTATGCGCTACCGCGCGAGCCGGTCCGCCCGCTGACC
>JAERMM010000044.1 GCA_016844585.1 Chloroflexota bacterium | reverse complement strand
GCCGTCAGCGGATCCGGCGCATCGATGCGCTCGATGAATGGCGGGGTGTGTCTGATCGAGGCGCGCAACTCCGGAGTAGAGTGGACCGCCTGCGTAAAGACCATGTCGTCGGCGGTGAATGGCGCGCCGTCTTGCCAGGTCACGTTCGGCCGCAGATTCCAGGTGGTCTGCATGCGGCCGTCTGGCAGGAAGACAATCGAGCCGTCGTCCAAAGAAGGTTGCCGAGTCGCGAGACGCCCAATGGGATTGCCCTGTTGATCCAGGGTGACCAGCCCCGTCGTGTGCACCTCGGCAAGCGACGCAACACCCCCGGCCGTGGTCCCGAACGCCCAGACGCCGACCATTTTCGGCGCCCCGAGCTGTGCCAACACAAGCGTTTTCGACGCACCATCGTCAGCCACTATCGGGCTCCGGTCCGCGCGTGCGTCTGAGCCTGGCGCCGAGGGCTGTGCACATGCGGCCAGTGGAACGAGCGCGAAACCGACCAGGAGCGAGCAAAGCCGTCGCACGCTAGCACCTCCTAACCGAAGACTCCGAGGCAACGTGCCCTGCTTTGGCGGGCCCGACGACAGATAGTCGCTCGACGGATATCGCCTTAGCACCATCGCGCCGATTCTAGTATCGCCGCCTCCAGCTGTCAACGAAACGAAAGGAAATGCAGCGCGCACAATCGTTCATATCTTCCGCGTGTGGACATCACAGCACCAGTTTCCTTATGCTTTGATGCAAGAAGTCGAAGCCTTCGAGTGATTCTGGTCGACGCCAATCTCCTCATCTACGCCCACGTGAGCCCGCAGGCGCAACACGAACGCGCCCGCGACTGGCTGGACGGACAGCTCAGCGGATCCACGGCCGTGGGGCTGCCGTGGCCAAGCCTGCTCGCATTTCTGCGGCTCGCGACCAATCCTCGGATGTTCGAGCAACCGGAGCCGATGGGCGACGCCTGGCGTCAGGTCCTGGATTGGCTGAGTGCGAGCCGGCGTGGATCCCCCAACCGGGCGAGCGACACGCCAATCTGCTAGGCAGCTGCTCGCTCAGCCTGGCGTGCACGCGAATCTCGTCCCTGATGCCGACCTGGCGGCTCTGGCCATTGAGCACGGCCTCACCCTCTGTTCCGCCGATGGCGACTTTGTCCGCTTCCGCGGGCTCCGATGGATGAATTCCCTGGCGAGTTGACGTCTAGCGCAACTCCCACTCCGGCAGGTTCCACGCGACCTCCGATTCGGGCGCCACGGGTCCCGCCCGTGAAGAACGTTGGCGTACGCCCAGGGTTCAGCCCGAATGCGGGCGACTCCTGGTCGCAGATGGATGTGAGCCCTCCCCGCATCTCGGTGTTGGCAGCGGTCCCGGCCTTATGACCGTCCGTTAGGGAAGTGCCGCTCATGGACACCGCAACCGAGTACAACCGAATGGATATGGGCGTGCATATAGACACAAGATTGACAACATCATTATCAGTGTTTAAGATAGTGGCAAATGCAGAGCCTAGGCTGATGCGCAATCGGCCGGGGATGAGACGATGGGCACGAAGCGAGACTACTACGAGGCACTGGGTGTCAAGCGCGGCGCCTCCGAGAAAGAGATCCGACAGGCCTACCGAAAGCTCGCCCGTCAGCATCATCCCGACCTGAATCCAAACGATAAGGCTGCGGAGACCCGCTTCAAGGAGATCTCCGAGGCGAATGAAGTGCTCTCCGATAAGGAAAAACGCGGCAAATACGATCGTTATGGCCACGACTGGCAACTGGCCGAGCAGGCCGAAGCAGCACGGGCCAAGGCGGGCTTCAGCGGGCCTGGCGGTCGGGCGTACGAATTCTCGACGGACGACATTTTCG
This sequence comes from Chloroflexota bacterium, assembly GCA_016844585.1. Lineage (GTDB taxonomy): Bacteria > Chloroflexota > UBA6077 > UBA6077 > SHYK01 > JAERMM01. The sequence goes on along the minus strand of JAERMM010000044.1, from coordinate 10,892 downwards.
GCGGAAGCGGCGGCGATCTCGGCGGTATGTTCGGCGATCTCTTTGGCCGAAGTGGCGCACGTGGCTCGCGCGGACGTGGTCAACTTGACTCCCTGCCCGGACAAGACGTCGAACAGCCGGTATTGATCAGTCTCGAGGAAGCGTTTGCTGGAACCACGCGGCTGCTGAACCTCGCCACGGCTGATGGCGCACCCCGTCGCATTGAGGTACGCATCCCCGCCGGGGTGCGGGAGGGATCGCGCGTGCGCGTTGCCTCCGAAGGCGCACCGGGGCCATTTGGCGGCCCTAAGGGCGACCTGTACCTGGTCGTTTCGATCACGCCGAACAACACGTTCGTGCGCGATGGAGACGACTTGGCAGTCAAGGCGCCGGTCCCGCTACACGTCGCGGTGCTGGGCGGGGAAGTTGAGATTCCAACCCCGAAGGGCAGCAGGCTTGCGCTTCGCATTCCCCCGGAGACGCAGAACGGGCGACGAATCCGCCTCGCCGGGCAGGGCATGCCGCGACTAGGCGGCAATGGTAACGGTGATCTGTACGCTGAGGTCAACGTCGTCATCCCGACGCATTTGAGTGACGAGGAGCGCGCGCTCTTCAAGCGGCTGGCGGAGCTGCGGAGCCCCATCGGAGCAGCGGAGTAATAGCGTGTCAGAGCGGTGGCGCTTCAAGGGGCGCGCGGGTCAGGCATGCCTGACCCCTACTGCCACGCAAACACCACCTACGTGACATCTGACCCAATAGTGAGGTAATGGCCGATGAGGTTTGAGGGAAATGTCGGCGACGGGTACTTTGCGATCAGCGTCGCCGCGCGAATTCTCGGGGTGCACGCCCAGACGTTGCGCGGGTACGAGCGACAGGGGTTGATAGCACCCTCGCGAACGAAGGGACGCATTCGGCTGTATTCAGTCGAGGACATCCGTCGAGCACAACAGGTTCGCAGACTCATCGACGACCTTGGCGTCAACCTGGCCGGCGTCGAAGTGATCCTTCGGCTCACGGAGCGCATCAGAATACTCGAAGAACACATAAAACAACTCGAGCAGCGGCTCGGTTAGCGAAATCTCCTCTCCCGCTCGGGTGAGGACTGAGGTGAGGGCCTCCCATGGACATTCAACGATTCACAGAACGGGCACAGGAAGCGCTCGTCGCGGCGCAGCGCCTCGCCGAGGGCCGCAATCAGCAGCAGGTCGAGCCCGAACATCTCCTCCTGACACTGCTGCAGACCCCGGATGGCGTGCCGGCCGAAGTCGTGCGGAAGCTCGGCGGCCGACCGGAGACACTCAGCGCAGAGATCGAGCGGGAGATCGAGCGCGCCCCGAAGGTCTATGGGGCGCAGCTATACATCTCGCCGCGGCTGCGGAGCGTGATCTCAAGAGCGGAGAAGGAGGCCGAGCGTCTCAAGGACGACTACGTCTCGACCGAACACCTCCTGCTTGCGATGGCGGACGATTCGGAAACCGGCGCCGCTGGTCGAATTCTCCGCGACGCCGGCTGCGGCAAGAACCAGATCTTCCAGGCGCTCACACAGATCAGGGGGAGTCAGCGCGTGACGAATCAGAACCCCGAGGCCACGTACCAGGCGCTTCAGCGCTACGGGCGCGATCTGACCGAACTTGCCCGCGCTGGCAAGCTGGACCCGGTGATCGGGCGCGACGACGAGATTCGCCGCGTCATCCAGGTCCTCTCACGACGCACGAAGAACAACCCAGTCCTCATCGGCGAGCCAGGCGTGGGCAAGACGGCCATCGTCGAGGGCCTCGCGCAGCGAGTCATCCGCGGCGACGTGCCCGAGGGATTGAAGGACCGCCAGGTGGTTTCGCTCGACTTCGGCGCGATGGTCGCCGGCGCGAAGTATCGTGGCGAATTCGAGGAGCGCCTGAAAGCCGTCCTGAAGGAGATCCAGGAATCCGAGGGCAGCATCATCTGCTTTATCGACGAGCTGCACACCGTTGTGGGCGCCGGCGCGGCAGAGGGCTCGATGGACGCATCGAACATGCTCAAGCCAATGCTGGCACGCGGCGAACTGCGCTGCATCGGCGCCACCACGCTTGACGAATACCGCAAGCACGTCGAGAAGGACGCCGCCCTCGAGCGGCGCTTTCAGCCAGTGCAGGTGGACGAACCATCCGTTGAGGACACCATCTCGATCCTGCGCGGCCTGCGGGAACGCTACGAGCTGCACCACGGCGTGAAGATCCGCGACGCGGCACTCGTGGCGGCGGCGGTTCTTTCTCATCGCTACATCTCCGACCGATTCCTGCCCGACAAGGCAATCGACCTGGTTGATGAGGCCGCCAGCAAGCTCCGCATGGAGATGGACACGATGCCCGCGGAGCTTGACGAGGTGGAGCGGCGCATCATGCAACTCGAGATCGAGCGTGAGGCATTGCGCAAAGAAGACGACAAAGCTTCTCGCGAGCGGCTCGAAAAGCTCGAGCGCGAGCTTTCGGACCTGAAAGAAAAGTCCAGCGGCATGCGCGCGCGCTGGGAGCGCGAAAAAGGCGCAGTCGATGCCATACGCGAACTGAAGGAGCGGATCGAGCAGACACGTATCGAGATAGACCGCGCAGAGCGCGCCGCCGACTACAGCCGCGCTGCCGAGCTGAAATACGGACAGCTCGTGGCTCTCGAACGTGAAATGGCAGAGCGAGAGCAGGCCCTGGCAGATGCCCATGGCGATGGCGGGCTGCTGAACGAGGAGGTGACCGAAGAGGACATCGCGGATGTGGTTGCCCGCTGGACACACATTCCGGTGACGCGGCTCATGGAGGGCGAGATCCAGAAGCTGCTCAAGATGGAAGAACGGCTGCACCAGCGCATCGTGGGTCAAGAAGAGGCGGTTACGGCGGTGTCGAATGCCATCCGCCGCGCTCGCGCCGGCCTGCAGGACCCAAACCGGCCGCTCGGAACGTTCCTGTTCCTGGGCCCGACAGGCGTCGGCAAGACCGAGATGGCGCGCGCATTGGCTGAGCTGCTCTTCGACGACGAACAGGCCATGATCCGCATCGATATGTCGGAGTACCAGGAGCGGCACACGGTGTCGCGACTGATGGGCGCCCCTCCAGGCTACATCGGATACGACGAGGCCGGACAGCTCACCGAGGCCGTACGGCGACGTCCGTACAGCGTGGTGCTCTTCGATGAGATCGAGAAGGCGCACCAGGATGTGCTGAACGTCATGTTGCAAATCATGGACGACGGCCGCCTTACGGACGCGCAAGGGCGAACGGTGGACTTCAAGAACACGGTAGTCATCATGACGAGCAACGTCGGGAGCCAGTGGATCGCCGAGGCGCCAGAGGGAGACATCTCTGGATCAATGAAGGACCGGGCGCTGGAAGCGGTGCGACTGCATTTCCGCCCTGAGTTCCTGAACCGCATCGACGAGATCGTGGTGTTTCACTCCCTGGGTCGCGAACACTTGCGATCGATCGTGGAGATCCAGCTCCGAAATGTGCTCAACCGGCTGGCCGATCGCAAGATCAGTATCGCGGTCTCGGTCGAGGCCAAGGACATGCTGGCGCAGGCAGGGTTCGATCCGGTTTACGGAGCGCGGCCGCTGCGCCGAGCGATCCAGCGCCTCCTGCTAGACCCGCTGGCCCAGCGAGTGCTGGCCGGGGAGTTCAGGGAGGGCGACATCGTCCACGCTGACGCATCGAACAGCGAGCTGGTGCTCACAGCCGAGCACGGCTCGCCGGAGGGGGCAGAGGCGCCCGAAACGGCAGCGGCGTAGCCTTTGGTTGACAGCCGCAGACACGAAATCGCGACTCATTCACGTGGACCAGATCACACTTTCGCATCGATGTCGGGCGGTAGAAGGCGCTCCAGGCGACCCTGAGGAATGCCATCGAGCCAGACCGCGTTGAGCGTCGAAACTACGAGATCAGCCCCGGCGGCGTTGAGCAGCGCCTCGTCCCGCAACCGCGCCACACCCAGAGCGCGCATCCCGCCGGCCTGTGCAGCTTGCACGCCCGAGAGCGCATCTTCCACCACCAGGCAGACGCCCGGGGGCAAGCCCAACTCCTGCGCAGCCAACAAGAAGAGGTCGGGATGGGGCTTTCCTTGCGCTACGGGGCGACCGCAGACGTTCGCGTCGAACATATCGAGGAGTGCAAGTCCCTGCGCACCGGCATCACGCCGCCCCGCGGCCTCAGGCGATGGGCCAATTCGGATCTGAGCCATCAGCCCGTTGGCATTTTCGGAAGAGGACGCCGCTGCGAGCTTCAGACCGCGCTCCTTCAAGGCGAGCACGAAACGAAGGCCATCCCCAAACGCCGAGAATTGGCCGTCATCGATGAGCTCCACCAGTCGTCTTTGTTTGCACGCTGCGTATTCCGGAGCACGGCTGTCAGGGCTGGGTAACTGAAAGTAGTCCAGCACGGCCCGGGCGCCACTCAGGCGGGGCTTCCCAGCAACGTGGTCTTGATAGATAACGGTGGTGAGTCCGGTTGCCAGGACCCGTTCCGCCCCATCGATCCCCCGCCAGTCGGTCGCCAGGAGGTCGCGGAGGGATTCACGCCAGGCCCGTTCGTGTGGCGAGTCAACGAGGACGCCATCTACATCGAAAATGACGCCTGCAATCGGGCCGTCCGTCACTTACCAGGGCCCCAGCCAGCTCAGGTCCTTCTTCTGCATGCGCTCCGTCAACTCCTTGTTGTTACTCACCCGCTCGCTCACGATGCGCAGCAACGCGCCTGACACGCGAGGATACTGGATCATGATCGCGGCGAGCAGGTCCGGGCTCAAGGTCAACGTTTCTGTCCGCTCCACGGCGCGCACTGTCGCCGATCGCGGCGCGTCATCCAGGACGCCCATCTCCCCCACCAGATCATTCGGCCCGAGCTCACCCAGCAGGACCGGCTCGGGTCCTGCTTCAGGAATGGACTTCTCGACCCGGACGCGTCCACTCGCGATCACGTGCAAGCAGTCAGACGTGTCACCTTGCCGCATCAGAATCGCCCCTGGCTCATACTCGCAGCGCCGCGCGCCTCCGGCAAGAAGAGCCAATGCGTGATGGGGCAGGTCATGGAAGGCGGCAACCCCTGCCAGAACAGCTTCGTCGTCCAAAACCTCCGGACCGGGCTCAGACTGCACGATATCCTCCCGCGCACCTCTTGGTTGCCCCTTAGCGTAACATTCCGCGAACGCTGATTGCGGGGGCGTTTTGGTCTACAACTCCAGTGTCGGCGCGCCCGCGCCGAGGCATCAAGGTCAACTGCTAACGCTGTTATCGCTGGCGCGGCCGGCGCGCGTCGTCCTGTTCGACTGCGACATTGCGCCGATCGGGGGACCAGTCGTCGGCCAAGACTCCGTCACCTATCTGTGCTCCCGCCTCGAGGCGGCAGGCGTGTGGGTCATCGCGTTAACCTGCAAAGAATCTAGCGAGATAGAGCATCAATTCAGCGCGCGGCTCCCGAAGCGGCAACACCCACACGTATTGATCTGCGCCAGCAACGGCTCAGAAGTATGGGAGGTCAACGCAAGGGGCAACCACAGCCTTCGATGGCGACGTCTCGCAACCGAGACCGAGCGGACGGCTCTCACGAACGCGGCCGAGGCGCTGCGCGCTGATCTCGCGGGTCGCGGTGGGCTCGACGTGCGTGTCCTGGATGATCATCCGAACCGACGGCGAATCGATCTCCTGCCGCGGTGGCGGCGCCACGACCTGGACAACTCGACCACCGGCAGCATGCAGGAGGAAGTCGAGGATTGTCTGCGGCAGGGTGGCTTCCTCGGGGGACTGCCTGAGGTTGCCGCGCTTGCCCAGCGGCTTGCAGTTGAGCAGGGACTGCGCGGTGCACGCGTTAGCTCCGACGTGAAGCACATAGAGATCGGCCTGTCGGATAAACGGGATTCGGCAGCGTGGGTCCGCCGCTGGCTGCTCGATGCACGCGATATCCCGACCGCGGAAGTCCTGGTGGTGGGAGCGGAGTTCGGCCCAATCGCGGGGCTGGTCGGGAGCGACGACCATTTGCGGCCGTCATTGCCCAACGCGGCGTTCGTGTCGGTGGGTCCTGAGCCGAACGGGGTACCGGAGGACGTTCTTCACCTGGGCGGCGGCGCACCGCAGCTCCTTGGGCTGCTCAGGGACCAGGTCCGTCTGCACCCGTCGGCCGCTGGCCAGGGCCAGGCCGACCATAAGCGCAGCATTGACCCCCAGGAGCACTGGGTAGAGCGCGCCCTGGCGTTGCCGGAGGATCCCAGATGGCGCTTCGTCGTGCGCGGGTATCGACCTGCATCCGAGCACGACGTCGAGACCAGGCTTGCGATTGGCAACGGGGCCCTCGGCGTGCGTGCATCGCTCGACCAGCCGGCGGAGGGGTCGCGACCCCGCACCTTCGTCGCGGGACTATTTGCGCAACAGGGGGCGGGGTCCATGGTCCCCGAGCTGGTGTCCGCCCCAGACTGGCTGCCCATACGGATCGACTCCGGGCGAAGGCGATCCGGGGGCAGCAACGAGATTACGGCGCACACGCGTATGCTGGACCTGCGCCGCGGTGTCCTGCTCTCCGAGTGGAAACAGAGAGACGCTGATGGGCTCGGGACGCTCGTGCGCAGCGTTCGCTTCGCGTCCCTGGCCGACCGTGCATTGGCCGTACAGGTGGCACGACTTGAGGCAGATCGCGCGGCAAGACTCCGCATAGAGGCGGCGGTTGGAGTTGCGAGCCAGGCGCTTGTGCCGTCCCCGGGCGGCAGGCCCACGTGGCGCGCCCGGCGTGGGATGCGATCAGTGTCGATGCGAATAGAGGGGCAGATCGACGCAAGCGTGTTGGCAGCGCGGCCTAGGCCCAACAACAACAATAATGGCTGGCACGGTTGGGTCTGGCAGGCCGAGCCGGGCGAGCCAGCAACGCTTGTGCGGGTCCTTGCGCTCGCCCGGGCGGAGGACGACCAGGCGGCCGAAAGGGGAGCACAAGCGGCGCTGCAGCGCGCCAGGCGCCACGGTCCGCGGCGCCTCATCGAGGAGCACGAGCGCGCCTGGGCTGAGCGTTGGTCGGCCAGCGACGTGGAAGTCGTGGGGGATGACTACGCCCAGCGCGCCCTGCGTTTCGCCATCTATCACCTTATCAGCACCGCCAACCCCGACGACGAGAAGGTGTCGGTGGGTGCCAGAGCGCTCACCGGGGAGGGCTACCTGGGCCACGTGTTCTGGGATACCGACATCTTCCTCCTGCCGTTCTACACCTTCACCTGGCCTCGGGCCGCGCGCGCCATGCTGATGTATCGATATCACACGCTCGACGGGGCCAGGGCGAAGGCAGATCGTTTGGGCTATCGTGGGGCCCTCTACGCGTGGGAGTCTACCGACACCGGAGAGGAGACGACCCCGCCGTACGTGCTTGGAGCGGACGGCAGGGTGATCCCGGTTCTCTGCGGCGTGCAAGAGCACCACATCAGCGCGGACGTGGCTTATGCCGTGTGGCAGTACTGGGAGGCCACTCAGGACGAGCCATTCCTGATGGAAGCCGGGGCTGAAATCGTACTCGAGACGGCCCGCTTCTGGGCAAGTCGGGCACAACTGGGTGACGACGGCGCCTACCACATTCGAGAGGTGATTGGACCGGACGAATATCACGAAGGTGTGGACGACAACGCGTACACCAACATGATGGCGCGCTGGAACATCGAGCGCGGATTGGAGGTCGTCCTGCTCATGCAGGAGCGACATCCCGGTCGATGGCCAGCGCTCGCCGAGCGCCTCGATCTGTCCGCGAAGGAGCTAGGGGATTGGGCCGCCGTTGCTTCACTCATGGTGACTGGACTCGACCCGAGGTCAGGGCTCATCGAGCAGTTCGCCGGCTATTTCGACCTCGAGCACGTCGACCTTGCAGATCCGCAATACGCGAACCGGACCGTGCCGATGGAAGTCATGCTCGGGCCGGAGCGCACACGTCGATCAAACGTCATCAAACAGGCCGACGTGGTGATGCTGCAAGTGCTGCTGCCCAGCCTGTTCGACGCCAGCGCCCACGAACGCAATTTTCGCCTGTACGCCGAGCGTTGCGGACACGGCAGTTCGTTGAGCCCAGCAATGCACGCGGTTCAAGCGGCCCGGGTCGGAAACCTGATGCTGGCCCAGAGGTACTTCAATCAGGCGGCCGCGGTCGACCTGGAGGATTCCATGGGCAACTCCAGCCAGGGCGTCCACATCGCGGCCCTGGGTGGCTTGTGGCAGGCAGCTATCCTCGGATTCGCTGGAATGAGTCCCCGCCCCGACGGGCTCTCCTTTCAGCCGCGGCTTCCGTCGGGGTGGAAGCGGATGGGCTTTGCAGTGCAGTGGCGCGGGCGGACCGTTCGCGTGGAGATCGATGGCGAGGGACATTTGCTCACCGCAAGCCTCGAAGGGTCGGAGCCGCTCTCCATCCACGTCTCGGGGCTGCAGGTGCATCTCGATCCCGCGACATCGTTCACGTGCTCATATGAGGAACCCACAGGTATCGACCGTGATGGAGGCGCCCCGTGATGGATGCGCCCGCACGGCTTCCGAAGGTCCTGGTCGCGGTGGATGGCTCGCCCCTTTCCCTGGTCGAGCTACCCCTGGCGAGGGCGATAGCGGGACAACTCGACGCGAGCGTTGAGGTCATCCATGTGGCACGCCCTGAGAACGCCGACGTCGGCGCCCTGTCGATCCGCCCTGCTCTCCAGCAAGGCGACGGCCTAGAAGTCCGATTGGCGACGACCGATCCTGCAGCTTCGATCCTCGAAGCGGCGGCAGAGTCGACGGTAGCCCTCCTTGCCCTGGCGACTCACGGTGGCGTGGTCGGGTCGGACCCGCATTTAGGGGCCGTTGCACGGACAATCCTCGCCGCGACCCGGCGCACGGTCTTGCTGATACCGCCAGAGCACCCGGGGACCATCGCCGACCTGCAATTCGACCGTTTGCTCGTACCGTTCGATGGGTCGCCCGCGACAGCGGCCGCCCTGGCGCCCGCCATCCAACTCGCATCCAGGCTCCACGCGGGCATTGACCTGCTGTACGTCGCCAGCCAGGAGCCAAATGCGCAGGAGGAAACCGGCCGAATTGGCGCGCCGCGCTATGTGGATCAGCCGCATCACGAATGGCCGGGATGGGCCGCCGAGATCATGGCCCATTTGGACGCGGCTCTAGCCGGGCTGCCTGAAGAGGTCCGCACGCGTGTGTATCTTGCCCGTGGCGATGTCGCAGCGGAGATCGTCCGATTCGCCACGGAAACGCACGCGAAGGCCCTTGTCCTCGTCCGACGAAGTCACCTGGAATCCGGCCGGGCAAACGTGCTGCGGGAGGTCCTGAACCATCCGCCCTGCGCGGTGCTGCTCGTACCGGGACCACCCGGATTGGGTGGACTCGGGACGCCCCGCGTTCGCAGGGGTTAGCTGGCCTCGCCGCCGGGGCGGATCCTAACTCGCCGACCGGTTCTCATGAACAGCGTCACCGACGCGGATCGTGCCGCCGCTAACAACGTCCGCGCGCAGACCACCACGGTGGACGAGGCTTCGGAGGACAGGTTTGCCGCTGATCTGGATCATGTGGCTGCATGGCTCACAGAAATCCACGCCGCGCAGCGTAGCTGTCCCGACGCGGAACTCACGCCCCACCAAGTCGTTGAGCGAAATGCCACGTGTGACGACGTTGCGTCGGCTGTCGCTCGACTGAAAGTCGACGCACGCCTCAATCGCAGCGGCTTCGATCGCCTCGGCCTCGATCAGCGTCACCTGGCGGCCTGGTTCCGGCACTCCGGAGTATGTGCCGGCTCCGACGAAGTACCGATCTCCAGCCAGTCCGCGACCCGCGACAGCCTGCGCTTCATTGAACGACGACATCGGCCCGGCCGCCACCGCGGCAAGGTGGATTGCCACGACCTCGCCGGGTTCCGAGCGCTCGGTCGATTGGCCTTGAGCTGCCACAGCCGCCTACTCCGTCACAACGTCAGCACGAGGACCTACCGCACGTCCCATTCGTGGACATTCCACGTCTGCGTGGATTCGTTCCCGCGGGCCATCGCATTGACAACCCGATTCGCAATGAGGGCGGGCTCTGAATCGTAGAAGAGGTTCATGATGTTGAGCTGGTCCGACATGTGGCGCATGATCTGGCCTACCACCTGCGTCCGCTCGCCAATCGGAACGGTCACGAACAGCTTGTCGACCAGTGCGTCCCACTCGGCGTTGACATAGCGCGGGACGTTGCTCCCAGTGAATCTGTTCTCAGGCAACGGCGTCTCACGGCTGTGGAAACTCTTCAACGTGGTTAGATCGGTGCCGCGGCGCGTCAACTCGAAGCCAGGCCGCGTCGTACGGTACTCCACGTCCGCCTGGCGCTGACGGGCGATGGGGACCGTGTCAGTTCCAACTCCGGCGGCTTGCCAGTAGTCGCGGGTGACCTCGAGGATCTTGTCGTAAAGGTCGCCGGGAGTCGCACGAGCTTCGACGACGAGCCGCTGTCCCGATGCATCACGGAAGATGCCATCAGGACCCCGCGTGTAACCCAGCGCCTCGACCATTTGGCTGGTCTTACGCGGGTCGTATTCGTACTTCACCAATGTTGGGTCGATCTCCGGGTACATCGGACTGTCGGGACCGAGCCAAGTGTGGGCAATGGGCACTTGCCCGCGCTGCAAGGTGTCAGCCATCGTTTGGCGATCGAGCGCGTGCATCAGGGCCTTGCGGAATTGCAGGTTTCCGAGAATAGCGGGGTTCGGGTTGATGAACTGCGGATAGTGCGCGAACCGGCTCTTCAGGGCAATATTTTCCATGCGGCCGGTTTGCCAGCGCCCCGCGGCGTCGACCGCCTCTTCAATCGATGCGCCGCGCCCGATCGTCATGTCAGCGGATCCGGATAGGACGCTCGCGATTGCAGTGGTAGAGTCGCCGATGAACCTGATCTCGAGCTCATCGATCTTCGGGCGGCCGAGCAC
>JAERMM010000043.1 GCA_016844585.1 Chloroflexota bacterium | reverse complement strand
GTAGGAGGGCAAGCGCCGCGAACGGCAGGGAGATGACCTCAGCCCGCCTCAGGTCGCGCTCGGTCACGGCCTGTATATCGTCGTAGAAGACCGGTGCCCCAGTTATGAACTGCTGAAGCGTCGTCTGCTGAAGCGCCGCCTCAATTTTTGGGAGCACTTCGCGATAGGCCTGCGGAAGATCACGGAGCGCGACAACCGCGAAGGCTGTGCGTCCGTCAGAGGAGGCCTGCCTCGGGTTCTCGCGTGGCGTCGACACGCCCGCAACTGCATCCAACAGTCGCACCCGCTCCAGCGCGCGATCGATCTCGGACAAGAAGCGCGGATCGTCATTGCGCAACAACTCCCCTACGCCTGGCGGCGTCGGCGAGCGGAAAATGACGACGAGGCTTGAAGGGTTGTAGCCGAAGTGCTGAGCAACGAGATCGTCGACCCGGTGCACTTCGAGACGTGGCGAGGTAAACCCCCCAGGCTCCAGGACTCGAAACACCTGCGGGGCCAACGGGAGCGCGGCGACCAGCAGGAGCGTCCAGACGCCGAGCACCCACCAGCGTTTCCGCGCTACAACCCGACCTAGTCGATACAAGAACCGTGCACTCTCAAGCCGAAGGTCCGCGAGACAATATCCGCCGGTTTCGCAGGAATGAGGACCTTCCTAAGGCGCGGGCGAAGGGGGTGATTGAGGCGCCTTATGGCAGGGTTGGATGCCTTGAAGGCACCCGACTAAAGTGCGATACTCGCGCCCGGAGACCACCCCTTCGAGCTCCCCTTTGCGGCGGTTACCATGACTGAAAAACCCGCGATGGATGCGCGCGCTCAAGTCGCCAGCGCATCCTCCGGGCGCATCCGTATCCGCCTGGAGCGCGACCCTCAGATGGCCAGCGTTCTCAGAGGAGTCGAAGAGACCCTCAGCCGACAGCCAGGCGTCACGTCCGTACGCGCCAATTCCCTGGCCCGCAGCGTGACGATCACCTACAAGCCGAGCGTATTGTCGGGCGCCGACATCCTGCGAACCATGGAGACCGCCCGCGTAAAAGTAAGCCCCGCCCAGATAGGGCCAATCGGTCCACGAGGACTCTTTCAGGATTGGATGCCCGGGGCCCGGCCGAATGCGAAGGCGCGTGCCGGCGTCCTGCGTCGGATCGAGGACATCATGGTCGTCTTCGGGGCCCTTTTCGAGAGCCCGGAGGTTTCGGGTGATCGCGAACCCCACACGTTCTCCGAGGCCGTGCGCAACCTCGAACAGCAGATCTTCCTGAGGACTGGATACCGGATTCGATTGAACACGGCGATTCCCGTCGCCGTCGTGGGTATGGGCGTCGTCCACGTCGCACTTTACGGCATCATGATCGAGACCATTCCTGGTGTGGTGCTGATCTGGTTTGGCCTCGACGCGTATCTGAAGCTCAATCCTCACCTGGTGTACGGCAACGAGGTCGAACAGAACGTCGTCGACATCATTGGACTGCCGGATGCGCAACGAAAGATTGTCACCTGGCTTCTTCGCCAGGGCAACAGCTCGGTCGAGGAGATCGCGCAGGGTTGCAGGACCGATGAGTTCGCGACGTCGGCGTACTTGCGCGAGCTCGTTGACGACGGCTTCGTTCAAGAGTATGAGGAAGACGGTCGTACTCAGTATCGCCCGACACCAACGCGGAAGCGCGGAAGCAGCCTGGCGACGGACATCTGGGATCGGATCGGGCTGGACGCGCAACCGTCGGAGCAGCCAGAAGAGGGCCCTTCGCGGCGAAAGCGCGGCTCCTCGGGGCTGGCGGACCGGCTGTAACGCGCATTGAAAACCCTGCGCAAATCACTGCTGGCGAACCGGGCGCCTCGCGCGTAGAGGAGGAATTCGATTGTCAAAGATCGTGTCCGTTCACTCATTCCGTGGCGGCACGGGAAAGTCCAACATCACAGCGAACACGTCCACGACAGTGGCTCAACGGGGGTTCCGGGTTGGCGTTGTTGATACTGACATCCAGTCGCCGGGCATCCACGTCCTCTTCGGCCTCGAGGATGAGCAGATGGACCGCACGCTCAACGATTTCCTCTGGGGAAAATGCCCCATTGAAGACGCCGCGTACGAGATGACCGCGTCGGTCAAAGCGCAGATGAAGGGCGGCGGCGATTTCACAGGTCAGGTCTACCTCATCCCATCCAGCATCAAGACGAGCGAGATCGCGAAGGTGCTGCGCGAGGGCTACGACGTAAGCCTGCTGAACGAAGGCTTCAAGGCGCTCTGCAACCGCATGAATCTTGACTATCTCTTCATTGATACCCATCCCGGCTTGAATGAAGAGACTCTCCTATCGATTGCGATCTCGAATGCGCTGATTCTCATCCTGCGTCCGGACCAGCAGGACTTCCAGGGTACAGCAGTAACCGTCGAGGTTGCGCGCAAGCTGGACGTCGAGCGATTGTTGCTCGTGGTCAACAAGGTGCTGACCGGTTTTGATTTCGAGGCAGTACGCAAGCAGGTCGAGTCCACGTACGACGCCGAGGTAGCAGGTGTCCTGCCCGAGAGCGATGACATGATTCGTTTGGCCAGCGGCGGCGTCTTCTGCATGCAGAACCCCGATCATCAGTTCAGCCAGACGATTCGCCAGATCGCCGACAAGTTGATGGAAGGCTAAAGCGCTGACTTTGCAGCGCGGACGCCGCTCACCACTACGAAGATCGCCGCCGCTGCGAGAACGATTGCTCCACCCGTCGACACGTTGAAATAGTACGAGGCGTACAGCCCTATCGTGACCGAAACGAATGCGTCGACCACTGAGAGCAACATCATGCGTTGAAGACGATTGGTGAGAAGCGACGCCGTCGCGGCTGGCGTGATCAGCAGTCCACTCAACAACACGACGCCCACTGCCTGGATTCCCACGACCACCGCGAGCACCAGGAGAAACAGCAGCACGTAGCGCACCACGTCGGCGTTCAATCCCGCCACTTGCGCGTGGATCGGATCGAAGGATGTCAGCTCCAGCTCCTTGTGGAGAAGAGCAAGCACCGCGCAGACGACGAGCGCTGAACCCGCTATCATCGCCACGTCTTCGGGCGTCACACCCAGAACGTTCCCGAACAGCAGATTATTGACGTCCTTGAAGCTCTTGGTCGCGCTGATCATTACCACACCGAGCGCGAACAGGCCGGTGAACACCACCCCGATAGCCGTGTCCTCGCGCACCAACCCTCTGCGCGAGATCCAGCCAATCCCGAGGGCCGTGACAATCCCAGAAACCAGGGCGCCACCCAGCAGGCTCCAACCCTGGGTATAGGCCGCGACAAGTCCTGGCATGACCGTGTGGGACACAGCATCTCCGATGAACGCCATGCGACGCAGCACGACGTAGACGCCAAGCACGCCACAAGTCAGCCCGATCAAGAGCGACGCCGCGAAGGCATGCTGCATGAACGTCAGTTGAAACGGCTCGGTCAAGCGATCCATGGTTCCAGCACCGGCCCTGGGTCCGCATCGTACGGCGGCCCACCGAGACCGTCGATCCGCCCGTCGCGGAGATGGACGACGGCCGTCGGATCTACTGACAGGCTTTCCAGATCGTGGGTAGCCACGAGGACGGTGACCTCCTGGCGGCGCAGCTCCCGAAGCACTTCGATCAGGACCGAGCGTGACTCAGCATCCACAGCGGTGAAAGGCTCATCCAGCAGCAGCACATCGGCCTGCTGGACCATGGCACGAGCCAACAAAGCCCTCTGCCGCTGGCCCCCTGAGAGCTGACCGATCTGTCGACCCATCAGATCGTCCAACCCGAGACGGGCAAGGGCCGCTGACGCCATCTCAGCGTCTCTCCGACCGGGGCGGCGAAGCCACCCCAGATGCACGTAGCGGCCAGTGACAACCAACCGGTGCAGGCTCACTGGAAAGTGCCAGTCCAGCTCACCGATCTGGGGCAGATAGGCCACACGCCGCCGCTGACTTGAAAACGGTTGACCGTGAACGAGTATCTCGCCGGCTTGCAGAGGAACGAGTCCCACAATCGCCTTGAGCAGCGTCGACTTGCCGGCGCCGTTGGCGCCCACCAGCGCGACCAATGATCCCACGGGTACGGTCAAGTTGGCATCGCTCAGAGCAGGCGCGCTGCTAGCGGGATACTGTGCAGTTACACCTCGCAGGTGGATGGCTGAAATGTCCTGCGAGCCAGCTATGGGAACGAGAGGGTGCTGACCCGCAATCATGGCGGCGCGGGCGCCCGGATCAGCCCTCAGGAGTGTTACAGCAGGGGCTGGCGCACGCGTACTCCTGCCCAGACGTCGAGAGCACCGTCTCCTCGGCCGCGGCGAGCAACCTGACTACTGACGGATGGGCCAGTCCGTAGCGAACCTGCCTGCCGTCGTGTGCTCGGATCACCAAGCCAACCCCGTGCAGCGCGGCGAGGTGCGTCGAAACGGTCGACTGCGACTGCTGCGTGTATTCCGCGAGATCGGTCACGTGCCGCTCGCCGGGAATGAGGGCCTCCAGAACGGTCAGACGGCTCTCCTCCCCCACCGAGCGAAAGAGCTTCGCCTTCGCGGGGACCATATTGATCGGACGAATCATGTGACCTCCAGAACCCTCAAATGCAGATCGACCGCCCCATTCAGCGGCGGGGCTTGCACTGCCGTTGCCACCATGAGGCTTGACATAGAATCAGCCATCTCTTAGTATACCCAGTCTTTCGTTCTGAAATATCCCGATATTGTGATATAAGGAAACACATGCGCCGAGGGGTGGGCGTCTCTGCACTGGTCCTCACCTTCATGGCGATCGGCACGCTCGCGACCCCAGTCGCGGCGCAGAATCGCATCAAGGTAGTGGCCACATTCAGCGTTGTGGGCGACCTCGTCCAGAACATAGGTGGCGACCGAATCGATCTCGCCACCCTAGTTGGCCCTGATGGCGACACCGAGCGCTATGAACCGACCCCAACCGATGTGCGGGCCCTTGTGCAGAGCGAGATCATTTTCGAAAACGGCCTGGGAAGCGAGCCCTGGCTCGACCGGCTCTACCGGGCATCTGGCGCGCGCGCTCCGCGAATACGGGTTTCTGAGGCCCTGGATCTGATCCATGAAGGCGACGAGATCGATCCCCACGTCTGGCACGACGTCGCCAATGCAATCGTGATGGCAGGGACGATTCGAAACGCGCTCGTCGGCATCGACCCGCGAAATGCCGACGTCTACTCAGCCAACCATAACGCCTACGTCACGCGGCTGCAGGCGCTAGACGCAAAGGTTACGGATCAGATCGCCACGCTCCCACGGGAACGCCGTAGACTGGTAACGTCCCACGACACGTTCGGCTACTTTGCAAGGCGCTACGATTTCGACATCGTTGGTGTTGGTCTGGCTTCATTCTTCACCGACGCTCAGCCGTCCGCCCAGCAGATCAACCGGTTGGTGCAGGACATCCGCGCAACCGGTGTGGCCACCGTTTTCGTAGAAAACGTTTCCGATCCCCGCATCATGCAGCGGGTCGCGAACGAGGCCGGCGTGTTGGTAGCGCCGCAGCTCTTTACCGATGCTCTGGGAGGCAGAAACAGCCCGGCCACAACCTATATCGACATGATGACGTACAACGTGAACACGATCGTGACCAGCCTGGCCCGGTAAAGCTCGGGTTTCTGACAACGCGAGCCGCCGCGCTCAAGGTTCAGAGGGCAGTGGACCCACCTTTCCAGACCGCCCAAGAATCCATACGCGGCTGGCTGACCGACCCAGGAGCGACCGGGCTCTCCCCACCGTCGTCGAAGCAACGCGAGCAGACTTCACTCCCGCCCAGATGAGCGTTTGGCGTAGCGTCGCGATGTCCTCGTCCAGAATTGAGAAGGTCAGCCCGGTTCCCTCGAGGTGTGCGGTTGCTACTTCCTCCGGGGCACTGCGAAGTGCGTGGCGAACCGTAAGGAGGAGCGCTGCCATGCACTCGATCTGGCAAAACACCGGGATGAACACCGGGACAAGATCGACTGGCGAGATGGCATAGGCTGCCCCTACCAAGGCCAAGAGCCGTTTGTTGGCCGGTACGCGCCTGTCCTTCACGACCGCGTACGTCAGCCTGACGTACCTCGGAAGGCGCACAAGGACACCGCCGAATTGGGCCGGGACAGACCGCGGCCGCCCCGCGGCTGCCGATCTCTTCGTCGGCCCGGGCTTTCTGGAAACAGGTCGGTCTCGCTCTCCCTGCAAGCGAACCTCGTCGAGTGCCCCGTCTTCAGCGCGCAGAACGTACTATACAATTGCGTTCGTGGCAGGAACGTTTTGCACCTCTGTCCCTGCATCCAGCATAGCGAGACGGGAGGTCCGTATATGGGATTGAACGCACTACTCGGCAGCCTGATGAGCGGAGGGCCGGCGCTTGGAATCGCCGTGCTCGCAGGCGCCGGCCTCTTCGCATTGAAGGGCGGAAGGCCCGTCGCGAAAAAAGCGATAACCGGATACCTGGCTCTGAGCGAATGGGCACGGGAGTTCGCCGCGGAGACGAGCGAACAGGTCCAGGACCTGTATGCCGAGGCGAAGACTGAGTACGATGACCGTCGAGGCGATGCCTGATGGAACCGGTTCGGGCGCGGCTGGTGCACAGTCTCCCGGGCCGGATCCGTGCCCGCGTTCCCCGCGAGCAGCTTACCCCCCAGGTCGTGGCACAACTCACCACGGCGCTTCTGGAACTCGCTGACATTTTCGACGTTACGTCCAACCTTCAAACCGGCAGCCTGGTTATCTGGTATGACGCAACACAGCTCGACACGTCCGGGCTGATCGAGCTCGTCCGAGAGGCTGGCCTGTACATTCTCGACGTGATTTCGACGCCGCAACACAACCCGCAGTATGGCGCGCCGAGTGAGGTTGCCTCTCTCATCCAGGATGCCTTTCGAGGCTTCGATGCGCGCCTCGGAGAGCTAAGCGAAGGGAAGGTAGACCTCCGATCCGCATTCCCAATCGCGCTTGGCGCACTGGCAGCCCGCCAATTCCTGGCGAACCCGGGACAGCTAGGCGCCGCGCCCTGGTATGTGATTGCCTGGTACGCATTGGATAGTTTTTGGAAGTTCAACTCACCGTCGGGCCAGACCACCGAGCCGACCCACGAGGTCGTGTCCACGGCAACCTAAGACTCAGGGAGGCCTTGATTGCCCGCACTCTACGTGCATCTGGCTAACGCCGCCTTCGGGCCCTGGGGGCTGGTCGTTGGCGCCGGCGCCGCTGTCGCCATCGTCGCCAGTCGACGAAGTCGAGGGGCACGGCGCGGCAACGAGAAGGGCTCGCTCCACGTCGTCGAACCGGGCGAAGAAGGGCCTATTGAATATCCGTTTGGACAAGAACAGCGACCCCACGGCGTTTCGGGAGAGCGCGCTAGCACAACTCTTGCTCTGGTTTCAGAGTGGTGGGAAGACCTGGTCGCCGAGGTACGCGCACAGTGGAACGCGGGACGCGCCGATGAATCGGCCGGGCTGGACGCCGAACGACCGGCCCCCACCCCGCGGCGGCGGGCTCGACCACATCGCCCTAGCCAACCGCGTCGTCGCGGCCCAAACGGCCGCTTCGCTCCACGGACAGAAGAGCCGGCGGATTGACCCTTGGTCGGCCTAACCTATTGGGAGGCCGCTGTGCGCCGCGAGCGGCGCCCCGGCCCTTTGAGCACACATTTCAGGCCGAGCGGCGGATACCGTCGCGGGCGCCCTCGGACGAGACCCCCGGCGCCAGCGTGTCGGCGTACTCCACCTTCGCTTCCTCGAACGCGTCTCGCACCCGCTCCGCTGTATCGCCGGCGATCTCGCGCATTCTGTCTGACAGCGCCAGATAGCTCACCATCGCGCCCTTCAGCGCCGGCCGACCGCCGCGAGTGTATACGAGGCCGGCGCCCGCCAAACCGGCGACACCAATACCCCACGCGGCCGCCCGCACGAGACTCCGAATCCCCATCAAGGTCCTCCTCGGTACAGCGTGGCTCTAGACATCGATTGCCCCATCAACGATGAGAACAGTTGGTCACCGCTTTGATTCTTGACTGGAAGGCTGGCCGACGAGCGTTTTCAGCCCGATGAATTCCTCACGTGGGCCCATCGTCCTCGTCGTGCCCGCTCGCATCGCTTCTTCGCTTGGCTCGTAGCCGATCAAGCGACTGGAATTGCCGACAACCGCGAACGTGCTCAGGTTATGCAACACCGCGGCGAGGATGGGATTCAAGGCCCCTGCCCCAGCCACAACGAGACCCACCGCGTTCACCCCAAGAGCAAGACCGTAGTTCTGCTTGATGACCGAGAAGGTGCGGCGACTGAGGTCCAGCACCGTCGCAACGCCACGGATGTCATCGCCCGCCAGCGAGATGTCGGCAGCTTCGATCGCGACGTCTGAACCGGCCGTCCCCATGGCGATGCCAACATCGGCGAGGGCAAGAGACGGCGCGTCGTTGATGCCATCGCCGACCATTGCGACCCGGCGACCCTGGGCTTTCAATTCTTTGACGAGCTGGAACTTATCTTCCGGAAGAAACCCGGCGTAGAACTCATCGATGCCCAGATCGCGCGCCACGACCTCCGCCACCTCGTAGCTATCGCCCGTACACATGATGATGCGCTCGATGCCGGCGGACCGCAGAGCGTGAAGCGCCGGCGCAGCCTCAGGGCGAATGGAGTCGCTCACCCCCACCACGCCGATGATCAGTCCGTCGACTGCCACGCAGAGCGCCGTGACACGGTCGCGGCGCATCTCGTCTAGGGCCTCCACCGCTGCATCCGGGACAACAACTCCGAAATCGTCGAGAAGCCGCCGGTTTCCAACCAGTACGGATTGTCCGTTTACCCGTGCGTGAACGCCGCGGCCAGGCAGCGTGTCAAACTCATCATGATCGGGAACCACCAGCTCGAGCTGCATGGCATTTCGCATGATCGCCACGGCGAGCGGGTGCTTCGAGTGCATCTCCGCGGCGGCGGCAAAACGCACGATGGCGGCTTCATCGTGCGAAGGCGACAACGTACGGATGCGAGTGATGCTGGGCTTTCCGGTGCTCAACGTGCCCGTCTTATCAAGGATGATGGTGTCGACTCTGGCAGCGGCCTCGAGATGGACACCTCCCTTCACCAGCACTCCGCGCTTGGCAGAGTTCCCGATCGAGGCACTAACCGCAGTTGGCGTGCTCAGGCCCGCCGCGCACGGGCAGGCGATCAGCAGCATCGTCATCGCGCGGCGAGGATCGCCGGTGAGGACGAACACCGCCGCCGCCAGGGCAAACGAGATAGGAACGAATCCCTGTGAGAAGCGCTCGGCGACCGTCTCGATGGGAGCGCGCAGTTCTCGCGCCTCTTCCACCTGGCGGATCAACCGCCCAACGTAGGTCTCCGACCCGACTCGTGTAGCTCGGATCGTAAGGGCGCCGAACTCCACCACGGTGCCGGCATACACATCGTCGCCAACCACCTTCTGCACTGTCGCCGACTCGCCGGTGATCGGGGCCTGGTTCACCGTGGCGGCTCCGTCGATAACGACGCCGTCGGCGGGGATCTTGTCGTCGCCATAGATCGCAACCACATCTCCAACCTTGAGCGTTTCGAGGGCAACGCGCACCTCCACGCCATCGACTGCCAGCCAGACCTCCTTGTCGCCGATGGAAACGAGATTTCGGATCGCCTGGCGCGTCCGTCGCAAGGTGATGTTCTCCAGCAACTCGCCGAGGTTGAGAAGCCAGATGACCACGAGCGCGGTTCCTGCTTCGCCAAGCAGCACTGTGGCGATAGTGGCCACTGCCACAAGCAGGTCTGTATCCATCGGCTCTTCACCGCGGGCGATCTCCCATCCCTCACGGAGGAACTGGATCCCCGTAAAAAGCGTGGCCGCGATTCCACCCGCGAGAACCAGGGGGCCACCCGCGAACGCCGCGCCAAAGAGAAGGCGCGCCCCACCCAGGCCTGCGAGCGCGATGCCACCGACGACGAGGCGCTTGCGGAGGGCCAACATGTCCTCTTCGTCGGCCTCTCCGTGGGTGTGGACGTGGCCGGAGGCGCAGCACGAATCCGCCTCCTTCGAGCCGAAACCGTGCAGGCAGCCTTTCTCGAGACAGTCCGCGCTGCACCCCTCGCTGCAACAGACATCGTCATGCTCGTGGTCGTGCTCAGACTCCACCGGGTCGATGGGCTGAGCCGCGCAAATCGCAGCGGTAATCTCACCCATGCTGATCACGGAAAGATCGACGCGCAGTACGACGCGGCCGGCGAACGGGTTCGCCCTCGCCTCGTGGACCCCATGCAGGTCGAGGAGCGCCGCCTCGACCCCACGGGCCAGATCCTGCCTACGCCGCAGAGATGGGTACCGCAGGCTCAGACGGTTTCCACTGTGCGACACCACCTCGATCGCCGATGCGACCGTTGAGTGACCGTCGCCCAATCCGTTGGAGCCATGGTCATGAAGGTCCACTGACGAGTACGGGTTCGGATCGCTGAGCACCCTCTCCAGCCGAGAGAAGGTGGATCCGGCGGCGCGCGCTGTAAGTCCAGCCTGCAAACACAGCAGGTCAGCCAGATCCGTCACAAGAAGCGGTCCTTCAAGGAGTGTCGTGAACGAAAGTGTAGGCGGTCAAGCCTGAAGGCATCAACGTGAGAGCTCGGAGCGAACGATGGGGCCCTCCAAAAACGGGCATTCTCAAAAAGCCATGGGCATCCATCTTTACGAGCCCAGCACGGACAAGTATGATCTGGACCAAGCAAGGCCGAAACCGATCGACGGGCGTAGCCGTTGGAGGAATGAATGTTAACGAAGGAAGAGAACGAAAAACTCTCCAGGGTAGGCCCGGGCACGCCAATGGGCGAGATGATGCGGCGCTACTGGCACCCTATCGCAGCCAGCAGCCAACTCTCTGAGCGCGGGACACGTCCCGTCCGCCTCCTCTGCGAGGACCTCGTCCTCTATCGTGACCGCTCCGGCGCCATCGGGCTGGTCGCTCAACGCTGCCCTCACCGCCGCGCCGGCATGATCTTCGGCATCCCCGAGCAGGAGGGCCTGCGCTGCGCCTACCACGGCTGGCTGTGGGACGCCACGGGTCGCTGCCTGGAGCAGCCGTTCGAGCAGACCGAGGACCCGAACAGCACCTTCAAGGACCGCGTCACCATCAAAGCGTACCCAGTGGAAGAGTACGCCGGCATGATCTGGGCCTATCTCGGCCCGCAACCAGCGCCGCTGATCCCTCACTGGGATGTGTTCGAGATGGAGAACGTGGCGCGCGACATTGGCGCCACGGTGATCCCCTGCAACTGGCTGCAGTGCATGGAGAACTCACTGGACCCAGTGCACGTCGAGTGGCTGCACCAGTATTTTTCGGACTACGTTCTCGAGCGCCTCGGCCGGCCGGATCTGAAACGACGAGCAGTTCGGAACGGGAAACGCGACGAGAGCGTCCTGAAGCACGAGAAGATCGGATTCACCGTCTTCGACCACGGGATCACGAAACGGCGCGTCCTGGTTGGGAGCACGGAGGCAGACGCCGACTGGGCAGTCGGCCATCCCGCGGTCTTCCCGAACTACCTCCGAGCTATCAACGCGTTTCAGATTCGCGTCCCGATAGACGACAGCCACACCTGGCACGTCTGGTACACCTACTACCACCAGGGACCCGGCGTTACCGTCGATCGAAACGCACCAATCCCCTTCTATGATGTGCCAGCCGCGACGCTTGCGGCGGACGGCCAACCCGAATGGCCCTTCTTGGACAACAACAGCGGCCAGGACATGTCGATGTGGTACACGCAGGGGGATATCGCCGACCGCGAGGAGGAGCACCTAGGCTACTCCGACAAGGGGGTCATCATCTACCGCAATCTGCTAAAGGAAAACATGGAGAAGGTGGCGCGCGGTGAGGACCCGATGAACGTGTTCCGCGATCCGGCCGCCAACGAATTCATCGAGTTGCCCGTCGAAAAGGGCTCCTACCGATTCGGCGATCGCAGCGCCTCCACTGTGTCTCCACGAACGGGTCAGGCTTCAAAGTACAGCCCGATCCTGCGCGAGGCGGTCAAGATCGTCTACGGGGAGGAGAAGCTCAACGAGCCCGTGCACTCATTCACGGAGACGACTTGAGCGAATCACCCCCATCCCAGCCGTCTCTCGTCGAGGGGGAGGGGGTGGTAAGGGAAAGTCCTCTAGCGTCTAGCGCCACTCCGCGAAGGCCATCGCGCAGCCGGTTCCGGCCTGGCTTCGATAGCACGGCAAATAGTCGACCAGCCGCATCGCCTGGTCGCCGTCGTGCATTGCGCCCGCCACGACGGCCCAGTTGCGGATCTCCGACGTGCCCGACTGGAACCATGACATGGGCATGTCGGTGAGGAGGCTCTCGTCCTTGTCGCGCATCGCTTTGATGACGCGTTGGTCAAGCTCCTCTTCGATCACGAAATGGGTGAGCCCACCAGACGCTACGACAGCCACCGTCTTGTCGTTGTCCCAGGTCGCAACCGCCCGGCGGATAGCCTTCCCCAACTCGAAGCAACGCTTCATCGTCGGCTGGTTGGGCGGATAGTACGTGTTGAGGAACACAGGCACGTTGGGGATGACGTCGTCGTGCATCAACTGTCGATACACCCACCCAAATGCGTGCCCGATGCTGTGGGTCCCATAGTTGCCGGCCGGCATCCTGCACGAATGCGCGATGTCAAAGCCATCGGTTACCAGTGACTGGATGATGTGCCGACCCAGGTCTGGCTCTCCTGGATAGGTCGTTGGGTCCGGTGGCGTGTGGCCCGGCGCAGCCTCGATGAGCCCGGGCGTCTCGGTGCGCGCATAAGCCGCCAGGCCCGCATTCTCGATGGCCTCGCCCCAGTAGACCCCAATGACCGGCAT
>JAERMM010000239.1 GCA_016844585.1 Chloroflexota bacterium | reverse complement strand
CTTGGACCCGACCGTCCTCATCGCGGGAGACCAGGTATCACGATCATGTGCAGCCTCGAGGACGACGGACGTGACAATAGGCAATTGTGCCCCCGTCCCAGCCCGCTGTCGCGACCAGCATGAAATAGCAACTGAGCGGGGCGGTTGTTCGATGGATGCCAACCATGCGTGGAGGCGCCCACCGTGATCGATGTCCGTAGGCGCTGGTGCAGGGGACTCAGTACGGCGCTGGTGGTCTTCGTCCTCGCGGCTGGGCCGGCCAGCACTCAGAGCGAGGGGGCACGCCTGGCTATGGATGGCCAGAGCTTGTTGGACCAGGACCCGGAGACCCAAGCCATATTCGCGGAAGTATGGGGTGATCGAGCCGGCGAAGAGTGGGCCAACGAGCACGATGCTGAATTAATCCGGCTCGCGCCGCCGGCCACGGTCGTGCCCACTGCGTCCAGCACGCAGCCTGTGCCCTCCGGGGTCCCCAGCGCCACACCCCCTGGGCCTTTGGCCGCATCCCCGACCTCAACGGCCACGCCGGCCGCTTCGCCGAGCCCGCGTCCAGCCGTTCGAACCTTCGACGAGTGCGCCCGAGCAGGCTATCCGGTGACGCAGTCGTACCCCCGCCAATGTGTCATCCCAGGAGGGGGCGGCACTTTCATCGAAGCGGATCGAGTCTGCATCATGATCTATCCACCCCCGCCGGGTTGCGCCGTCGCCGTTACGCCAACGGCGGGCGCCGCATCATCGGTCGTCACTCTGAGCGACAACCACAAGACGATGACGCTCTTTGTCGGGCAGACGTTTACCCTCGATTTGGGCACGAGCTACGTTTGGACGGGGTTGGTCACCGATCCGAGCATCTTGGCACGGGTTGATGCCGGTCCGGCGGCCGGTCGGGGCGTCTACCAAGCGCTCGGGTTCGGTCAGACCACGCTCACAGCGCGCGGTGATCCACCCTGCTATCCGCTCTGCCTCGCGCCGTCGATCCTCTTCGAGATCACCATCGTTGTGCGACCGTCAGGATAGTCTCGCGACACGGGATGCGCGGCCGGAGCGGCGTAAGATAAAAACGGCGCGCGCCCGTGAAGATCGATGAGTACCTCAGCCTGGATTTTGATGAGTCCGACGAGTTCCAACCCAGCCACTACGCTTTCCTTGTCTCGGACGCTGAGTTCGACGCCATACTCAACCGCGTGCAGGATAGGCATGTCGTCTATGGGAGTGGCCCGTTTGAATCCGAGGACATGCAGATCAACTATCATCACCAAGGCCGCGGCTTCTACTTCAAAGACTCCAATGGCCACCTGTTGGAGGTCATCACCCACACATACGTCTAGTGGCCTCGCCGCCTATCAGTTCGATCAGCTCTGGAGCATCGGCGACGTGGTCAAGGCGCCGCTCCTTAGCTCCATAATAGAGACGTCACCGGGGCGGCTTATCTGTTCGTCCTAAGCAGTCAGGGGGCACTACACGTGAATGCATGGTTAAGCCGGCTCACCACAATCGGAGTGGTGGGGGGACTGGTCTATGGGCTGGGGTTCTGGGGCGGCCCCCAAGGGTCGAGCGCGAGCCCGGCCGTGGCAAGCCGCGGTTCCAACGCGCCTCTTGACCAGCCCGCGGGTACTCGGTTCGCGGTCGTTGGCGACTTCGGATCGAACAATAGCGAGCCCGCAATCAGCGTGGCCAACCTCATTCGCAGCTGGAACGTCGACTACGTTGTAACCGTCGGGGACAACAACTATTGCACCGGCAACACCGACGGGTTCGAAGAGTTCGACCTGTGCGTCGGTCGTTACTATTACGATTTCATGTCCCCCTATCTCGGCGCCTATGGCACTGGTGCCAGTTCGAATAAGTTCTGGCCTGCGCTCGGCAATCATGACTGGGACGCAGGTATAAGCGGCTGGAACGCGTTCTTCACGCTGCCCAACAACGAACGGTATTACGAGTTTGTGCGGGGCTCGGTGCATTTCTTCGTCATCGACAGCGATCCCCGCGAGCCTGACGGCACTTCTGCCACTTCCACGCAGGGCCAATGGCTCCAGACGCGAATGGCCGCTTCGACGGCTCCGTGGAAGATCGTCGTGTTTCACCACCCCGCGTTCTCTTCCGCCCAGCACGGCAGTTCCTCGTGGATGCAATGGCCGTTCCAGCAGTGGGGCGCTACCGCGGTGCTGAGCGGTCACGATCACAGCTACGAGCGTATCGACAAGAACGGCTTGCCGTACATCGTCAACGGTCTCGGCGGGCGAAGCCCCTACGGTTTCGGCACGCCAATCGCCGGCAGCATCGTTCGATACAACAGCGACTACGGCGCCATGCTCGTCAATGCCGACGCTTGCGGAATGACATTCCAATTCTGGAATCGCCAGGGTGTGATGATCGATACCCTGACGCAGTCCCAACCTTGCGACACGCCCACGCCGACGGCCACCGCGACGGCATCAGCGACGTCGACCTCCACTCCGCCACCCAGCGCCACCGCTTCGCCAACCACGACGTTGAGCCCGACGGCCGGGGCGACAGCGTCACTGACGTCGACTGCGACCTATACGGTCACAACGCAACCGACGGCAACCAGTGCGCCGACGATTGGTTCTGTACACGTCGCGGACCTAGATGCGGCGAGTGCGACCTATCGACGGAATCAGTGGCGAGTGACCGTCTCAGTCCTGGCGCACGAGGCCAACCACAATCCAAGGCGTAGCGCAACGGTCACAGGCAATTGGAGTGGCGGCGCCTCAGGAATCGCATCGTGCAGGACCGGATCAAACGGACGGTGCACTGTGACGAGCGCCGGCATTCAGAACAGTCGGACGTCCACCACCTTCGCTGTGACCGACATTAGGTACAACTCGTACCCGTATGCATCAGTTGAGAATCACGACCTGGACGGCGACAGCAACGGAACCAGCGTAACGGTCACCAGGCCGTAGGTACTGGGGGAAAATCACGCGTCCCCGCGGATCTCCTTCAGCCCGAGATCGATGAAGAACAGCGCGAGCACGACCGAGAGGATCGCCAGTCCTGGGAAGAATGTTACCCACCACTGGCCATTGACGATGTAGCTTGCACCTTCATTGACCATGAGGCCCCATTCAGGGATGGGTGACTGGATGCCAAAGCCCAGGAAGCTGAGCGCGGCGGTGATCATGATCGCGTTTGACATATCGATCGCCATCTGTGTGATGGTCGGACGCAGGCTGTTCGGCAGCAGGTGCACCAGAACGATTCGAACCGGAGGAATCGCCATGGCCCGCGCCGCGTCCGCGTAGGGCTTGGATCGCTCAGTCAGCATGGCGGCTCGGGTGCCGCGGGCATGCAGAGGCAGGAGGACGAGCGCGATGGAAAAGATCAGGGTGCCGATCGACCCGCCCAGGGCGACGCTGATGATGATGGCGAGAATAAAGCTCGGGAACGAAGCGATGATGTCCACCAGGCGCATGACCAGGGTGTCGAGCCATTCGGGAGCGGATCCGGCCAGCGCCCCGACGAGGACGCCGAGCACTGCCGCGGCCACGACGCTCGCCATGGAGACGAACAGATCGTAGCGCAAGCCCACAGCAATGCGGACAAGGATGTCGCGACCGACCGGGTCGGTTCCGAATGGATTCTCGGCAGAAGGCGCCAGCAGGCGTGCTCCGTAAACGACGCCTTCGGCGTCGCGGCCGGTCAGGAGCGGGATGAGGACCGTGGCGAGGAGCCAGGCGCCAAGAATGGCGGATCGAACCAGTAGTAGCTGACGTCAACCAGGAGGTTGACGAGCAGTGTGGCCGCCGTCACGATGAGGACGACGGCCTGCAGCGGCGCGAGGTCGGCCACGAGCGTGCTATCGATCGCATAGCGGCCGATGCCGGGCCAGGAGAAGACGATCTCGGCGAGCACGGAATTGTCGCGCGATCTCTTCCGCCTCGGCGCTGCGGTAGTCGAACCAATTGGCGCCGCTCTCTGGCAGTTGGGTCCAGAGGGCGTGGTAGCCGGGATCATGCACGAATGGGGTAAACGCGTTGATTCCCATCGCGATGTTCCTCTGCGCATAACCGGTGGCGATCTGAGCCGGCGTCTGTTTCTCGATCGTGAGACGGATACCGATGCGTCCGAGTGATTCGGCGATGATCTGCGCCGCCTTGTCCCAGTTGGGGTCGGCGTTCGTGATCGATAGCGTCTGACTGAAGCCGGTCGGGAAGGCGGACTGCGCAAGGTAGCCGCGGGCGCGGTCCAGGTCGAAAGCGTACGGCCATGTGGTTGGGTCGCCACCGGGGACTGTCGTGCCCCACGGCGTCTTCATCGGGTTGGCGAAGCCGTAATACACTGATCGAATGATCTCATCGGTGGGTACCGCACAGGCGATGGCCTTTCGAACGTTGCGGTCCTGGAATTCAGGTACCTTCCAGTTCATGCCGAGAACGGTCCAGTTGTTGCCGTCCCATGACTCGATGGCGACGTTCGGGTCACTCTTGGCGTCATCCAGGTCCTTGAAGTCGAGCAGGCTGACCATGTCGACGTCCCCTCGCTTGAGCAGCGAATAGCGCAGGGGGAAAGTGATGCGGTCAATGCCTGGCTTCGGACCGTAGTAGTCCGGGCGGGCGGCCATGACGATCTGCTCGCCCTTGGTGCGCCGCTCGATCTTGTAAGGGCCCGATGGGATGACGTTGTTCTCCAGCCAGCGGGTTCCAAAGCGATCGTCGTCGGTTGCGTGCGTCATGATCTCGTCGACGTCGATGATCGACCTGAGGTCAACAAACTTCGCCCAGCCACCCCAGGGCACCGGGTCCTTGAGGGTGATGATGACCCTATTGCCCTCGGCTACGATGTCATCCCGTGAGGTTGTTCCGTTCGAGAAGAGCTGACCGCGGGCTGCTCCGCCGTTGTCCCAGAACCACTGGAACGACTTCGCGACCGTCTCCGCGTCGATCTTCTTCCCGCCATCGAACGTTGCGTTGTCGCGAATTGTGAACGTCACCAGACGGCGATCCGGAGACACGTTCATGGCGGAGGCGATGCGGAACTGGTACTTGTCGGGGTCGTACCAGGGCCCCCGAGGCGTCTGTTTGGTTTCGAAATGGAGCAGCACGTCATACAGCGTTCGGTTCGCGTAGCGATCCATGAATGGACCGAAGCGGTCAGGGCGGAGCGACGAGATGTCGGCCTCGACGGCGACGGTGAGTGTCTTGGGCCCGCTCGACGCCGTGCCAGCGGTCGGCGCGGCGCCAGTCCCCGCTGAGCTTGACCGCGGCACATCTGTACGAGCAGACCACGCGCTGGAACGAGGCGCAACCCACGATGGGACAACCACCAGAAACCGCTGGCCCGGTTACGAAAGGCATTACCGGGAGCGGGTAACTTCCCACTCGTGGATGTTCCACGTCATGCCGCCTTGTTCGGGCAGCTTCGCCACGGGGCCAACGACGTAGCTTCGTGCCAAGATAACCTCTACCGCGTACAGGAATGGCGTCGGACCAGCCAATTCGGTCAGGCGTCTTAGCACCGAGACTGTCGCCCGGCGGCGCTCGGATTCGTCTAGCGACGTCAGGCGGAGGTTCTGCAGATGGTCGATCTCGGGGTCGAAGAAGCTGCCGCGGTTTGAGCCGCTCCAGCGATTCTCCGGGGTGGAGAACTCACGCGACGTCCAGATGAACTGCTCCACCCCAAGCTGACGGTTGTTCACGCGCGCTGCCGTGTAGTGCGTCGCAAGCTCGTCGTCTCGCGCTTGCGCCTGAGGCACGACGAATAACGTCGAGTTCACGCCAGCCGTCTTCCAGTTGTCTGCGATGATGGTCGCCTGGGATTGCTGGCTCGCGGTTGTAAACAGCTCGAGATCGAAAGGCTGGCCAGCGGCGTTGGTCACCAGCCCACCGCCGGACGGCCGGCGCCAGCCGGCCTCGGCCAGCAGCGCCGCCGCGCGGTTCCCATCGTACGCGTACTTGGTGATCACGCGATCGACCTCGGGAAAGAGCGGGTCTTCCGGCGAAATGAAGGCATGGACCACCGGAGAGAACCCGAGGTTGATGGCCTCGTTGATCCCCTCCAGATCGGTGGCGTGCAGCAGGGCCTGTCTGACGCGAATGTCTCCCATCGCCCGCTGCCAGTTCGGCACGTCGCGGAACTGCCAGTCAATGTACGGAGCCCCGGTGCTCCAGGACTTGATGTAGCCCTCGCCACTTGCACCCCACTGATCTCTTGCGATCAGCGCCTCACGGGCGCGCACTCCCGGCGAGTTGACCATGTCCACCTCGCCGGACAGCAGATTGGCCACCTGGGCATTTGAGTCGGGAATAAACCGAATGTCGATCGCGTCGAGCTTGGGCGGACGCCTTGCGTCCACCGTTCGACCTTGAACGGACCAGTTGAGACGTACGCGGTCGTCCACTCTTGTCCGAAGACGAAGGTCGCCTTGTCGGAGCGGTACTTGGCCTGCAGCGTGTGGCGCGGCAGCGGGATGAGCTGCTCGAACCCCAGGGTGTTCGCGTTGACATACGGCTCTTTCCATCGAACCACGACCGTGTGATCGTCCATGGCGTCGACGCGTTCCATGAGGTGCTCAGGGCTCGCCTTGGATACCGGGATCTCCTTGTCGGTATACACCTCGAAGGCGAACACGAAATCCTGGGCAGTGAGCGGCGTTCCGTCGTGCCATCTCGTGTTTGGGCGCAGGCGGTAGGTAGTGATCATGGTCCCGTCCGGGTTGACGATCCAGCCACCGTTCGCCTGGGTGGGGATCTCCTGGGCCAGCATCGGGCGCGCAACGCCCCCGATGTCGAGATAGGTGAGAAAGGAACTGAAGGGCCACACGTAATTCGCCAGCCCAGAGCCGCCGGCGAACTTGGGGGCGATGGTATCCGGCTCGGGCGTCCAGGCCAGCTTGAGCGTGCCGCCCTGCCGCGACGAAGGCGCGGCTACGACGTCAGCCCGCTCACCGCCTGACCGTGTCGGCGCGCAGGCCAACGCGCCTACCGTCACCACCGCCGCTGCGAGCGACAGTCGCAGTACTTGCAACACACGTCCCTCCCCTAAACGGAAGTCGACTGACTGAATCGGAACAGCATCTGCTGCACCTGTCCTTATCGTACCGTCGCAAGCTCGGCCATGCGGAAGGCGACGCCGTTCGCGGCGAGCGCGTCCCTGTATCGGCGGCGCAGCTCAGGGTCTTCGTCATCGTAGTCGATGTTGGTCCCGCCCTCTTTCACACTGATGCCGGTGCCCTCGCCTGAGTGCACGTCCCAGAAGGCGACACCATAGGTGCTGCTGCCATAGCGAAGCGCAAGCTGGCGGGCAGGAACGCGTCCCGAGTTGAAGTGCTGATGGAACCAGCCACTGGGCGGGCTGAACACGCTCCCCTCTTTCCAGGGGACCGAGACCACCTGATCTCCATGCCCGTTCTTGAAAGGCTGCAACCCGAGCTCCTGGGGCCACATGACCGTGTACCCCTCCCCCTTGACGATCAGCAGGATGGCGCCCCCCGAGTGGAAATGCGCCTTGCGGTAGATGCCCGCTGGCCATTCCGCCATGTGGCCGACCAGCACGTTGCCGCCCATCTCGTAGGCCACAGCCGCGTTGCCAACGCCCCATCCCTCGGCGGGGTCGAGGTCAACGCTTCTCACGTCGGGGATGAAGTTGGTCCGCCAGGTGTGGAGGTCGGCCCAGTTTGAGTCACCGCGGTGGTGCTCCTGCGAGCGCTGGCGCTCGCCGACGTTGAAAAAGTCGTCCCGGCCGTCGAATCGATCGTCGAAGACGTAGTCGTTGTTCACCACAAAGTCGACGTTGTGGGTCACGTCCATGATGACCGGAGCCGTCGTTACCGCGAGGAAACGCGCGGGCTCTGTGCCCGACGCGTTGTTGAGCCGGTGCCAGGTGTTGAGCGGCGGGGCGAACAGGCTCCCCGTCTGCCACTCGAACACGTGCGAGCGCTCGCGGGCGTTCGGACTCCAGACCTCGGTGACCCCGACCCCGGACACGATATAGATCAATTCGTCGTATACGTGCTTCTCGGGCTCGAGGCTGCCGCCAGGCGGGACTTCGCCGACGTACATGCCGGTCAGCCCTTCCATGCCTACAAGCTGGATGAACGCTCCTCGACCGCCCAGGCGTCCCCATGGCCCGAGAGCCAGCTCAGCTACGTCCTCGATGCCATGCCCTCTGAAGACGGGAAGTCCTTCGCGTCTGATCCACTGCTCGTAGGTTGTCTCCGTCGGCATCACTTTCTCCTAGCGTCGCGGCCAATGTGTCATTCTGAAGGCCGCTACCTCACGTCCCAAGTGTGGGCGTTCCATGCCTGGGTAGAGCGCTCAGCGAAGCCGGTGACGCTCCCAACGATGCGGTCCGAGTACACGGTCGCGTCCAGGTCGAAGAAAAGGCCGATCATCACCACCTGGTCCGTCACGTGGTGGACGATCTGGGCCAGCATCGGGCCACGTTGCCGCTCGTCGATGGTCGCATCGTGTGTCTCGATGAGCGCGTCCAGATCTGCGTTCATGTAGCGCCCACGGTTGCCGCCACGGAACCGATTCTCCGGGAGCGGGGCCTCGATGCTCGCCAGCACGCGGTACAGATCGAAGCGATAGTTGCCACGGCGCACCATGTCGAAGCCCGGGAACTGGGCGCGAACCTCTTCGTCAACCGCCAGCGCGGGCGAAATGATGAAGACCTCCGCGTCGAGCCCGGCCTGGCGCCAGTTGTCCACCAGGGCCAGTGTGGCGGCCCCGCGTGGGTCTCCGCGCCCGCCCTGGACGGCAAGCTGCATGTTGATCGTCTGTCCGGACGGATCACGGTACAGGCCCTCCGACCCTCGTCGGTAGCCCAGCCCCTCGACGAACTGCGTTGTCCGCAGCGGGTTGTACTCATACCGAACGATGCTGCTCTCGACGTCCCTGTACACGGTCTCGACTGGATTCACGAACGAGTGCGCGACCGCGGTCTGGTTGAACATGAGGGTCTCGACCATCGTCTCCCGGTCCGCCGCATGTGCCAGCGCTCGACGGAAGTCCAGGTTGAGCAGCAGCGGAGGACTCGGATTCAGGAACTGCGGGAAGGCTGTTACGGCGCCCCGCGAAGCCAGAGCAATCTTGGCGTTAGGGGCTATTCGATTGATCTCCACGCCGGTCTCGAGCGCGAAAGAGCCGCCTAGCGTTACGTCGATCGCCCCGGCGAGCAGGTTGGCCGTGGTCGTGTTCGCGTCCGGGATGAACCTGACCTCGAACTGGTCAACCTTCGGACGGCCCAGGACGTAGGCATCGTTCGCATCCAGCAGGACGTGACTGTCGAGTGAGTAGTCGCGAACCTTGAACGGGCCACTTCCGACGAACTGTGTCGTGAAGTAGGGGTGATCGGGGAATCGCAGCTTGTCATCGAGGTAGGGACGCTCGAGGATGTGCCTCGGCAGCGGAAGTGGCGAGGTCTGGCCCTGGAACCCGTACGCGAGGTCAGCATAGATGTAGGGCCGTGACCAGTTCATTCTTACCGTCGCGGGGTCCACTGCCACGACAGCCTCGAGCGGTGCGAACGAGCTAAAGCCGAACACGGCCAACTCGCGGTCGCCCCGCAGCTGGTCGGCGAAGACGAAGTCGCCCGCTGTTACCGGCACCCCGTCGTGCCAGCGAGCGCCGGGTCGAATCCTGAATGTGACGTCCATCCGGCCGTCATCGTAGACGACCCAGAGACCGTTCTCGACCGACGGAACGCTCTCGGCCAGAACCGGCAGCACCCGTGCCGTGTTGTCGATCATCGTCAGACCAGAGTTGACGAGCATGATGAGCGCATCCTGGCCGCGCGACGAGCCTGCCGTCGCAGCGATCGGACCGCTCAGGGTGGTCGGACTACTGGCCACGACGCCGATGATTCGCTTCGTGCCTTGCGCAGCGGGCGCCTGAGCAGGAGCGGCGTCGGGCGCCGCAAATGAAGCGGGCGCGGCAGAGACCATCGCAAGCAGAACGACAATCGTACCGAGAGCCCCGGATCGCCAGGATCGAGTCATGTCGTCCTCCTCAAATGGGTTCTCGCCAGTGTACTGAGTTTCGCGCTGGTCCGCTAGCGCT
>JAERMM010000042.1 GCA_016844585.1 Chloroflexota bacterium | reverse complement strand
GACCTCGATGGGGTGCTACAAGCGGCCGCCTTCGAGCGAGTGAAACGGCTCGACGACGCCGTTGAGGCAATCATCGTCAACGACGACTCCCGCCGCCAGTATCTGCTCCTCGCCGCGCAGGTGGCGCGGCTTTTCAAGGCCATTCTCCCAGACCCGCTCGCTTCGAGCCTCGCGCCGCGGTGCGCGCTGTTCGGCGTCCTCGCCGCGAAGATCAATGCACTAACCCCAGAGGCGGATATCTCAGAAGTGATGGGTGACGTCGAGGACCTGCTCGACCAGTCCATCGCGACCCAGGGCTATGTGATTCGCGGACAGTCAGCGCATCTGGGAGAGCCGATCGACCTGGGCAAGATCGATTTCAAAGCGCTTCAGGCCAGCTTCGCGGCTGCCCATAAGCGGACCGAGGCGGCCAGACTCCGCGCCCTGATCGGGAAAACGCTTGCGAGCATGGTTGCGCTCAATCGGTCGCGGCTCGACTACCTCGAGCGCTTCCAGCGCATGATTGACGAGTACAACGCTGGCTCCGCCAACGTCGAGGAGTTCTTCAAACAGCTTATCGACCTTGCGAAGGAGTTGAACGAGGAGGACCGCCGCGGCATTCGCGAGGGACTGAGCGAAGAGGAGCTGGCCTTATTCGACTTGCTCACGAAGCCCGATCTCCATTTGACGAAGGCGCAGGAGGCCGAAGTCAAGAAAGTAGCGCACGAGCTGCTCGAAGCCCTCAAGAACGGCAAGCTCGTCCTGGAGTGGCGCAAGAAACAGCAGGCGCGCGCCCTCGTCCACCAGTGCATCGTCGAGACGCTGGACAACAAGCTCCCCACAGCGATCTACACGGCCGACCTGTTCGACCAGAAGTGCGAGCTAACCTACCAGCACATCTTCGAGTCGTACTACGGCGACGGTCGCAGCATCCGCAGCATCTACTCGTCGGTGGCCTGAACCAGATCCACAATTTGCTCAATGTACAGTTGTCCCTTCGCCAAACCAGCACAAAGGACACTGCAGAGCAAAGGGTGTCACGGGTGTCACGGTTGTCACCCACCTCTTTTTTCGGATTTTTTCGGACGAAGGAGTCAGGAAGGTGGCGACGCGCTGCTACAGGTGCTTGCCGACCAGAGTGAGGCCGACCGCCCCCGGTATCAGAATGATGAGCAGCGTCGTCAGGCTGATCGGTCGGAAGTAGAACACGAGCGATCCGATAATCTCGAGGACGATGATTCCGACGCCCACCACAATGAGCCCCGAGGCCCAGGGACTGCGGTGATTGACCATCACCCAGGAAACGCCCATCAGCAGCGGGGCGAGGGACCATCCAAAGCCACGGTTGCCGAGACCCCACATGGCCAACACACCGCCCGAGACCTGCACGTTGTCGGCAACTCACCATGTCTCCCTGTCCCGCTACCCGGGCGCGGGCGCAGGCACCTGTTCGATGCCCGAGGAGCGGCGAGCGCGCCAGCGGGCGACTGCGACGTCTCCAGCTACGAAGCAGGCGAGAAATCCGACCGCCGTCACCGGAAACATGACGGCGATGCCGAACAGGCTCGCTACCAGCCCACCGACCAACGGCGCGCCAATGTTCGAGACGTCGGCTGATGTGCTGTAGGTCGCGGTGGCCATCCCGCGGCTGACGCGCGTGTCGTCGACCTCCTCAGCCAGGCCGGCGCTCGTCGCCACCACCACCACGGCGCGCCCAAGGCCAAACGCCGCTGATATCGCGATGAACACGAGCACGTCTCGGACGAACGGCATCGCGAACAGCAAAGCCGCCTGCAGACCGATGCCCACATAGGCGATCTGCCGAAGCCCGAGCCTGCCCATGAAGATCCACGCCACCGGCCGACTGACTGCGTTGACTCCCGAGTACAACGCCCTGATCAGTCCAATCTGAGCTGGCGGAAGCCCTACGGCGGTGGCAAGGACCGGGAAGAAGCTCCCGTTGATCGTGTGGAAAAAGTGGTTCCACGTGTTCACGTTGAGCACGCCCCACAGGCCTGGGTCGTCCACTGCGGCCAATGACCCGCGAAATAACCCTGCCGGGCGCGGTCGGACGACCGTTTCGCGGGCCTGAGAACCCGTCGGGTTCGGGAGTGTGATCAGGATGGCGGCAGCCACTCCCGAGGCGGCAGCAGTGAAGAGGAACGCGACCTCGAATCCCGCGTAGTCAGCGAGAAGACCTGAGAAGAGGCTTGATGCAGCGTAGCCAGCCGCCTGTGTGCCGCCGTAGTAGCCCATCACGCGGCGGCGCTCCACGCCCGCTGCATTGCCGATCATATCCAGGTAGCGTGCCAGGTAGATCGACGTCGCCAACCCACCCATGACGCGGTTTACCAGCAGCGCCAGCGTGAAGAAGACCAGGTCTGGCATGAACGGCAACACGGCCGACGAGACCATGCCGCCAACCGACGTCAAGAGCAGAAGCTGGCGGCTTCGGCTCGGCCGGTAGAGTAGCGGCAGCGGAATGCGTGACAGCAGCGAGGCGACGGCGCCAAGGGCGGTGAGCACGCCGACCAGGCCGACCGAGTGACCCTGGTGGGTGAGGTAAAGCGGAAGCAGGAGGCCCAGCCCGCCTGATGCGGTCGTGGCGGCCAGGGCAGCATAGTCGCGCAGACCGGGCTTCAAGCTCCACTCCGTGGGGCGTTCGAGGGGTATCAGGTTCCGAGGCGGCAGATCGGACTATAGCACGGTGCGACGGCATCGCTCTTCGATAGAACGGTAATATGATTGTGAGATCTCAACGCCGCCCATCGCACGTTTACCCTAATAGCGGTGGCTCCGATGCCGAGGCCTACTGTCGCTGGCGGTGTGATCATGAGAGTCGACATCGAATCGTTGCTGCGCTTTCTGCTTGTCGTCTCGCTCGCCGTGGTGAGCCCGGCCGCGCCCGTGTGGGCGGCCGGGAATCAGCAGCCCGGGAGTCAGGCTACTCCGGAGGACGCGGCCTTACCCTTCGCGATGGATGTCTCTGGGGTCACCCAACCCTCACCACTGCGCGTGGTTGGCATCTGGCCGAGCTACGGCGCGGTCAACGTGAGCACGGCGGGCGCCCCGACCTTCCGGTTCAGTGAGCCGGTTGATAACAGCGCCGCCGTGGAGGCGGCCATCCATTTCGAGCCCGCGATGACCGGCAGATTCAACTGGCTCGCGCCCGACCGTGTCCGTTTCGTCCCAGAGGCAAACCTCCCTTCGGAGACCGAGTTCAGCATGTCGATCCGTCATGACCTGATCGAGGTGCGGGGCGAGTCGGGCGGCCTGATGACGGAATCCTTCCAGACGAGCTTCACGACCGGCAGACATAAGGTCATCGACGTGTCGCTCCGGGAGCAGCGGCTCACTCTCTACGAGGATGAGGAGCCGGTGTGGAGCGCTCTGGTGGCGACCGGGGTGCGCGGCGCAGAGACGCCGCTCGGCGCCTATCGAGTCGAATACAAGATACCGGTGACCCGCTTCCGGGGCGTAAACCCGAACGGCAGTCGCTACGACATCCCCAACGTGCACTGGGTGCTCGCCTTCCTGGGCGACTACACGATCCACGGGGCCTACTGGCGATCGACGTTCGGACGGCCAGCCTCCAACGGCTGCATCAGCCTGACCGATGCAAACGCCAAACACGTCTTCGATTGGGCAGACGAAGGCACTGCCATCGTCGTGCGCGCGTAGAGCAGCCTACTTTCGGACCCACGCCTCGACGCCGTTCTTGGCGATCGCCTCGTTGAACATGACGCGGATGTGTGGGTCCTCGGCGGCATAGGAGATGACGTTTCCGCCCTGACTGCGCGGGATCATCGTGCGCGCACGGCCATCTGATTCCTCGCCATTGCTCTGAGCCCGCCAGACGCCCATCGGGTAGCGAGTGCTGCCATAGCGAATGGCAAGCTGCAGCGCATCCGTCGGGCCCGCGTTAAAGTGCTGGTGGAACCAGCCGGCCGGCGGACTGAATATCGCCCCGGGCTTCCAGTCGATTCGGATCACCTTGTCGGCGTTGCCGGACTCGAACGGCTGATCGCCGGCGGTCATCGGCCACATCAAGCTGTAGCCGACAGAGCGAAGGATCAACAGGATCGCGCCGCCGCCGTGGTAGTGGCCCTGCATGTATGAGCCCGACGGGTACTTCGACTCGTGTGTGATCAGGGTGTTGTCGGCCATCTCGTACTGGATGAACCGCAGGCTTCGGTTCTTCTCGCTGATCTCATCAGGGAGGACCGTTCGCGCATCCGCGACGAAGTTTGTGAGCCAGCCGCGGTGGCTGAAGGACCCGAGCAGGTTTTCGGATGGCTCCTCAATGCGCTCATCCCTGTGGATGAACTCGGAGCCGCCATCGAAGCGATCCCGGAAGGCGTGCGGCGTGCCATAGACGAACTCCGCCGAGTGGAACAGGTCGAACACGAGCGGCGCGGTGGTAAAGACGACGAAGCGAACCGGCTCGCCATGGGCGAAGAAACGGTGCGGCGCGTTCAATGGAATCGCAAAGAGGCTGCCCTCCTGCCATTCGAACTGGACCGTGCTGCCATCAGGCCCTTCGAGCGTGGTCGATCCGCGCCCCTGCAAGATGTAGACGATCGACTCGAAGAGGTGCTGGTCCGTTTTTGTCGAGGCGCCCGCTGGCATCCGCACCACATATCCGCCGGTCATTCCCTCCATGCCGTGAAGCATGACGAACCCCGCGTCAGCTCCGATGCGGTCCCAGTACGCGTAGTCGATCTCGCCCAGATCGGTGATGCCGTATGCCTTCGTGATCGGCACCCCTTCGCGTTTGATAAATTTCTCGTAGGGCGTGTCTGCGTCGGATCGCCAGAGCCGCTCGGTCGGCTGAGTTATTGTCTGGGCCAATTTCAAGCTCCTGACTCAGTAGATGTTTTGGCGCGCCCCAAATTGGATCGGGCGTCGCGGGCCCCCATTGTACATGCGGCTCGCGCGACCATGATTTCGATGTGGAAGTGTGAAGGGACCCCTCGCTTCGCTTAGGATGGCGACGGCCGCTGCGACCGAGCTTCTAGCTGCGCCCGATGTTTACCGGGAACTGCAAGGTCGTACCGTCGGCCAGCTGCAGCGACTCTGCGTCGAAGACGACCTTGATGTCGCGAAGGTCGGAGTTCCGCATGCGCTCGTCGGTCGTAGCCTGTTGGCTGAGGGGCACTAACGTTTGCCAGGAGCGCGTTGCGCCGGCCGGCAGACCCTCGCGATCGTTCACCTGAATGGTTTTCAGCTCGCGGCCGAAAAGCGTGTCCGACAGCCGCAGGACTCCATTTATGCTGGTGACATTCCGGTTGGCCACGTCGACGTTGCGCAGCTCAAACGTGAGCGCCGCCTGCTGCGATGGACCACCACCGGCGACGTTGGTTGGCAGGATCTCCTTGCTGACCAGGGAGATTGTCACAATCGACGATACCTGACGCTCCGCCTCGGCTCGCTCGCGCTCTCGCTGGTCCTGCGCGTCTCGGGTCTGTCCACGGTTTACGAGATCTTCCTTCTGGAAGGTGCGCTCGGCATTGATCGCCTGCCCGACCGTAGTGCCGGGGGGAACAGCCTGCCCGCCAAAGGCCGTCGCCTGTTTCATCCGTGCCAGGTAGGACACGATGAGTCGCTTGTCCTCGCCCGACATCTGATCGAGAGTCGGACGCAGGTCAGACTCCCAGCGGTTGGCGTCTGCCGGGATGACGGTGTCCTTGGGCCCGGAGCAGGCGCTGAGCAAAGCGACGGCAACGAGAAACATGACCGGCCATAGCCGGCCCGGAGTTGGAGAGACGAGTTTGCTCACTAACATGGGACGGAACAAATGTACAGCATGGCTAGCCGTGCCCGTGGTGATGGGTGCGCTCGTGGGCGAACATCCGGATACGCAGCCAGCGGCCCGATAAGAAATACGGAACGTAAAAGATGGGTCGCGCCAGCATCGAGGCCACCATCGCCCAGGCGACCCCGTATGGCCCGAGGTCGGTGAACTTCGACAGCAGGAACGCCAGGGGGAACTCGATCGCCCACATGGTTCCGAGCGTCACGAACATGACGTACATCGTGGCCCCGGCAGTCTGGAACGAGCTGCTCGCCACCATTCCAATGCCCAGCGCTGTGTAACCGACCGTTTGGATCGTGATCCAGTTTCGTCCGAGCTCCTGGATCTCGGGGTCGCGGGTGAACACGGAGAGAATCGCGATCGGAAACGCGGCGATCAGCACGCTCAGGACCAGGTTCGCGCCTGCCGCATAACCACCCGCCCAGAGGAGGGTTGCGCGCGCCCGCTCCGGCTTTCCTCGGCCGATGCTCTGCCCAACGATGGTCCCGGAAGCCTGGGCCAGCCCCTGGCTCGTCCCGTGGGAGAGCATCTCTACACGGCGCGAAAGCGCAAAGAGCGCGACGGCGCCGTCCCCGAACGGCGCGACCAGGCCCATGAGCAGAAGCTGAGCGAAGGACCGCTCCACGCCAGTGACGGACGCCGGCAGACCGATGCGGAGAATCTGGCGCAGGATCGGCCCGTCGGGGCGGTAGCCCCGCAGGCTGAGTTTTAGCCGGGATGTGCCGCTGAAAAGGACCCAGAGCAGGATGGAGAGGGCGATAACTTGGCTGATGATGTTGGCAAACGCTGCGCCGACGAGGCCGAGGTGTGGGGCGCCCAGCAGTCCAAACATCAGAATAGGACTCAGTGCGATATGCACCGCACGCATCAGGATCGACGCTTTCATTGGAGTCAGCGTGTCTCCAGAAGCGCTCAGCGCGTGAGAAGTGAGCGCATGGAATGCGATCGGCAACTGCCCAATGAAGATCGCCCGCATATAGGCGGCGCCCTCTGCGACAACGCTATCTGACACGCCCACGAGCTTGAGCAGCACCTCCGTGAGCAGGAGGCCAACCAGGGCCATGATCGCGGAATAGACGATGCAGAGAGAGGCCGCTTGCAGCACCACCCGGTTCGCAAGGGGCATGTCCCCCATACCCACCGCACGAGAGACCATCGCTCGCATGCCGATGTCGAGGCCCATGCGCGCGGTGAACCCGATC
The DNA here is from genome assembly GCA_016844585.1 of Chloroflexota bacterium. Lineage (GTDB taxonomy): Bacteria > Chloroflexota > UBA6077 > UBA6077 > SHYK01 > JAERMM01. The sequence goes on along the minus strand of JAERMM010000042.1, from coordinate 7,707 downwards.
TGGGAGAACTGCTGAGCCACTCCCATACCAGCGATGAAGCGGTGGCCGAAGACCCCGGCTAGGGCGAGGTCGATGACGTGATCGGCGACGCGAAGCACGTTCTCGACCGTGTGGGGCCAGGCGATGAACCAGAGATTGCGCGGAATGCTGCCGCTGGTTAAATCTCGCGTCGCGTAGGCCGACCGTCCTCCGCCACCGAAGGCGCGCGCACCCAGCGCTCCCAGCCGCGCGAGTATCGTCGGCGGTGCATCCGTACCGGGTGGGGCCGTTGGGAGACTATCTACCTTCACGGGGGTCCTTGGTGGCTCGGTCCGCCACTGGCTGCGTTGGGCTTCGTTGGAATGACTATTATCCGCATTTCTAAACCGGGCAACGCCTCCATCCGTGTGAGGCGTTGCGTCGTGAGTTCGAGCGACGGCCCGTAGACTTCGCCCGCCGTCGAGGCGTTAGACTGTGCAACGAGGTTGTCACGGTTGTCGCGGTCGTCACGGGGCCTTTTTTCACTCGGCCAAGCTCGACGACCCAGGGAACTGTTGCGAGACGGCGGAGAGGACGAGCATGGAGTTTGGCATCTTTTCTGAGTCCGGCTATCGTCGCAACGCTGTCGCGGCGCAAGCGTACGCTGAAGACATCCAGGAGATCGTCGTCGCGGATCGACTCGGGTTTCGCGAGGCGTGGGTCGCCGAGACGAACGCGGTTCGGCCAACCACTGTGACCCATGCCAGCCTGATCATCGCGAACGCAGCCGCGGTTACGAAGCAGATCCGCTTTGGCAGCGGGATTCGCCAGTTGCCACTGCACCACCCCGTCAGCCTTGTGCAAGAGGCGAACCTGCTGGATCAGGTGACCGGCGGACGCTACATCTTCGGCTACGGCGGCACCCATCTGCTGTCGCTGGCGCAACTGTACATGCGAGGGATTGACGTAGGTCCCGACGACACGCGGCCAATGGTGACAGAGGGGGTCGAGTTCCTCATGAAATGCTGGACCTCCGACGAGCCTTTCGACTTTCAGGGACGCTACTGGCGCGGCAAGGACATCCACGTGCTTCCGAAGTCATTTCAGCAGCCGCACCCGCCCATCGCGGCGGCCTGTACAGGCTCATTCGAGACCATCGAGTTGGCGGCCGGCCATGGGTTCGTGCCGCTCTTTGGACGCGGGAACGACCGTGCCGAAAACGTTCGTCAGTGGGCAGAAACTTACCTGGAGTGTGCCACGGCAGCGGGATGGACGCCGACGCGACGGTCGTTCCACGTCACGCATTTCGTCTACGTTGCCGACACGGACGACAAAGCGAGGGCCGACCTGCGCCCCAGCATGACCGCGCTGCTGGAGGCGAGGCGGGGTGAATCTCTGCTCTACCAGATGCACCGGCCGCCGGAGGACCGCACGCAGGAAATGTCATTCGACGGGATGTGCGACCAGGGTGCCTTCTGGGTTGGGAGCCCGGACACCGTGTCGCAACGCGTCCGGGACTACTTCGTCGCGACGGGCGGCTTTGGCGTGCTCCTCTTCTCGGCCGGACAGCCATTCGCCACGCCGCGGAAGCGCGCCAGGTCCATGCGCCTGTTCATGGAGCGAGTCGCGCCACGCCTATCCGACCTCGATCCCGACCGCGAACTAGCGGCTACGGCCGCCACGAGATAGCTCGTCTCCGTCCGCGAGTCATTGTTGGGTCGCACGCCCTCCTGCTGGACATCTGGGATTGCACACCTTCCGTATCTTCGTCGCGCGGCCATCCACACTCGACCAGGAGATGCATCATGGGGTCCGTTCTGACACTCTGCCGACCCGCACTTCGCGCGAGTCTCGGTGGGCTGATTGCGCTCACGCTCGCCACTTCGACAGCTTCCGCTCAAGAGGCGCCGCAGTCGCTAGCGGAGCTGCTGCGCATCAACGACGATACCTACGCCTTCCGCAGCGGCGGCTACGTTTCGATGTTCATCACCACTGACAGCGGCGTGGTCGTCGTGGACCCGATCGGCGGCGGGCAGAACGCCGGAAACCCGGCCGCGTTGAAGGCTGCGATTGCGAGCGTCATCAGCGAGCCGGTTCGTTACATGATCTACAGCCACGCGGCCCAGGACCACGGCACGGGCGGAGTCGTGTTCGCCGACACCGCCGAGTTCGTGGCGCACAGCAATGCCGTCACGGCATTAACGGAGCGCAACGACCCGAGGACTCCGGTGCCGACCATCACCTTCGACGACCAGTTCGACCTAGACATTGGGGGCAAGACCGTGGAGCTGGACTGGGCGGCCGCGAGCCTGGGGGACGACTATCTGACCGTCCGGTACCGCAACGTTCTGATGATCGTCGACAACATGCGGGTGAAGCAGCTTCCCTTCGGCGACCTGGGCGGCCAGCCGGACCGGTACGTCGACCTCATCGAGCGGGTGGAGGCCGATCCTGGCTGGGAATGGTTCATCTACGGACACGCCGTCGGGCGAGAAGCGCTGGGCACGCGAGACGACATGCGCGAGCATCGAGAGTACGTCCGCGACCTGGAGGCCGCAGTCCGCTCGGCTCGCGCGGCGGGTCTGGCCGACAACTCCGACGGCATGGTCACCGCGGTTCTGACGACACTGGAGCCGCGCTACGGCGCGTGGTCCGCGTTCAACCCGCAACGCATGGCGCAAAACGTCAGTGGGATGGTTCGTTTCTTGGCTGGTCAACTTGGCCAGTGAGATTCACCATCGCGCCTCTGGAGATCTTGGCGGTCCAGTACGGCGGAGCCCGACGCGACGGCCTTCAATGTCCTGCTCGCGGCGGCGCTCGACGACGTGAGCTTAGGGAGTTCTGTACCTGCCAGGTGTGAAAGGGTATTGCTCGCCAGCCTTGATGAACTCGATTTCAATGCCAACCCGGTTTCCATTTGAAGTCAGCTCATAGACCGGGTATGCGCCGTCCCCGAATCCGGAGGACACGAAGGCGACCATTGGACCGATGACATCGTCGAGCATGACTGTTTCGCCACGGCCCGTGATTGAGCGTGACGCCGCAGCCTCGATGCGTTCATAGAAGGAAGCCTTGCCGGCTCTTTGGAGCGCTGCCTCGGCTGAAACATAATCGGTGACAGCGGTCATGGCCGTGTCGGTCCACGTACTCCCCAATTCCCTTCCGAACAGTCCACCGCTGCCATTGAGCGTCGCTCTCAGCCGACCCGTTCGGACGTCGCAGCCGAACGCAACGGGTTTGTGCTCAACTACGTAAGTCCCGCTGGGCAACTCCAAAATCAATGCGTCTTCAGCCTTCGGAATGAACGACAGGTCCTCGACAAGGATCATTCCGCTGGTCACGTCTATCTGGGCGAATTGGCGCCATTCACCTGCCCGGCCTACGGTCGGATCAAACGCCTCACAACCAACATTCGCGGTGCAACCGGCGAAGGCCGCCATCAGGGCTAATAAAACAGGTAGAGCTACAAGTACCTGACGGATTCCGCGGATAGGCGTGCGCACACGCCTGTCCGCACGACGGCGCAGGTCCTCAGCCAACGTAGACCTAGCGCGCGATCAGCATCGAGTGCGGTGACTTCCCCATGCGCACCGTGCCTTTCGGGGTGGTGCGGCACGTATCACCCCAGGAGAATCGGTACTTCGACATCGAGCCGGCGCGCACGCCTGGCTTGATAATGAAGACGCCGTTCTCAGGGAACGTCCAGTCCCCGTAGCGGGCGATCGTCTCCTTGTTCGTAGCAAGGGGCACATCGTCGCCCAGGCCACGGCCGTGGCAGTGGAGATCCGCGCCGCCGCCGGCGAGCGGGCCGCCCCTCGGACAGAGCTGTTCGCCGAGCTGGCGGGTCTTCTCGACCGCCTCCGCAAGGGTGACCCCTGGCTTGATGAAGTCGAGAAGCCGCTCGTACAACTCGCCGTGGAACTCGACGAGGTCGAAGTAGATAGGATCGCACGTGCGGATCGCTACAGGCCGCTTTTGCTGCGCCCGATAGCCGATGATCGACGCTTCCAGCTCGTTGTCGATGACGTCGCCGTCCTCCAGCACCTTCATCGTCGGGCGGGTGAGCGTACGTTTCGGAAACGGCTCCGCCACCCAGTTGAAGTGCATCGACAGCTCTCCGCCCCCGGCCAGCATCGCCGACATCGCCGCGGCCCACACCTCGTAGTCGCGGATGCCAGGCTTCGCGCCCGCGACCAGCTCGGCCTCGACGGCCCGTTCAATCAAGTCAACTGACGCCTGGAGGACGTCGATCTCCTCCTGGCTCTTGACGCAGCGGACCTCCTGAAGCAGATCGGTCGCATCGACGATCTCTGAGTTCGGCACGGCCTCGACGATCGCCTTGTAGGTCCCCATCAGGATCGAGCCTTCTGGCGCGCGCGGGCTGCTGAGGCCAGTGATACCGATGCGTTTTCCATCTGCCCCCAGGTCGTTCAGCTTCTCGGCAATTCCGCGCCCGAAATGACGGTAGGCATCGCGTCGATCGGACATCCAGTTCTGCACCAGCGGGCCCCAGCGCACGTCAGCGTCCTTGGCGATGACCGCCGGTTCACCGACCAGAGGAAACACGGCGGCGACGTCCGTATCGGCCCCGCCGCCGCAGTGCGTCAGGTAGCGCGTGTCCGCCTGCCAGTCGGTGGAGTGCCCGGAGTTTGGCGGCGCTATGATGACGTCCACGCCATCCCGCTCCATCAGAGCGCGCACCGCGTTCCAGCGCCGGTCCCGCTCCTCCAGCGAGAATCGCCGATACTCCCACATCCTGGCGTCTTCAGTCATTTTGCGGGCCCTCCGTCATTTCGATTGATTCGAGCGACATCATATCCCACCGCGATCTCAGCTTATGGAATGATTCCCTGGCTAGAGGATGATTGATGCGATCCCGCATTCATGAGGAGACGCGCAACCGCCTGTCCCGCCGCCGGTTCCTTGGAGCATCAGCCGCGGGGCTGACGGCGCTTGCGGCTCAGGCATGCCTGCCATCACCGCCATCCCAGCTCGGGACCGCAAACCTCCCGGACGGCACGAACCTTGAGGCGCGGTCGGCGCTGAAGTCTGTCAACATCGGAACGGGAAACGGCGTCTTCAACGGCCTCGCTGACATCCAGGGGATAGGCGGCGCAAACCAGCCAGAGGGCTGCGGCGTCGGGCACGCGGCGCTCAGCATCTTGAACCATGATGCACAGCCAATTCCCATGCTTGCGACCCAGCTTCCTTCGCTGAGCGACGGCACCTGGGTCGTTAGGCCGGACGGGACGATGGACGTGACCTGGCGCTTGCGGCGTGGCGTGCGCTGGCACGACGGTGCGCCGTTCACCGCGCGCGACGTGCGTTTCAGCTGGGAACTGGCGCAGGACGACTCATTGCCCATCAACCGGCGGCCCAGCCATACCAACGTCAGCTCGGTCGACGTGCCAGACGACTACACCGCCGTGATGCACTGGAAGATCCCCAATCCGTACGCGCACATCGCGACCACGAGCGACCTGTACGTCTACCCGGAGCACATCGTCCGCCCACTGTGGGAGCCCGGCCAGGGTGACCGAATGCTCAGCCACCCGTTCTTCCATGGTGGATTTGTCGGTCTGGGGCCCTACCGGGTCGAGCGCTGGAACGAAGACGACTCCATTGTTTTCCGCGCATTCGACGACTACTTCCTGGGCCGTCCGAGGATCGACAGCATCGTCTTCCGCCAGTTCGGCGGGTCGCAACCGCTGCTGACCCATCTGCTAGCGGGCGAGCTGCAGATGGCGAACGCGTACGGGCTCACGTTCGAGGACGGCCAGACTGCGCAGCGACAATGGGAGAGCACGAGCGAAGGCCGTGTGTACTGGACGCCGACCTCCCTCCAGCGCCTTGCGCTGCCGCCGGACAACCCGATCTTTCAGGACCCACGCCTCCGCCGTGCGCTGCTGCACGCCATCGATCGCGAAGAAATTAGCCGCACCCTCTTCGGCGGCGCGGTAATCGTGGGCCACAGCTTGCTTCACCCGAACGAGCCAGGCTTCGCGGACGCCGAACCATTGGTCCTGAAACATGCTTTCGACCCGCGAGAGGCGCTCGCCCTGTTCCAATCGGCGGGCTGGCAACGGGGTAGCGACGGGGTGCTGACGAACAACGCGGGCGACCGTTTCGAGATCCCGTTTCGAGTGGCAGTGAACAACCAGGAGCACCTGCACGTACAGGGCGCCATCGCGAGCTACTGGCAGGACGTCGGAGTGCGCGCTACGCTCGACAACGTTGGCCGAGCCGTATCCAGCGACGCGCAGGAGCAGGCCAGGTACTTCGGAGTCTCCATCCTGGGCGGCTCGACGACCAACGCAGCGCTCTTCCGTCGCTGGCACTCGACGTTCATCCCGAGCGCCGCGAATCGCTACCTGGGCGACAACACCGCCCGCTGGAACAACCCGCGCGCGGACCGCCTGCTCGAGCAGATCGAGACGACGTTCGACGAGCGCGAAGCCTCCCAGCTGCGCGCGCAGCTCGCGAGGCTCTTCACCGAAGAGCTGCCCTGCCTGCCGCTCCACTATCAAGCCGAGCCTGTCGCGATCCACCGGAGCCTGCTGAACGCGCGCCCGCGCCCCAACTCCAGCGGCCAGAACAACACGACATGGGACTGCTATCAATGGGATCTGGGGTAGGTACCTTTGATTCAAGGGGTAGCGGATACACCCGGCTGCGTGAAAAAAAGGGGCCGTGACAACCGCGACAACCGCGACAACCTTTGCCCGAAAGTGCGGCATCGGCAGCCCTATCAGGCAACCGCCAGCAGGCATTCGGTCCGCTATCTGGCGAACCTGTGTCACGATGCACACCATCCGATTGAAGGCCCGAGTTGGTGGAGAAGGTTGTAGAGTACCAGATCGGGCTAGGTGCCCTGAAGGCGGCGGCAGAGGCATCCGCTGGGGCAAGCGGCGCAGGCCGTTGAAGGACTACGTGATCAAAGTGTTCTGGAGCGACGAGGACGACTGCTGGATCGCAGACGTTTCCGACCTGAAGGTTGGCTCGGCGTTTGGCAGCCCCCCCGACGAGGCCGTCCGTGAGGTCATAGTCGCCGGCGACCTATGGATGGAGTCGGCGCGAGAGCTCGGCAAGGTGCAGCTTGCGCCTGCATTAAGGCAGCGACCTTGATGGCTCGGCCGGCCTCGATCGGCCCCGTGGATGCAGCCGGGGCAGAAATCCTCAACCGCATGGTGCGCCGAATTGTGCGCTCGGTGAAGCCGCTACGTGTGATTCTGTTCGGCTCTCAGGCGCGTGGCGACGCGCACCAGGGGAGCGATGTCGATCTCCTGATCGTAGTCCCCGACGATGCCAACAAGAAGCTAGCGTGGCGGCGCGCGCGCGCCGCGGTAGACGGCGCGTGGGGAGCCGGCTGCGACATCCTCGTTGCAACACCCGCAGACATCATGCGGCGCGGGAACCTGGTGGGCGACGTGTTGCGCCCAGCCCTTCGCGAGGGACACGTCGTCTACGATGCGCCCGGCATGGCCGAGCGAAACCGTGAGCTGGAGGCAGGGCCTGTGACAGAGGACGAGCGGCTCGGAGCGACCCGCCAGTGGATGCGGCTTGCGCGAGCGGATCTGATGACCGCCGAGATGGCGGTCCAAAGACCGGACATCGACCCATATCCGCCCTCGTACCTGTCTCAGCAGTCGGCCGAGAAGGCCCTGAAGGCAATTCTCGTGTTCCTGCAGCTCGACTATCCGCTGACGCACGACCTGGACAGGGTGCGCGGAAGCATCCCGGACGACTGGG
>JAERMM010000238.1 GCA_016844585.1 Chloroflexota bacterium | reverse complement strand
CTGACCGATGAAGAAGTAACATCAGCGCTAACGATGGTCGAAGAAGAACTGACGCGCCGCTTCGGCGCTCAGGTGCGGGGCCGCTAATAAATGCTCACCTTCATCAGCCACATGACGACGCTGGACGTCGTCTTCATCATCGTCTGGATCGTCGCGATTGTTTGGGGCGTCCGTACGGGAATCATCCGACAGGTGTTTGCGCTCGGGTCGATTCTGGTCGCCGCGGTCATGGGATCAGCGCTGGCGCGCCCAGCGAGCGACTGGACTGGCAGCATCAGCGGAGCTGGCCGAACTGCCATCCTTCCCTGGACTTACGCGTTTATCGTCGCTCTCGTTGTCCTGATCTTCTATGTGATTACGCTGAAGACATACCCGGTCACCCGCCTGGCCAATCACACAGTGATCGACCGAGTCAGCGGAGGGGTCATGGGCTTCTTCGTCGGCCTGGTTGGCATTACCCAGACAGTCGCAATCCTCCTGATGCTCACCAACGGATCGTGGGCCATTTTCGATGGCGCCCGCGTCGCCGTGCGAGCGCAGCTAGGGGAAACGCCTTTCTTGCCGCTGGTCGCCGAAACCTTCTCCATCATCACCTCGGCCATCGAGAACCTGCTGCCCTAACGCACAAGGTCCCCTAACACGATGCCAATGCTCCCGCGCCACCTGACAACGCTCGAGTTCGACAAGATCGTCCGACGCCTTGCCGCGGAGACGACGTTTTCCGCGAGCCAGATCCTCGCTGAGAGCCTGACACCCTCTACCGACCTCGCCGAGATTCGGCGTGCTCAAGACGGTACCGAGGAGGCGCGCCGCCTGTTGGAGGTTCGGCCAGGCACCGGCGTCCGCGGCGCGATCGACATCACGCCGCACATACGCAGGGCGGCCGTGGGCGCGCCATTGCGACCAACCGAGCTCGTCGAGGTGGCCTCGCTTGTCGCCTCGGGCCGCTCGATTCGGGCCCTCATCACGCGCCAGGAAGTTCACGCCCCCACCCTGTCTCGCATCGCGCGTGGCATCCCCGATCTGGACGATCTCGAGGATGGGATCCACCTGACCATCGACGATGAAGGCATGGTGTTGGATCGCGCGAGCGACCATTTGCGTGCCATCCGCGCTGACATGAGGACCGCCTACGACCGCCTGATGCGACGGCTGAACGAGCTTATCGCGTCACAGTCGATGCGGGAGGCGCTCCAAGAACCGATCGTCACGATGCGGGCGGGCAGGTATGTGGTTCCGGTCAAGTCGGACTTCAAAGGCCGAGTTCGCGGCATCGTCCACGACCAATCGTCCAGCGGCGCCACACTATTTATCGAGCCCCTTGTCATCGTCGAGCTGACGAACAAGTGGCGACAGTATGGCATCGAGGAAGAGCACGAGATCGAACGCATCCTGCTCGAATTGAGTGGTCTCGTCGGAGTCGCGCAATACGGCCTCATCGACACCGTAGCCGCACTGGCCCGCATTGACCTCGCCTTCGCGATGGGACGCCTCGCGCTGGCGATGAACGCGACTCGGCCTGCAATGCGACCGTTCGACCAGCTCGGCGGGGGACCGGAAGTGCGCCTGATCAGCGCACGCCACCCGCTTCTCCATGGTGAGGTTGTGCCCATCTCGATGGAACTGGGGCAGCGCTTCGATCTGCTCTTGATCACCGGTCCAAACACGGGCGGCAAGACGGTCGCTCTGAAGACTGTTGGCCTGTTAGCGCTGATGGCACAAGCCGGGCTTCAGGTCCCGGCCGCGGAGGGGTCGAGCTTCGCGATGTTCTCAGGCGTGTACGCCGACATTGGCGATGAGCAGAGCATCGAGCAGAGCCTGTCCACGTTCTCATCGCACATCACGCGCATTGTCGAGGTGTTGCGGGTGGCCGATCGCGAATCGCTGGTGCTACTCGACGAGATCGGCGCCGGTACGGACCCTCAGGAAGGTTCCGCTCTCTCACGCTCGATACTGGAGCACCTCGTAGCGTCGCGAATTCTGACCATCGCCACGACCCACTATTCCGAGCTGAAGAGCTTTGCCTACGCGTCACCGCGCGTTGAGAACGCGTCGGTGGAGTTCGACACGGAAACGCTGCGCCCGACGTATCGCCTGACTGTGGGCGTGCCCGGGCGCAGCAATGCCCTCGCCATTGCAGAGCGACTGGGAGTTCCGCATTCGATCGTCGCCAGCGCCCGCTCGACCATTCGCCCAACGGAACGCCGCGCCGACGAGTTGCTGGAAGACATCCACGAGCATCTGGAGCGGGCAAGGGACGATCGCTCTGAAGCTGCAAGGCTCAAGCTCGAGGCGGAGCGGTCGGCGCAGCAGCTCAGATCGCGGCTGACGGAGGTGGATCGCGAGCGCGACGCCATCCTCAACGAGGTTGCCGAAGAGCGAGCTGGACTTGTGGCCGAGCTGCGTGCAGAGGCCGACGTACTTCGGCGCGAGCTGCGCGGGCTGCGCGCCGATCGGGCGCGTCTCTCCGAGATAGAAGGGCGGATTGGTGGAATTGGATCTGCCCGCTCTCACCTTCCCGACGAAACACCGCGAGAAACGCCCACGCAGACCTTCCTGGTTGGCGAACGCGTAAGCGTGCCGTCGCTTGGCTCGACCGGCGTCATCCGCGCCGTAGCGTCGGCTGGTGAGACGGCGGAAGTCGACGTCGGCGGAATGCGTGTGAAGGTGAGGGTGTCCGATCTTGCGCCTATCGAGGGGGGCCGGGACCCGTCGCCGCGAGAGCAAGCGGTTGCATCCGGCTACCTCGAGCCGAGCAGCAGTCTGCCGCGCCGGATCACCAACGACGGCTGGTCACCGATCGAGTCGCAGCTAGACCTGCGAGGGCTGCGGCCGGAGGACGCGCGTCAACGACTCGACCAGTACCTGAACGACGCTTTCATGGAGGGCCTGAACACCGTGCGGGTTGTTCACGGGCGCGGAACCGGCGCGGTGCGCGCCGCGGTGCGAGAGCTGCTCGTCGACCATCCGCTGGTGCGCTCCCACGAAACCGCGGAGCAACGGGAGGGCGGTGAGGGCGCCACGGTCGTCAGGCTGGCCTCGTAAAGTCCCTATTGACGTCCTCAAGGTGGCGGATTCGTTCCCAAGCGAGGAACTCGACAGGCGTGAGCAGGCGCAGATTATGTTCGATCCCCCACCGTCGGATGTCGTCCCCGAGGAAATGACGGCGGTCGAGGGTCAGGCAGATGGAGGCGCCGCTGGTCAAGCACGAACGAACGACGTGATGGTCTTTGGCGGCGAGCGACGGAGGAAGGTCTACTACTGAAAGCGTCGGCCCGGGCCCTGCCAGAACCGGCCGCAACTGGCCCAGAAGCTGATAGAAGCGGATGACCGCCGCTTCTTTGAACTTCAGCCGCAGGTTCCCGAGCGCCTCCTGAAGCACTTCCGCTGAAACGACCGGCTCATACTGGTCCGAGTTGGCGAGTAAGGCAATCGCCGCGGTCGAGCCGCCCTCCGGTGACCCTGCGGCCGCCAGCAGCACTGAGGCATCGAAGAACACTCGGGCCCGCTGAGTCACACCAGCCCGGCTCCCATGAGCTCGCGCACCCGCTGGGCAGTCTCTGGGGCGATCTTGTCCTCGGCCAAGAACTCCGCGATCTCCTCGTCGGAGTACACACGGAACGCCTGCCCCTGCTCGACCCCGAGCTTGGAGATCACGATCTTGTCGTCCCGCAGGGCTATTTCGAGCAACGAGGACTCGGTGATATTGAGTGCCCTTCGGATTGCAATCGGGATAGTGATCTGCCCCTTTTGCAGAGGGCGGACGATCTTGATGGTGGTGTCTCGCGCCAACGCTGCCTCCAAGGAAGACGAAAGGAATGACAGAATGCTAACTTCCGGTATTCCTTCCAAGATCATGCCACAGCTTGGTTGCGGCGGGCCACCGCACACGGCTCTGGTTGTAGCCCCAAAACTGCTGACGCGGGATCCCCTCTCGCCGGCGCAGGAAGCTGGCGACCTGCGGTGACCATGGCAACGGTTTTGTCCGCCTCGGGCTGGGCCGCTGCGGCGTGTTGCGCCGCCCCGCTCGCGATCCCCACCTGATACGCCATGCCACCCGCGCCGTACACGTACTTCCGCACGCCGTCGTCGCGGAGCATGGGGAGCCCACCGTCCCACTGCCATCCTTGCCGTCCCACACCACGCTCTGCGGCCCGGGCGTCTGGCTCGCACTGATCGTCCGCACCACCACGTTCTGGCTGTTCTTAATCTCCACGCTCACCGACATCGCGCTCGTGGACAGCCCGTCCCAGAAGAGATACAGCACGTGGTCGTTCGCCGTGGCCGGCGACCCAGCCGGCATCTTCACCAGGCTCGCCGTCACGCCACCCGTGCTGCCACTTCGCGCACCCGCTGGGTCGCCAACGCGTGGGAGCCACCGATCAGCCCCTGCCACCGCTCGGGACACTCCATCCTGCCGGCGCTTCGAATGCACCGAAGTTCAGCTCCGCTGAGTGGAGGAAGTGGCCGAGTCTACGCCATATCCTCAATAGGCCGCTTGACCACTCGGGTTCCAGCGATGTGGTCGTGGATGCCCCTTCTCGAGAACCCAACCAGTGGCCACCAAGCAATAAAAAGCGGCGAAAACGCCAACATAGCCACCGCCCGCAGCAGGGGAACGCCATAGCGCCGG
>JAERMM010000041.1 GCA_016844585.1 Chloroflexota bacterium | reverse complement strand
GACCAAAAAAGGGCGATGGTATAATCGCCCACCTCTCTGGCGGGCGGGGCACCCGATGCCCGGCCAGCGCGCGCCCCTCGCAGTGGCGCACCTCACGCTTGGAAGCGACTGTGGCCGACCTGCCCTTCCGCGAAGTCGTCGAGATCCGCGGACACATCATTGACTCCATGATTCTGCCGACGATCTTCGATGAGATCATGGACCGTGGCGGCGATTTCGAGGTGCAGGCCTTTGACGTCGGCCGCAAGAAAGACGAGCCGAGCTACGCCTGCATCGAGGTGCGCGCCGCGTCCCCCGAGGAGCTACACGCCCTGGTGGACCACGTGGAACGTCTTGGGGCCACAAGGCTCGGAGTCAGTCCGGTCCGTACCACGCCCGCGCCAATGGACGGAGTCTTTCCTGAAGGCTTCTACTCAACCACCAACCTCCAGACGCTCGTGAACGTCAGCGGAGACTGGACCCCGGTTCAGTATCCGGAGATGGATTGCGGCATCCGGGTGACCGCTGACGGCGCCGCACGTTGCGTCACCCTGAATGAAGTCCACGTCGGCGATCCAATCGTCGTCGGCCACGACGGGATTCGTGTGATTCCGCTCGAGCGGCCGCGGCATCAGCCGCCGGTGTTCGCGTTCATGGGCAGCCACGTTTCCTCGGAAAAGCCCAACATGCGGCTGATCTCGGAGATCGCAATCCGCATGCGACAGGTCCGCGAGGCCGGCGGAAAGATCCTTCTGGTCAGCGGGCCGGTGCTTCTCCATACGGGCACGCGCGACCAGGTCGTATGGCTGATCGAACACGGCTTCGTGCAGGCGCTATTCGCCGGTAATGGCCTCGCGACACACGACATCGAAGCCACCCTCTACGGAACCTCGCTGGGCATCTCTCTGCGAGACGGCATTCCGGTCGAAGGCGGCCACGAGCATCATCTGCGGGCCATCAACACTATCCGCCGAACCGGAAGCATTCGTGCTGCCGTCGAACAAGGCATCGTAACGGCCGGAATCATGCACGCATGCGTGCGCCACGACGTCGAAGTGGTACTCGCGGGCTCGATCCGCGACGACGGTCCGCTGCCGGACGTGATCACCGATACGCAGGAGGCGCAAGACGCCATGCGACAGGTGGTGCGCGGCGGGGTCAAGATGGCCTTGATCATGGCATCCATGCTTCACGGCATCGCGACCGGAAACTTGCTTCCCGCTGACGTGACAACCGTGTGCGTGGACATCGAACAGTCGGTCGTAACGAAGCTATCCGACCGCGGCACATTCCAGAACATCAGCGTAGTCGCGGATGTCGGAAGCTTCTTGCGCGAGCTGGTCCAGAATCTCGCCGAGGCTGAAGCCCCGTCGTCAGCTACCTCACAAAACCAGGAGAGCGCACAAAGAGGCGGGCACTCGTAGTGGGTCAGTTTGCATGATGATAGCCATTCGTAAGTGCAGGAGAATTGCCCCTCTCCCACCGAAGTGGGAGAGGCTGGGTGAGGGCACCTTCCCCACTCGACGACACATGTGTATGCGTCGTTGTGGGTCGCCCTCACCTAACCTCTCCCGCTGCGGCAGGAGAGGGACAGTCAGGGGGCTGGGTCTAGACGCCGGCGCCTGCCCGCACGCGATCGAAGCAGGTACTGCAGTAGACGGGACGGTCTCCTCTCGGCAAGAACGGGACCTGCGTCTCGATTCCGCACGACGCGCACGTTGCCGCATGCATCTCGCGGCGTCCACCCATCTCGTACCCGCCGCCATTGAGCCGCGATCGTCGCGCCGATCGGCAATCCGGGCACCGCGCCGGCTCATTCAACAGCCCTTTGGCCGCGTAGAATTCCTGCTCGCCGCCACTAAAGGTGAAGTCCGCCCCGCATTCCCTGCACTGCAACGTCTTATCGCTGTAAACCACGTCTGTCACCCCTTTCCGAGGAACTGAAGTACGGCCACGGGGAGAGACGCCTGTGGGAACGGACGTTCACAGTTGGACCTCTGGTTCGCCTGAGTCAGCCAGAACTACGCTCGCGGGGTCTTCTCGTTGGCCGGCGCGCAGTATAGCGAAACATTTCGGACTCCGCAACAGATTGTTACAAGCCGATGGGGTGATGGTGGGGGACGCCGACACGCCGCGGGTAGCGTCCGTCCGAATTAGAGCGCTTTTTCACAATGATGAGCATGCGGTTACGCAATGACGCAATACCACGAACCTCGACGACTCGCTCGACGACGCTATCTAGTGCCTCAAGGGCACGACCGGACGCACGTACCTCGTCGGCGGCCTGCTCTGTCTTCATAAAGATTGCACGTCCGCCGACACGCAGGAGTGGCACCAGCAATTCCACAAGCGTCGGTGATGACGCGACCGCCCGGGCAATCGCGACGTTGAATCGCTCGCGGAATTGCGGGTCGCGACCGACATCCTCAGCCCGCCCCTGGATGACACGCGCATTCTGAAGGCCGAGGACTGAGATCGCTTCATCAATGAAGGCAGCTTTCTTCGAAGTCGCCTCGACGAGGGTCACTTCAATCGCGGGCAGCGCGATTGCCAGCACCAGTCCCGGCAGACCGGCGCCAGAGCCGACGTCCACGACGCGGATCGCTTCATCTGTTCGCGATTCATTCTGGTCATTCTCGGCAAGGTGATCGATGTAGGGAACAGGCGTCAGGGAATCAAGTAGATGGGCTACCTGGATGTCGTCGAACGTCCTGATCGAGGTGAGACTGAAGCGCTTCGCGCGCTCGGCGAGCAGTCGTGCAAGCTCGTCCAGTTGTCGTAGCTGACCGTCGGTCAGCGAGAGTCCCAACGCTCTGGCGCCATGGACGACAAGCGGAAGCGGTGTCGCCGATTGTCCGGCCACGCGACGCGCCTCTATAATGAAGTACAAAGAGCGATGGTACAGGCACCGGGGGTACCACGGGATTTTGACCCTCAGCGAGACCAGCATCAAAGGCCCAGTGCAACTCGGTCAGGCGATCTCCAAGTACCTGACGGCGGTGCCGGTTTCGGACCGCGAAGCGACGGCCCGAGAACTGGGGCGGTTCGCCCGGTGGGTGGGCGGCGACAAGCCCATCGACAACATTGCCCCACTGGAAGTAGCGAAATATCAAGAACAGTTCCCCGAGTCCAGCGTTGACGTCAACCGTCGCCTGGAACCCGTCAAAGTTTTCCTGACCTCTCTGAAGACCCAAAAGCTCACGGCCGCCAACCTCGGCGCACATATTCGCCTTCGCCGCCCAAGCGCCCGACAACGTGGGCGGGGCGACATCCGGCCCGAGCCAGAGACTGTTCTCGTTACAGAAGAGGGCTTCGCTCGGCTGACGAGCGAGCTCGAACACCTGGAAACAGACATCAGGCCAGCCGTCACGGACGATTTGCGCCGGGCGGCCGCGGATAAAGACTTCCGCGAGAACGCCCCTTACGACGCGGCGAAGCAAGAGCTATCCAAAATTCAGACTCGCATCAACGACATCCGCCGCACCCTCGCTTCAGCCAGCATCTACGTTGGCAACTCGACAGAGGTCGTGGACCTCGGAACAACCGTCACGTTGCATAGCCTGCTAGACGACGAAGAGGTCGTGTACATGATCGTCGGTCCTGGCGAGGTGAGCGCTCGCGATGGCAAGATCTCGATGCAGTCGCCGCTTGGGAGCGCGCTGGTCGAGCGCCGCGCCGGAGACGTCGTCGAGGTTCAGACGCCTATGGGCTCACACACCTACCGCGTCGTAAACATCGCGCGCCGCTCCTAGCGGGTCAGTTGCTATGGGCTTGCGGTAGAGGCCCGTTCGACCCTCCCCATCCGGTTATGGCAGTTGAACGTGGACCCTCGGCTCTCTAGCGCGCTCCTGGCGGGGCGTGCGGCGGCGATGCTCAGCCGAGCGCTCGGGCGCGGTGGCGGCACAGTCCTCCCCGGCCACGTCATCCAGCGCCTCGATCCCTCAGCCCTCCAAGCCATTGCCAGGCGCCTGCCCAGGGGCTCCGTCGTGATCTCAGGAACCAACGGGAAGACGACGACCAGTCGTATGATCGCCCATATCGCGTCCCGGACCGGCGTCCACGTCATCCACAATCGCAGCGGCGCGAACCTCATGACCGGGATCGTCTCGGCCATTGCCGCTCAGACCGCGCTATCTGGGCGTCCGCGTGGCGACCTGGGCCTGTTCGAAGTTGATGAGGCACACGTGGCTGAGGCCGTGGATTCGCTTCGGCCCCGATGCCTGGCTCTCCTGAACATCTTTCGCGACCAGCTCGATCGGTATGGGGAAATCGACTTGATCTCGAGCCGCTGGCGGAAAGCGGTTGGCCGCATGCCGTACGACGGGCTTCTCGTGCTGAATGCAGACGACCCGATCATCAGTCGTCTCGCCGACGACGCGTCTTGTCGCGTCGTGACATTCGGCGTTGAGGATCCCCGAGTCGGCGGAGGCTCAATAGGACACGACGCCGATCGACGGCTCTGCCCCAACTGCGGACATCGCCTCCGCTACGCCCGGGTCACGTACGCCCATCTGGGCGCGTACGAGTGCACTGAGTGCGGGTGGCGGCGACGCACGCCCGAAACAGCACTGACCAGCGTGCGTGCAGAGGGCTCCGATGACATGCTGTTGACCATCAGCACCGACGCGGACGCCGCGCTGGTCTGTCTGTCCCTCCCAGGCCTGTATAACGCGTACAACGCGCTCGCGGCAGCAGCCATTTGCGAGGCCGTGGGGATTCCTCTGTCAGCCACAGCCGAAAACCTGAGCACCTTTACGGGGGCCTTCGGCCGTTACGAGCGGGTCCCCATCGGCGCGGGTGAGGTTCGCCTTGCGCTGGTAAAGAACCCGGTCGGCTTCAACCAAGTACTCGCCGCGGGCATTGCCGGCCAGGCCACCACCATCGTGATTGCAATCAACGATCATTTCGCCGACGGGACCGACATTAGCTGGCTCTGGGATGTGGACTTCGAAGTCCTGGACACTTCGGCATCTGGCGCCGACACTCGGCCACATTTTGTCTGCAGCGGAACGCGGGCACACGACATTGCGCTGCGCCTGAAGTATGCAGGGTTGGCTACGGCGGACATCGAAGTCGAGCCGAGGCTTGAATTCGCCCTCCGCATCGCGGTAGAGGACGCGGAGGGTGGTGGCCGGGCCATCATCTTCCCGACGTACACGGCGATGCTGGATGTCCGGCGAAGTCTGCAGCGTCGCGGATCCGTCGCCCCTTTCTGGGAAGACTGACGTGAGATTGAGTCTGGTCCACCTGTACGCGGACTTGATGAATCTCTATGGCGATCGGGGCAATATCACTGCCCTCCGCCGCCGCTGCGAGTGGCGGGGCATCGACCTGGAGCTTCAAGAGATTTCGCTTGGAGAGCGCTTCACGCCCCGCGAGTGCGACTTGTTCTTCTTCGGCGGCGGACAGGATCGTGAGCAGGTCACGGTGAGCAGGGACCTGGCAGGAGCGAATGGCGAGGCCATCATTGAAGCGGTTTCGGAGGGCGCGGGGCTGCTGTCCGTTTGCGGCGGCTATCAGCTTCTTTGTCGCTACTTCCGCACGTCGGAAGGGGAAGACATCCCCGGCGTTGGTCTATTCGACGCTTACACTGTCGGCGGGCCGACCAGATTCGTGGGGAACGTCGTTGCCGAGCGGTTGGACGGCGATGAGGTGAGGACGCTGGTGGGATTTGAGAACCACAGCGGTCGAACGCATCTGGGTCCGGGCCTACAGGCGCTGGGCCGAGTGGTCGTTGGCCACGGGAACAACGGCGAGGACTCCTCAGAGGGAGCAGTGCACAGGAACGCGATCGGAACCTATCTGCACGGTCCGGTCCTCCCGAAGAACCCCTGGCTGGCCGACCGTCTGATTCACGCCGGGTTGACGCGGCGCTATGGGACGGACGCCATCCTGGAGACCCTCGACGACTCGAGCGAGCAACGCGCCCACGAGTCCGTCGCGCGCACCGTGCGACGGGCCGGAAACGTGCGCACCAGCATCCGATGAGTCTCGACCGGCGAGCAGCCGCCACGAGCTCGAACGTGCGTCTGCGCGGTGTCCTGGGCGCGGCCCTTACGGTCATGCTGGGCTTCGTTGCCAGCCGCTTGCTGGGCCTCGCCCGCAACGTCGTCATCAGCCACCAGTACGGGGCGTCTCGCGAGTACGAGGCGTTCCTGGCAGCGATCAGCATCCCGGACGCGGTATTTCAAGTGCTGGCCGGCGGCGCCGTTGGGGCGGCCTTCATTCCCGTCTTCACCTCCTACGTGACGCAGGGAGAAATGGCTCGGGCCTGGCGTCTCACCAGCGCCTTGATGAACATCGCGGCGATCGCTCTCGGCGCGGTCTCGGCCACCCTTGCAATGGGCGCGCCATTCATAATGACCGTCCTCGTGCCCGGCTGGAGCGCGGCCGATCAGCAGGAGGCAGCGGCTCTGGCGCGACTACTGCTGATCTCACCGGCAGTATTTGCCGTAAGCACTCTGGCGAGCAGCGCGCTCAACGGGCTGCGGCGCTTCGCGCTCGCGAGCGCCGCGCCCCTTATGTACAACCTGTCCATAATTATCGGTGCGATCTTCTTGCGACCGCTGGGAGTCGAAGGACTAGCCATTAGCGCAGTGGCAGGCGCGTTTCTGCACCTAGTGATCCAAGTTCCAGGACTGATTCGCGCGGGGATGCGATATCGACTGACCTTTGGCCGCGACCTGGCCGGCGCCCGCGAGGTAGCGCGCCTCATGGGCCCCCGCATCATTGGACTGGGCATCAGCCAAATCAACCAACTCGTGACGGTCGTGCTCGCCTCCTTCTTGGTCGTTGGGAGCATCGCTTATCTGAGCTACGCGTGGCTCATTCTCATGGTCCCACTCGGCGTGTTCGCAATGGCGGTGTCTACCGCGGTGTTTCCGACCTTCGCCGAGCAAAACGCATCGTCGAGGCACGACGAGGAGCGCCAAACGTTTCTCTTCGCGTTGCGGCTCATTCTTTACCTGACGATTCCGGCGATGGTGATCATCATGGTGCTCGGTCAGCCAATCGTCAGCCTGCTGCTCGAGCGTGGAGCGTTTGATGCAAACGCAGCCGGAGCAACAGCCTTTGCGCTTGCCTTCTTCGCAATAGGGCTACCTGGCCACGCGGTGATTGAGATCGTCGATCGAGTCTTCTACGCGGAGCGCGACACGGCGACGCCGGTTCGCGTGGCCGCGATGGGGGTCACGATCAACGTCTTGCTCAGCGTCGTGCTCATGCGCACCGAGCTATCGTTCGGGGGGCTCGCGCTGGCAAACTCGCTGGCGGCCCTCACCGAGGCGGCCGCGCTCACGTTCGTGCTCGATCGTCGGCGAGGGTGGTTGCGAACTCCTGAACTTGCGTCATTTATCTGGCGGACGGCACTCGCGGCCGCGGCGATGGGACTGGCGGCCCTACTCATCCGGGTCCCCATGGGAGCCTTGCACAGCGTCACGGACTGGGCGGCACAAGCGGTCCTGGTGCTTGTCGTCGGGGGGGGTGGGGCGCTGGCCTACCTGGCAACTTCGACCGCTCTGGGCGTGGAAGACGTCCGACGGGTGGCGGCGCTGTTGCGCTCTCGCTAGTGAGCATCGTGCGTTTCGCACAAATGTCCGCGTCAAATTACAGGATGAGGGTGCAGCCAGCCCGTGCTATACTGCCGACCGTCCACGGCCGATGGGGTCTTCACATCAAATGTCACGCCAGGAGAGAACCTTGCACAGACTTGCGGGAATCGTAGGCATTTTCCTCAGCACATTCGTGGTTCTAGCGGCAGCCGTCACCGTGACCGCGGCCCCAGCCGGCCAGAGTCCAACACCGGGCCCAGTCGGCCAGGGTCCAACACCAGTCCCAAGCAGCCAGGGAAGCGGGCTCACCCTCAATCTCACCGCTGGAAACGGCAGTGGAGTGGTAGCGCACAACTTCTTCCTCGGGGATGGCGCGGTTCCGCCGAGAGCCGGGACTTACTTTGGATCCGCCGTGCGCGTTGCTGTCGGAACGACAGTCACCTGGACGGGCGGGAGCGATGAGCCACACACCGTAACGTTCCTGGCTGGGAAGCCGGTGCCGCCACTCGTTGTCCCGCAGCCCGAAGATCCGTTCGGCCGGCCGCCAATGTTCAACCCAGAATTCTTCGGCCCGAGCCCACTCTCCGGACCCTGGGATGGCTCCACGTTGGTGAACTCAGGCGAACTCAGTCAGGGGGAGAAGTTCAGCCTCACGTTTAGCAGGGAAGGTACATACCCCTATCTCTGCTTGTTCCACCCCGACTCGATGACCGGGACTGTCCTGGTCGCAGCTTCAGGGCCACTCACCACGCAGGCGACCATCGACCAGGCTGTCGCAACCCACATGTCGGCCGTACACGACGCTCAGGCGTCCCTCATCAACTCCATGCGCAATACCGCTGGGGTAGCCGACGGTCCTAACGGAACGCAGGTATGGACGGCTCGGGCCGGCACGGAGTGGCACAACGGCCATCTAGACATCATGGCATTCATGCCTTCGGATGTGACTATTCGACAGGGCGACACCGTTGTCTGGTACGCCGACCAGAATGCTCCGCACACGGTGACATTCAAGGGCGATGACAACGTTCTCACCGACTTCATCATGGTGCAGATGGCGGACGGAAGCATGATGTCAATGGACATGATGGCGGGGCCGCCACCGCCAGCCGCCGGTCCTCCGGACCTTGCCACGATGCCGCGTTTTGTGGTTGGCCCGGGAACCCAACCGATCAAGGCATCCCCGACCCACGACGGGCATAGCACCTACAACTCGGGCCTGTTCGGCCTCCATGGAAACGCTCCGGTGGGTCCAGGCGCGCCTAATACGTGGTCGCTGACCTTCGACGTGCCCGGCGCCTATCAATACACTTGTGTGCTGCACGAGTCGCTCGGCATGAAAGGCAGCGTCGTCGTTCTGCCGCGCTAACCTCGGAACACCGCTGAAATTCAGGGGCGGCCCGCTATGGCGGGCCGCCCCTTCATTTTCTAGTTAGGGTGGCTTTGAGACCGAGTGCCCACATATACTGGCGGCGGCCCTACGCCATACACACGAGCAACTCAAACTAAGGAGGCACATTTGCACAAGCTGATAGCACTAGCAAGCATTCTCCTCATAGCTGTCGGACTCGCCGGGCTGGCAGTTCCCACCATGGCTGCGCCGAGCGGTCAGGGAGGCCCGACGCTAAACCTGATCGCAGGCCAGGGCGATGGCGTGATCTCGATGAACGGGTTCATCGGTGATCCAGGGCTCGCCGTACGCGCTCCGTTGGCCGGTGGTAGTGGTGTCCGCGTCGCGGTGGGGACGACGGTCACGTGGACGAACGGGTCAGACGAATCCCATTTCGTGACCTTCCTGGCGGGAGGCGAGGCGCCGCACCTCCTCATTCCGCAGCCTGAAGACCCCACGGGGCGCCCACCGATGTTCAATCCCGAGTTCCTGTTCCCAACTGCGCCCCTCGGCCCCTGGGATGGCGCCACGTTCGCCAACTCGGGCGAGCTTCAGCGGGGCCAGCAGTTCAGTCTGACCTTCTCTCGGGCAGGCAGCTATCTGTATACATGCCTGTTCCACAAGAATGTTATGAACGGTGTCGTCGAGGTCGTTGAAGCGGGTGCGTCGGGTCTCACCAACCAGGCAGCCGTCGACGCGTTCGCCGCCAACCATATGACAAACGTCCATGAGCCTCAGTTGGCCCTGATCATGGCGACGCGCAACACGGCCGAGCAGAGCCCACTACCCGATGGCAGTAGCCTGTGGGCCGTGCGTGCCGGCACCGACTGGAAGAACGGTCACCTCGATGTCGAGGCATTCATGCCGGAGGACCTGACCGTTCGGCAGGGCGACACGGTCCTCTGGAACGTGGACCAGAATGTGCCGCATACAGTCACGTTCGTCGGCCAGGGCGCTGCCAGGCCCGACTTTATTCTCATCCAGCTGCCGGATGGCACAATGATGTCGTTTGACCCAAGCGGGCCACCCCCCGAGATGCCACCTGGCCCAGTGGACCCGTCGCAAATGCCACGGTTCATCCTTGGCCCAGCCGCTATTCCCGGCAGGGCCAGCCCGGTGCATAACGGCGTGGGGCTCTACAACTCGGGGCTGATTGGCTTCGACTCAAATGAGCCACTTGCGCCTCCCGGCTCTCCGGCCACGGCAACCTGGTCGCTCAGTTTCGGCGCCCCGGGCACGTACGACTACGTCTGTCTGCTCCACGAGCAGCTGGGGATGAAGGGCACTGTGACGGTGCTCCCCCGCTAGAGCGCTGGCACCGGCCGATGGCGCCAAAGGGGGGCGGCCCCGGGAATCGGGCCGCCCCTCTTTTCGCAGCATGCGTTGTCGATGTCAGGCCCGTTCAGTACACTTTCGTTCTGCCCCACGAGGTTCTCGGAGTTCCTTTGGCACATTGGCTCTTCCCGTTCGCTGCGCTATTTTTTTTCGCTATCGAGGCCATCGCACTTACCACAGCCCACGTAACCGGAGCGCCCCTTACCGAAACACGCCGCTTCACCCTCTACGTGCGCGACGGCTGGCTCCCTACGCCGGACGGCGGCCAGATCTACGTATGGGGATTCACCGACGACCCGAATGGGCCGCCGAAGATCCCTGGGCCGCCGATTGTCGTCAACGAGGCCGACACGGTTGAAGTCATCCTCATCAACGACCGGGACCCAACGGCGAACGCGCTCCTCCCTGATGGCGAGGGCCACACCATCCACCTGCATGGGCTCGACGTGCCCACGGAGCACGACGGTGTCCCTGAGACGCATGGGCCAGGGCTCGTCCGCCAGGGAGGCTCGTACACCTACAAGTTCACAGCCAGCCACGCGGGAACCTACTTCTACCACTGCCACCAGAACAACGTCGAGCACCAGCAGATGGGCATGTTCGGCCCACTCGTCGTCCGCACGGCCGGCGCGGCGAAGGCTGCCTATACGGGCGGGCCGGCCTATGATCGTGAGCACACGCTGGTGCTGGCCGAGATGGGCGCCGAGGGCCACGAGCAGGCGCGACGCGCCTTCAAGGAGGGCGCCGAACCGTACAACTGGCTGCGCTTCACGCCCGACTACGCCCTGATCAACGAAAGGATGCGCCCGGGCGCTCAGGATGCCGAGCTGCGACTCGACGCAGTCGCCGGCGAGCGCGTGCTGGCGCGCGTTATCAATGCGGGTTACGCCGCACATGCGATCAGCACGCCCGGGCAGCCGTTCAAGATCGTTGCTTCCGACGGGAGGCCCTGGCCGAATGGGCCGACCACGGAATCGCTGTCGCTCGGGCCAGGCGAGAAGTACGACCTGATGTTCAGCACAGCCGCGGGTGCGATCCTATTTCGAGACTCGGTAGTCGGCGCCTATCGCGGCCCCATGATCGGATCTCCAAGCGAGAACGCGATAGCCGCCGCGCCGACCGGTAGGACCGTCAGCCAGACGCTATACGTTCGGGACGGGTCGCAGGTGATGCCGGACGGGCAGCGGGTGTACGTCTATGGGTTCACTGACGATCCGAGCGGCTCTGCCCGGCTTCCCGGGCCGACGGTCAGCGCCAACGAGGGAGACACCGTCGAGATCGCACTCGTAAACGACCGGGACCCGAGCGGAACTGGGCATGGCCTGCAGGTACTTGGCATTACAGAGCGGATTGACGGCCCCCAGATCGTAGCCCCAGGCGAAAGAGGCACGTACCGCTTCACCGCGAGCCGTGCAGGTTCTTACGCCTACGTGGACCCCACTGCCGAGCGGAACCGTCGCATGGGGTTGTACGGTGGGCTTGTGGTGAGACCGACCGGCGAAGATCAGGTCGCGTACCGGGGAGGCCCGCGCTACGACCGAGAATACACGATGGTGTTGAGTTCGACGGACGCTGTTGCTAACGACTCGGTGCGCCAGAGCCGCGAGTCCGGCGGCTCCCCACCCAGCGTTGGCCGATTCACGCCGAACTATTTCTTCATCAACGGCTTGGCCTACCCGGACACCGAGCGTGACGCCTCGACGATGGTTCACGCCAGTGTCGGAGATCGCATTCTCATTCGAGCGATCAACCCGGATGTGATCGCGCACGCCATGCATCTGCACGGGTATCACTTCGACGTCGTTGCAGTCAACGGGAAGCCATGGCCGGGCGGGCCCTCCAAGGACACCGTTCTCATTGGACCGGGGGAGGCCTACGATCTGCAGTTTCTCGTGGATCAGCCGGGAACGTTCCCGTTCCACGACCATTTCGAGACTGCCAATACAAACAATGGTGTATGGCTCGGGGGCATGCACACGCTTGTTGCCGCCGGCGTCGCCCACCAGGCCACCCCGCCGACCCAGCCGACCGCGCCTGAGGGACCGACCATCGCAGTCCGCGACAATTTCTACACGCCGAACCAGCTCACGGTTCCCGTCGGCTCCACGGTGCGATGGGATCACCAGGGACGAGTAGAACACACGGTGACAAGCCTCCTCGGCTATTTCGACTCTGGGGTTCTCCAGGGTGGCGATCAATTCACCTATACGTTCACGTTTCCAGGCCGCTACGATTTCTTCTGCCGCTTCCACATCACCAACCGCGGTGTTGTCGTTGTCCAGTAGCATGGCCCACAGGCTATTCGGCGCCCCAGGGACGATCTGGGCCCGCCACCCGCTCGCTGCCTCAAAAACTTGACACCATGATGCAGGGTTCCGTATCCTGTCCAATACGCGCCTGACGCGTGGCACCTTAACAATCGAAGAGTGGTGAGGAGAAACAAGACCCTCGTTAGATGATGGGCCTCCGACGAATGTTGGAGGCCTTGAGTTTCGATGGAGAGTTTGATCCTGGCTCAGGACAAACGCTGGCGGCGTGCCTAAAACATGCAAGTCGTACGGACCCTTCGGGGTCAGTGGCGGACGGCTGAGTAACACGTAGGTAACCTGCCCTCGAGTGGGGAATAACTGTCCGAAAGGATGGCTAATACCGCATACGAACGCATGACCACGGTTGTGCGAGGAAAGTCGAAAGGCGCTCGTGGAGGGGCCTGCGTCCGATTAGCTTGTTGGTGAGGTAATGGCCCACCAAGGCGTCGATCGGTAGCTGGTCTGAGAGGATGATCAGCCAGACTGGGACTGCGACACGGCCCAGACTCCTACGGGAGGCAGCAGTTAGGAATCTTGGGCAATGGGC
>JAERMM010000237.1 GCA_016844585.1 Chloroflexota bacterium | reverse complement strand
GAGAACCGCTGGAACGCAACCAACCGCGTTGGATACTCGAACCCAACGGTCGACGAGCTGTGGCCGAAGGTGCTCGGGACTGTCGACGACCACCAGCGCGAGGGCTACCTCGTCGAGGTGCTGAAGGCGATGACGGCCGACGCGGTGGTCAACGTGACGCACCTGCAGCCTCGGCCGATGGCGTACCGCGAGGGCCTGACGGGACCAACGGAAAGCTGGGTCGGGGAGAGCGCACTCCTGTGGAACGTATGGGAGTGGCACTGGAAGTAGGACACCGGCGGCTGGGTCTTGTCCCCGTGCCGCGGACCGCGTCCGACGCTGAACCGGACGGCTGGGGACGAGCCCCAGCCCTACCGGACGGCCTGCCGCGGCAAGCTATTCTTTGACGGCCCGCTAGGCCGGTGAGTTGGGGCCGCCGCTCCAGAGGTCGTCGCGGCGATGCCACTCTTTCAGGGGCCTGCCCTCGGCAAGGGCGCGCAGCTCGCGCATCCAGATCGAGCGGAGCAGGCTCACCCCCACGTCTGCCCGTCCCAGGTGCTCGTCAAACGGGTTGTTCGCGATGTTGCCAATCCCCACCATGGCGATGTAGTCCTGAGCATTGACAACGTCCCCATAGAACTTGGGGTCCAGATCCCCGGCCCACATCTCGCCAGCGAGCACTCGTTCCGCGGCCTCAAGGAGGTGCGCGGCCCCCTCCGGCGGAGGCGCGGCCATGCGCTCGCGGTAGCGCTGCGCCTCCTCGCCGGTCACAGGCGCGATCTGCAGGTCAAACCGCAGGTGGCTACAGTCGTCGATGGGGACCCGCCATCCCCGACCATACATCCAGCGGCTCGTACCGCCGGAGCGCGGCCGGGCGCCGAACTCCTGGATGTTCGGCATGCAGAAATGGAAGGGCGGCGTCCACCCGTCGACGCGAGCCCCGTATTCGGTTTCGCGCGCGCTTAGAACGTGGAGGAACTTGGTGTCGCCGAGCTGCGGGTGCAGCCTGGGCACGTGGGTCATGTCCAAGCCGTTGTCGATGTTTGTGTAGAAGTTTGACGGCCAGATCTTGCAGCTCTTCACCGTCACGTACTCGGGCTTCTCGAACTCTGGCGTGCGCTCGAACTCGGGAGCATCTCCTTCGCCAAAGTAGGCAAAGATCAGCCCGAGGTACTCCGTCGTCGGATAGGCTCGGATCTTGATGCGGTTGCAGAACGGCTCCGGCTCCGCGGGCTGCTCGATACACTGGCCCGACGCGTCGTACTTCCAGCCGTGGTAGAAGCAGCGAAGAGCATCTCCCTCGACCCAACCGGTGGAGAGCTGCGTGCCGCGGTGGGCACACCGAAAAGCGACGACGTGAGCGTCGCCGGACTCGCCGCGATACAGGGTGAAATCCTCGCTCATGATGCGGATGGGCCCGGCACGACCGGCCGGCAGGTCCGCGGAAAGATGGACCGGCTGCCAGAACAGCCGAAGGTAGCGCCCGCCGATCGTGTCGGGGCCCGTTTTCAAGCAGTCCTGGAAGGTGATCTCAGCGCGGTCCGTGGTCGCCGCTCGCTCTTGAGTCGCGGTCATGGAGCCCTCCGCGTGCCAGGGTTCAGGTCAGGCACGCACAGTATATTCCTCCACCTCCATCAAAACCGCGAGCCGGGACATCGTCGGCCTCGTCGCGAGAGATGGTCAGTCGAGGTTGCGCCAGGAGTGCTGCTGCGTCCAGCCGAGGACCTTTTTGGAGCGGCTGTTATCGATGCCGGGCTTCCGGCCATCCAGGCCCGCGGCCATGTCTCCAAGCTCGGGAACCACGCGCGGGAGACCCACGCTGAGCGGTTCGTTGGCCGAGCTGTCATCCGCGCCGATGAACAGCGCGGCGTGCCCCTCGTGCGGCGCCTCGACGGCGAGGCGAAAGGCCTGGCCGAGGTCCCGAGCGTCCACGTACGTGCACGTGTTGAACTTCGTGATCGGTTGCCCGCCCATCTTGTTGAATCGCTCGTTCAGCTCGGGAAACAACACGATGGATGGGCGCAAAGCGAAGCTCGAAATCCCAGATCGGATGGCGAACGACTGTGCGATCTGTTCGTCACACAATTTTCCGAGCCCGTAGGGGTCCTGCGGCCTGACGGGGTGATCCTCGTCGATCGGAAGGTACTGCGGCAAAAACGGCACCCGCCCGTAGGTCCACCCCAGGATCGCGCCGCTGCTGGCGAACGCGACGCGGCGAATACCGTGGAACGCCGCCGCTTCGAAGACGTTGTAGGTGCTGACCACGTTATTGTTGAAGAGCACTTGGTTCGAGATATGCGCATACGGGAGGGGGTAGGCAGCGAGATGGATGACGGCCTCGGCGCCCTGGAGGCCGCAAACAACGTCTCCGTAGTCGGTTGTCTCGCCGCGCATCCAGCGGACCCCCTCCACCGACGGGGCGACGCGATCGAATGACGTGACCTCATGCTGCCCGCTCGCCACCAGGTCCTGGGTTACGAATCGCCCGATTCTTCCTGATCCACCGACAACCGTTACCTTCACATTCCCCCCGGCTCCTGAGCTGACATGGATGAGCGAGGCTAGCGCGCTGGTCTCGCAACCTCGGGCATCGAGAACGATACTCCCGAGGCGTCAAGGTCTCGCCTGAACATCTCCTGGATCTCGGGGTCCTCGTCCTCGTATTCGATCATAGTCCCGCCGCCCTGGAGCGACACCAGGGGGCCGGTACCGGCATAGCCGTCGTTGAACTGCACCTCATAGTTGCGGCTCCCCAGGCGGAGCGCCACCTGGCGCGCCGGCACGTCGCCGGTATTGAAGTGCTGATGAAACCAGCCTGTTGGGGGGCTGAAGACGCTCCCCTCCTGCCAGTCGACCTTCACGACCGCGTCGCCATGGCCGTCACGATACGGATGCGTCCCCAACTCCCTGGGCCACATGATCGTATAGCCACGCGATCGGACGATGAGCAGGATCGCTCCACCCATGTGGTAGTGGGCTTTCTGATAGCGGCCTACGGGCCACTCCGCGAGATGGCCGCCGAGCACGTTGCCCGACATCTCATAGGCAGCGCCGCGGAAGCCCGCTCCCTTGGCTTCGATCGGATCGACGTCCTTGCCGCGCACGTCGGGGATGAGGTTGGTCTCCCAGACCCAGGTCTTTCCCCACGGAGAGTCGCGTGCCTCGATGTCTCGCACGTTGAAGTAGTCCGGCCGCGCGTCGAAGCGATCCCGGAAAACGAAGTCGCAGTCAAAGACGAAGTCGAAGTTGTGGTACATGTCGACGATCATCGGCGCCGTGGTCACAGCAAGAAAGCGGGCAGGCTCGGCACCGGACAGATTGTTGAAACGATGCCAGGTATTCAGCGGTGGAGCGAAGAGCGCGCCGGCCTGCCACTCGAAAACGTGCGGCGTCGACTGGTTGTCGACATTCCAGATCTCGGTCGTTCCACGCCCCGACACGATGTAGATCAGCTCGTCGTAGATGTGCCTCTCGGGCTGCAGCGAGCCTCCAGGGGGAATCTCGCCGACGTACATGCCCGTGAAGCCTTCCATGCCCTGAAGCTGGATGTACGCGCCTGAGCAACCAAGCCTGGACCACGGACCGAGATCGAGCTGCCCGATGTCGGTCACGCCATGGCCACGCACGACGGGCAGCCCTTCCTTTTCGATCCAGAGGTCGTACGCGGACTCTCGATACTTCTTCACACGGCTCTCCATCAGGTGGGTAGCTGGGACGATGGCCCCGGGTATGGCAGTGCTACGCTAGCACACGGCTGAGCAGATCGTTGATCTGATTGGTGATCTCCGATCCGTACTCCTCGGTGCCGGCGTCTATGTATTTCACGTTGGGCTTAGGTACGGTGAACGCGGGGAGGGCATCTTTGGGGAGGTCGGTGCGCAGGGAGTTGAGCCCGAGGACGGTCTGCCACGCCGTCTGACCATCTCTGGACAGGAGCCAATTGAGGTAAAGCTTCGCCGCGTTCGGGTGCGGGGCCCGGTCCGCCAGGGTCACGGCCCCCCCGCCAGGACCGATCACGGCGCCTTCGCGCATTTGGTCAGCAGCCAGGGGCTCGATCGGGAGGCCGAGTCGCATCGCCGGGATGATGTCCTGCGTCGACAGGAAGAGCCCGATGGGGAATTGGCCCTGTGCAAGCCAGTCGACCATCTGGCGTTGATCGTTCGCGATGGTGATGTTCATCTCGCCATACAAGCGCTCGAGGTATTGTGGCCCAAGAGTTGGATCCTTCCACATGAATCGGGCCACGAATGACCCCGGACCCGGTCGCCGGATATCGGTGGAAACGATCCTGCCTCGCCACTTCGGGTCGAGGAAATCGCGGTACGAGCTGAACTCCCTGGGGTCAACGAGCTCCGTGTTGTAGAAGACCGATGTCTGCACGGTACCCTGGTATCGGAGGTTGGTCAGTGGCTCGCGCGCGTCGGTCCACCACAGCCGATTCTCGAGCCATCGCGATTCGTCGATCACTTCAGGGTGGACAAGGGCAGGCCTGAGTGGCGCAAGCGCGCCAGCTGGCTTGAGACTCTCGGTGGCCGAAATCGTCTGTCCGAGGATGACGTCGGCAAGGTATCTACCGGCTGTGCGCTCGGTAAGCACACGAGAGACCAGTTCACCGCCTGGGGCGATGGTCTCCTGGACGTCGATGCCCGGATAGGCCTTCTCGAACGCCTCGACCAGCGCGCCGCGCAGGTCTCCCCCTGCCCCCGCATAGAGGCTGACGGT
>JAERMM010000002.1 GCA_016844585.1 Chloroflexota bacterium | reverse complement strand
GTTGGCTCGAACGCGGCCCGCTGGATCCACGAGCGCGGCGGCACGGTCATCGGTGCGACGGACTCCTCCGGCGGCCGGGCTCAACCGGGTGGGTTGGACGTGCCTACTCTTCTGGAGCACGTTCGGTCAAAGCGCCTCCTGGTGGAGTTCGACGGAGGAGAGCGCATCACCAACCAGGAGCTGCTCCGTCTGAAATGCGACGTGCTCGTTCCGTGTGCCCTCGAGGAAGTATTCGACGCGGACGTCGCCGCCGCGGTGCAGGCACAAATGGTGGTCGAGGGCGCCAACGGACCAACGACGCCGGCGGCTGATGAGGTGTTTCGCAAACGGGGGATTACCGTCGTGCCCGACATTCTGGCGAATGCCGGAGGGGTCACGGTGTCGTACTTCGAGTGGGTGCAGAACCTGCAGCACGTCACCTGGACCCTGAACGACGTTCGTACTCAACTGGGCACAACGATGACGAACGCCTATCGATCCGTTGCAAACCTGGCGCGAGAGCGGGACCTCGATCTCCGCACTTCCGCCTTCATCATCGCGGTCGGTCGAGTAGGCAGGGCTGCGGTCCTGCAGGGAGTGTAGGATCGCGGTCGGTCGAGTAGGCCGGGCAGCCGTCTTGCAGGGAGTGTAGGCGCATGGCAGAGTTGATGACCGATCAGGTGGCCAGCAGCCCGATCTTCGACGGGCTGGCGGCCGAAGATCGTAAAGAGCTGGTAGACGCGGCGACTCGTGTCGAGATACCGGCCGGCGAGGCAGTCTTCCTCCAGGGGGAGGCGAACGACGCCTTCCTGGTCGTCGTTGCTGGCTCCATCGAGGTGAGCGTCCGCGGCACAGGAGGGCAGGAGCGCACCCTCGGCACGCTCGGATCTGGCGCCGTCGTGGGCGAGACCAGCATGCTCGTCGGCGGAACTCATTCGGCAACGGCTTACGCGGTCGATCGATGCGTCGTGCTGCGCTTCAGCGCAGGGCGGTTTCAGGCAATGCTGGAGTCGGGATCGCTGCCCGCTTACCGCGTTGTCCTGAATCTGGCGCGGGTCCTCGCCACGCGATTGCGGCTGGCCGAGGCGCGCCTGGCCGAGATGTCGGAGGCACCGGGCGGCTCGGTTGTCGCCGAGGACGATCTGGACCGTTTGCATCGCATCTTCTTTACAGATTGGGCAAAGTGACGTACCGTGATCAGGGGACTATCGGGCACTCATGCCGAAAGCCCGACTGACCACCCTGGTATCATAGGAGTGACAGCGCTCTACATTTAGCATCCCGTTGCAAAGCAGTGGTCCCCGGTGGCCGTAACAAGCAGAAATCTAACGGGCTGGTAGTTGGAATGGACGCTGACAGGTGACCAACAACGCATGCTAGATCATTCATCATCACCAATGGATCTTGAGGAGGCGAGCAAACTGGTTCGCGATTCTGGAATTGAGCTTGTCGAACAACATGGCGGCGATCCCTGGGCTGACATCGAGGCAATGGCAGACGACGGGCCTTCGTTCGCCGTCCCGCGCACGCCCAGTCCCGCCGAGGAGTTAGCCCCTGATAGCCCCGCTGCGCTCTACCTCCGCGAGATCAGCCAGCGACCGCTACTTACCGCCGAAGAAGAAGTCATGCTGGCGCAGCAGCGCGAGGCAGGCGAGGCCGCCAAAGAGGTTGTGGCCGCCGGCGAGATCGATCAGGACGATCGTGAACGTCTCGACGAGGTCATAGCCATCGGGGACGCGGCGCGCCGTCGGCTCGTCGAGTCCAATCTGCGGCTGGTTGTGTCGGTCGCGAGAAAGTACATGGGGCGTGGCCTGCTTTTCCTCGACCTCATCCAGGAAGGAAACATCGGCCTTCAACGCGGCGTGGAAAAGTATGACTGGCGGCGTGGCTTCCGATTCTCGACCTACGCGTACTGGTGGATCCGTCAGGCCATCAGCCGTGCCGTGGCCGACCAGGCACGAACCATCCGTCTTCCGGTTCACATCATCGAGCAGCTCACCCGTCTCTACAACACGGCGCGCGAGCTTCACCAGGAGCTTGGGCGTGAGCCCACCCCTGCCGAGATTGGCGAGCGCCTGGGCATCGAACCCGAGAGGGTCCGCGAGGCGTTCCGTGCCGCCAAGGTCCCCATCTCACTCGAGACCCCAATCGGCGAGGAAGAGGAGTCGACGCTCGCCGACCTGATCGCCGACGCGGGAGCCAGGGCACCCGCGGAAGAGGCTGAGGAAGTCGTTCTCGCGCACATGCTTGACGACGCGCTTCGCCGTCATCTGACTCCACGTGAGGCGCAGGTGCTGCGCATGCGGTTCGGCCTCGAAGACGGCCAGGTGCGAACACTTGGCGAAGTTGGGGATGAGCTGGACATTAGCCGCGAGCGAGCACGGCAGATCGAGGCTGAGGCGATTCGCAAGCTGCGGACGACTGTCCCGTTCATGAAGCAGTTCCGCGATTACGTCGAGTAATCCCCACTGCTCTAGAAGCGCGCCCAAGGCCATCGACATCCTGAGCGAAGCGAAGGACCCGTTCACTGCTGTTCAATGGGCTATGGCTTCTTCGCCCGTGGGCTGCTCTGAAAACGCGTTTTCATCCGTCAGCGGCGCGTCGAAGACGCATGACAACTCAGAATAAGGGTGAGCTAGTCCTTCCACGGCGGAAAAGGTCGCGCAAGTCTGGTAATGTGACCCTGGGTCCTGCCCGGTCGTTGCCGTTGCCTGAACGACCAGGTGTCGTTGTGATTGTGCGCGTAGACGTCGGCGAAGGTGTTCGTGGTGGAGTCGCCGTCAAGGCCCCGACAGTGTCCAACGTGCGGCGCTCGTCCGTTTCGTTATCGTCGTCGTTCCAACGGCGGTTATCGGACTCTCGTGGCGTCTCAACCGTCGAAGCTAGTGCGCCCCTCGACGCTGCATCAGGCGTGGAGTTCGGCCGCGGCGTAGGGGTAGGGGTAGCAGCCCGCACCGATGTGGGGAGGAGGTCACGCCGTGGATCGTCCTGGCGCACTCCGGTGCCTGAGTCGTCCCCGTCGCCGAGATCGTCCCGGACCGTCGCTCGATCGGCCGGGCCACCCGAACGGTCGTCAGTGTCCGCATCGTCGTCCCCGACGGCTGTCGGCGAGGCCGGCCGAATCGTAAGCGCTAGCGGAATAACAACTGCTTGTCGCGTTATCGTCGGTGAGGCCGTCGGAATCAGAGAAGGAGCCGGTCGGGTCGGTGACGCGGTGGCGGTGGCCGGGCGGGTTGGGGAGGGGGTGACGGTGACCGGTCTCGGCGTTTGGGTGGCGCGCGCAGTCCCCGGTTGCGTGTCATCGCGATCGTTGCGCGTTGATGTCGCGGTTCCCGGTGGGATGGCGATCAGGGGTTGAGCTTCAGAGAGAAGCGCCGTCGGCTGAACTAAGCCATCAGTCGCGATGGTTGGAGTGCCCGGCACGAAGCCGCCGCCACTGACGGCCATTGGAGATGATGGCGGATCGACGCTCGCGGCTGCCCCAGCCAGCGCCTCTGGACTACGCGTTGGAGGGCCGAAAGCCGGTGCTTGTGGCTCGTTCCCCGTTCGCTTCCTCTCCTGCGCTCGGGACTGAACCTCCTCAGCGCGCAGAACGTTACCCTGAATCTCCTGCACCAGGGGCGTCATTTCCGGGCCGCCGGGCGCCGATTCAACCTCAGCGTTCGCCTGTGCCATCGCGTCGGCGTAGCCGCGCATTGCGATTTGAGCCGCGTCGTCGCGGCCGGAGATCGCGGCGGCCTCCGCTTCCGCGAGCCGCTTCCGCGCGAACTCGACGTGCAGCCTAGCCTTGCGCTGCGGCGTCGGAGCGATGGCGACCTGGACCTGTTCGAGCGTCGTCTTCACTGGATAGAGCACGTCGCCGGGGATCGACCCCTGGGCTGCAAGCACGGTGGACGTTCCTGTCACCGCGACGATCAGCACGGCGAGGATCACGGCGGCAAAACCTGGACGCGCAACAGGCGCAAGCCACCTCGCCAGAGTCGTCAGGCGCGAGGGGCGCGGCTGGCTCTCTTTGTGCAAGGCTTCGATGAAACGCACACGCGCTGCTAGCTTCCGGTCCTGGTCAACCGGCACGCGGGGCATCCGGATGGCAAGCGCGATGGAGAGAAACGCCTTCAGCTCATCCGCCCAAGTCGGATGGTCCGCCAGGCATTCGGCGACTGTCTTACGGCCGGCCTTTACATCGGCCAGGCAGTCATCGTAGAGCTTCGCCAGCTCTGGATTCATGCTCTGGCCCCTTCCTCGAGGATCTGCCTCAGCCGCTCAATCGCCCGATGCTGCATCACACGGACGTTCCCTTCCGATTTCCCGAGGGCCGCCGCGATGTCTCGATACTCCAGGCTTTCCAGAAATCGCATCGAGAGGACTTGCTGCTGCTCGGGCTTGAGCCTCGTCATGGCCCGACGCACTCTCTCGTGCTCCAGCCGTACCTCGGCTACTCCCTCAAGTCGTTCATCGGATGGCCAGTCGCCTACCTCGTCATCGAGCGATGAGGTTGGCCGTTGGCGTCGATAGAAACTGACGATCTCGTTATGCGCGATAGTAAAGAGCCAGGCGACGAACGGGCTCCCGGTTTGACGGTAGCGGCCGAGCGCACGCCAGGCTCGCAGAAACACTTGCTGAGTCAAGTCCTCCGCGTCCTCGGACCGAGCCACGCGATAGAAGACGTGACGGTAAATGCGGTCGTGATAGCAATCGTAAAGCTCCGTAAACGCTGCTACCTCACCATTGATGGCCCGCTCGACCAGCGATGCTTCCTGCTCGGTCTCGACGGGGGGGTTGGACGACATTCTCCCCGGTCACTCCTGGTAACGTTGCTCTACCTATCATTGTTACAGCAATTCTCTCAGGCCGTGGTGATATTCCTCAAGATGGCGACGCCGGGCACGACTATTCTTTCGTCGCTGCTACTGCGATTGCTACACTTGCGCGGTGCTCGCATGCGCCGCCCTGGAGAACCCTTGGAACGCGTAGATTCCGTCAGGCGGATTGCAAAAGCAGCCAAAAACGAGGGCGCCGGACACGACAATGAATACCCGGCCTCGGTTGTGCCCAAGGTGCTCGGGTTCGTTTCTATCCCTCTCCCATCGCGATGGGAGAGGTTAGGTGAGGGCACCCTTTCGGCGCTCCGTAGCCGCCTGGATTCGGAACGGGTGGCCCTCACCCCCGCCTCTCCCGCTGCGCAGGAGAGGGGCAGACGGACTCATACCAATCGACGGCGCTCTTTCGCCGAGCTCTACTAGTGGCTGGGCGGACCGCCCCGTGACGCTCGACCTTCTTCGTGTCGGCAACCAGCTCGAGCGCATGGGGGAGCACCTGCGCGACTCCCGCGACGGACGAAGGGCACGACTCGATCTTGCACGGGCCTGGTTTCAGGCGTCCGCGTCGTCCTGGCAGAAGCTGGCGGACATGGCTCGTGCAAGCGGTCGTACCTGCGCGGCGCCCACCGAGCCATTGGACACCGTCCACGCTGCACCGCCGGCGCTGCCGTCCTACGAAGTGCTCGCCAGCGATGGATCGTCGATCGAGCCCGACCGCCACGGACTCACGATCTGCGCGTTGATAAACGTCGGGCTTGTCAGGCTTCGATATGGCGACTCGCCGTTCGCGGCCCTCAGCAACGAGCCCCGCCTCTACTTTCGTCCCGAGGAGCTGTACGTCGAACAGGCCGGCGGCCGCGTGTTGTTGCAGGAACGGCTGCTCGATGCAAGGCGGAGCGTGGCGGAGATGCGTGCTCTGGGCCAACTGGCCGACGAGCCTTCAACTATCGATGCTCCCAGAGTCGCGCTCGCTGACGGTCTGCTGACCATCTGGCGTCAAGACTGGGCCGGTGCAGGCGCGGACGAGGTGTCCGACCAGCTCGGCCAGGCATTGGACGCGATACGGGGGCGCGGTTTGCCACTGGCGGCCTACGTCAGCAACCCGCACGGCCACCTCCTGATCGACACGTTGCGGATGGCAGCCCGTTGCCAATACGGTCAATCCGGCTGTGAGGTGGAATGCTCCGAGGTCGGCTGCGCTTTCGATGGGCTCATCGATTTGAGCCTGTACGATCAGCTGAAACCGGGGGACCGATCGGGCCTTCTGCAGGCAGCCGGTCGAGACGCCGACCGCCACGGAGAGCATAACCGTTCGCATTTCTTCTACGTCCACGTCGGACGCGAGGTCGCCCGAGTAGAGGTTCCTCGCTGGGTGGCCGAGGACAACGAGCTGATCGAGCGCGTTCACTCCGTCGTGGTCGATCAAGCGACTCGGGGCCAGGGGTATCCGGTGGCGCTGGCTCGTGCCCACGAGCAGGCGGTGATCAGCGGCGGTGATCGCCGAGCATTTCAGCAGCTGGTGGCGGAGGCGCTTCAGCGGGCTGGCATGTCAGCCGGGCTCTCTGAAAAGCAGGCGAGCAAGAACCTCCGTGCAGTCTAGTAGAGCTTGGCGCAGGACCACCGTGGGTTGGGGCGAGCTTGTCTGCCCCTCTCCTGCCGCGGCGGGAGAGGCGGGGGTGAGGGCCACCCCTCTGCCGGGTCCAGGTGACCCTGCGGCGCCCACAAGGTGCCCTCGCCTAGCCTCTCCCATTGCGATGGGAGAGGAACAGAACCGACAGAGTGCGCAATGAGCCTGCAATCTCCGAACGATCAAGCGTCTCGAGTTGGCGAGGTAATCGGTACGGCCATCTCGACCTTTCAGGGACAGTGCCTCCGTCTCCACGAGTCGCCGCCGCTAGGAGCGCTCGTTCGAGTCAGGGCCGAGACGGACCTGACGATTTACGGCATCGTCGTCGGCGCCTTCACGGACGGCCTGGACGTGGGAGCTAGGCCAATTCCGCGAGCCGCCGACGGCATGGAGGACGCGGAGGTCTACCACAACCATCCGGATCTCGCGCTCGTGCTTCGGACCTGCTTCGACTGCTTGGTCGTCGGCTTTGACGACAATGCTGGGATCCACCAGCACCTGCCGCCAACGCCTCCCCCAATTCACTATTCGATAGGCATGGGCAGCTCAGACGAAGTTCGCGGCTTCACCCGTACGCTCGACTACTTCCGCATGCTCCTCGGGGAACGGAGCTTACCCACCGAGGAGGTCCTCGCAGCCCACATCCGATGCGCCGCAACAGCGCGCGAGCGCACCGTCGCGGATGAAACCGCTTACGCCTTCCGCGTTCGCGCCGGACGGGAGGTCGCGGCGCTCCTACGAGACGATCACCAACGCTTGATCACCGTTCTGCAGAGGATTCGGCCAACCGCTGTCGACGAACGACCCAGAGCGCGCCTGGTGGGTGAGACGCGATGATCGTTGCCGAGTCACTAGCCAAGAACTTCGGCGCCAAGGTCGCGGTCGCCGACATCGGCTTTACGGTTCCGGAGGGACAAATCCACGGGCTGTTGGGACCGAACGGCGCTGGCAAGACGACGACCACCCGCATCCTGGCTTGTTTGCTGACCCCCGATTCCGGTCGCGCATGGGTGGCTGGATTCGACGTCAGCCAGAACCCGCAGAAGGTGCGCGAGAACATCGGCATTCTGACCGAGGTCCCTGGCCTCTACGAGCGGCTTGGGGCATATGAGTATCTAGACTTCTTCGCCCGCGTCTACGGACTCCCTGGCCAGCGCCGACGGGCTCGCATCGAAGGCTTGATGAAGCTGCTCGGGGTTTGGGAAATGCGCCGACAACGCTTACGGACCCTGTCGAAGGGGCTGAAACAAAAGGTGGCGATTGCACGGGCCCTCATCCATGAACCACGCGTTCTGTTCTTCGACGAGCCGACCGCGGCGCTGGACCCGGAGGCAGCACGGACCGTCCGCGATCACCTGGTAAGCCTGATCGAGCAGGAACGCAGCACGGTGCTCCTCTGCACGCACAACCTGGCCGAAGCGGAGCGAATCTGCAGCCGCCTGAGCGTGGTCCAGAATGGACGGACAGTGGCTGAGGGGACGCCATCCGAGCTGAAAGCCGGAATTGAGCGGGCAGTCACCCTCACACTCGCGTCGATGCGTGACGAGTACGTCGAGTCGGTACGGGCTGTTCCCGGGGTTGAGGACCTGGCTACACAAAATGGTTGCATCACGTACATGACGAACAGGACGGCCGAAGTCAATCCTGATGTTGTGCGGGCCCTGGTAGCCGCCGGCGCTGACGTTGTCAGCGTCCAGGAGGAGGCAGTTGCTCTCGAAGATGCGTACCTGCACCTGATGAAGAGGGTTAACGATGCGGATGGCGCTGCTCGTCACACAGCGTGAGATGACCGAAGTCATTCGGGACTTCAACCTTCTCGGGCCAATGATCATGATGCCGGCGCTCATGGGCGTGGTCGCATCGCTCGCCGTCCTCGGGACCGCGGGGGCGGACTCAAGCACCGTGAGCGTCGTTGTTGGCACGATCGGAGCCGAGCAGCTATCGCCGCGGTGGATGCAGTTCTACCTGGAGCTTTCAGAACAGCAGCAGGGAGCGCTCGTCGGGACGATCTTGAAGGCGATGACGCTCCCGCTCTTCTGGATCGTCACCGTTGCGCTCACGGCGACCATCGCCGCGGATAGCTTCGTGGGTGAAAAGGAGCGCGACACGCTCGAGCCATTGCTCGCCACGCCGATCAAGAACGGCGAGCTGTTCCTGGGCAAGCTCGTAGCGGCCGTGGTGCCCGCGATCCTCGGCACCTGGCTCGGGCTCGCGATCTTCACACTGGCGGTGTGGAGATCGCATAACCCCTATTTCCCTGGCTTCCTGTTGGCCGACCCCGACTGGCTGGCTTCTGCACTCATCATGGTTCCGCTGATGGCGCTGATGTCGGCGGGAGTAGCCGCCCTGATCTCGACGCGGGTGGCAACCTATCGCGCCGCATATCAGCTCAACGGGCTGGTGGTGCTCCCGATCATTACCCTGATCGTGCCTCAGACGGTGCTTCTCTTCTTTCTGACGCCCTGGGCACTCGCCATCCTTGCATCCGGCTTCTTCGGGCTCGATGCGCTGCTCATCTTCATTGCCATTCGCATCTTCGATCGCGAACAGCTTCTCCGGGGCAGGTGATAAGCGTGCACGATGGCCCCCTCAGCACTCAGCACTCAGCACTCAGCACTCGTCTTGGCCTCGTGGTCGAAGGCTCGCTTACGAAGGGCCTGACGGCTCGACTCGATGGGAGTTGTTCCGTCGAAGACGTGCGCGTGGGCCGCTTTGTCAAGATCCGAGGCGAGCACTTCGACTTCTTCTGCCTCATTACGGACGTGGCTCTGGGCGCCAGCAGCGACCAGGTCCTGGCAGACCCACCGGACCCAGCCGATTCGTTCCTGCAAGACGTGCTTCTCGGAACGGCGACCTTCGGCTCCGTCGTGGTGCAGCCCATGTTGATGCTGAACAAACAGCCAGCCGACCAAGTCGCTCCTGACGAGATGGGCAGGCCGCTACCGGTGCGAACCATTCCGGTGCACTTTGCTCCCATGGATGCCGCCACCAAGGATGACTTCGATCGCGTTTTCGCTCCTGAGGGAGAAGGATCGTGGGAGATCGGCACCCCTCTCGACATGGACATCCCGGTGCGGCTCGATCTGGAGCGCGTTGCCGAGAGATCTAATGGGGTGTTCGGAAAGTCCGGCAGCGGCAAGAGCATGCTGACCCGCGTGCTGCTCTCCGGCCTGATTCGCAGTGGCGCAGCGGTGAACCTGATCTTCGACATGCACAGCGAATACGCCTGGCCGACGCGCGACGCCGGCAGCGGGCTCATGCTCCGCAGTTTGAAAGACCTGTTCGGAAATGCCCGCGTCGCCGTGTATACGCTTCGCTCCACTCGTCCGCGTCCGACCGGCCACCGGACCGACGGGGACATCCGCATCGGCCTCAACGAAATCGACATCGACGACATCGCATTGCTCTCAGAGCTGCTCAACCTGAACGAGACAGCCATCGAAACCATCTACCTGCTACAGAGCCGCTTCGGCGATACGTGGCTCAGGGACCTGTTGGAGATGACGCCATCCGACATCAAAGCGTTCTGCGACGAGGTCAACGCCCACCCCGGCGCTGTTGGGGCCCTCAATCGCAAGCTGAACCAGCTTCGGCAGCTCGAGTTCGTCACGGACGAGCACGTGTCTCGCGCGTCATCGTCGCTCGAGCTGATCGTCAACAGCCTGGAGCGCGGAAGTAACGTCGTGCTCGCCTTCGAGCACGAAAGCCAGCTTCTGCCATACATGCTCGTTGCGAACGTCTTAACCCGGCGGATCCACGCTCGCTGGACCGCGCGTATGCAAGCGGCCCACGCCGACGAGGCGGATAGGCCGCCGCTCCTGGTGATCACCGTCGAGGAGGCCCATAAGTTC
Organism: Chloroflexota bacterium; assembly: GCA_016844585.1. Lineage (GTDB taxonomy): Bacteria > Chloroflexota > UBA6077 > UBA6077 > SHYK01 > JAERMM01. The sequence continues at coordinate 29,812 of JAERMM010000002.1, read as the reverse complement.
CTCAGCCCCTCGGCGGCGCGCCACACCAGCTTCGGCACCATCGCGCGAGAGCTGCGGAAGTTCAACGTGACGCTCCTGATCGTGGATCAGCGACCGTCCGGGATCGATCCCGAGGTGCTCTCACAGATCGGGACACGCCTGACCTGCCAACTTAACGATGAGAATGACATCGCGGCAATCCTGGCGGGCATAAGCGGCGCAAGCCACCTGCGTTCGGTGCTGGCGTCGCTGGACTCCCAGCAGCAGGCCATGCTGCTCGGGCACGCCGTCCCAATGCCCGTGGTTATCAAGGTCAGAACGATCGATGCGGCGTTCTACGCCGACGTGATGGCCGGCAGTCGCGGACCGGACTTCCCGGACGGCAAACGCGCCCGGGACTTCGCATCGCTTCCTGACGATTGAGGTTACAGGCGCCTCTATGAAGATTGTCCACACGGCCGATTTACACATCGGCATGGAGACCCATGGGCCAGTCAATCCGCACACGGGCTTACCGCGGCGACTGGAGGACTTTCTCAAAGCACTCGAATGCATCGTCGACACGGCGATCGAAGAACACGCCGACCTCGTCGTCATGGCTGGCGACATCTACAAGAACCGTGAGCCCTCGCCCACGCATCAGCGGCTATTCGCGAGACAGGTCCTGCGCCTGGTACAGGCGCGCATCCCCGTGTTTCTGCTGGCGGGCAACCACGACCTGCCCAACGCAGTCAGCCGCGCCACGTCCATCGATATCTTCCGCGACCTGGAGGTTCCGGGGGTCACGGTGGCTCGCGACGTGAAGTGCTGGACGATTGACACGGCGTCGGGGCCGATCATGGTCTCCGCGATCCCGTGGGTGACCCGAAGCGCGGTGCTGTCGATGAGCGGCGCAAACACGATGTCCTCTGTGCGCATCGACGAGGAGCTGGTCAGAGTCATCGTCGGGTCCGCGCTCGACCTGGCTGAGGAGGTCATCGAGCATCGTAAAAAGCCCACCATGCAGGATGCGCCCTCGCTCCTGGTGGCTCACGTCCACGCAGCGGAGGCCAGGGACGGCGCAGAACGGCTGCTCACGGTTGGCACAGACCCGTTGGTCCCCATCACGAGCATCGCGTTGGACACGTTTGACTACGTCGCGCTCGGCCACATCCACAGCCACCAAAAACTGCTTGTCAAGCCGCCAGCCGTGTACCCGGGCAGCATAGAGCGCGTCAACTTCGGAGAAGAGAAAGAGGAAAAAGTCTTCATCGTCGCGGAAGTGTCGCGCGGGCACGCCGAGTGGGAGCCTAGGACGCTGTCAGCGCGCAAGTTTGTGACCATAGACGTCCCCGACCGTTCTGGCGATCCGACAGAGGAAACCCTTCGTCAGGTCGAACGGCAACGCAACGAGGTTGCGGACGCGGTCGTACGGGTCCGCGTCAAGATGAGCCTGCAGAACCAGGCGCTTTTCGATGAGTCGCGGGTGCGCGCCGCCCTCTCTGATGCGTTCTGGATCGCGGGCATAAACCGGGAGGTAGATCGTCCGATACGAGACCGCATTGCTGGCATGACTGTGGAAGGACGGACGTCACTCGAGCTTCTGGACGACTACTTCGCCGAGAAACAGATACCCGAGACAGATCGCGTTCGTCTTCGCGAATATGCCACCCGCCTCGCCAGTGCTGAGTCCTGAGTGCTGAGTCCTCAGATGCACATTGCGATTCGACGCAATCAGCCGCCAACACTGCTGTGCGCCGTGCGCCCCTCGGTCGTCTCAGCACTCAGCACTCAGCACTCAGCACTCGTACAATGATTCCCCTTCGGCTCGAGCTGCGGAACTTTCTCTCCTACGGTGAAGACCACGAGCCCCTGTCACTCGAGGGGATTCACGTGGCGTGTCTTTCCGGGCCGAATGGCAATGGCAAGAGCGCTCTGCTCGACGCAATGATCTGGGCGTTATGGGGTGAAGCGCGCGGCGGAGACAGGGCTGGTGACGACCTCATCCGTCAAGGCGCACATGAGATGTTGGTGTCCCTGGAGTTTGAGCTTGACAGCGTTCGGTATCGGGTCACTCGGCGACGCACGAAGCAGGGCAAGCTAGGCCGAGGGGAGCTGTCCCTCGAGAGCCTGGACGGTGGCGATTGGCGCACGCTGACCGGGGGATCCATCGCTCAAACCCAGAACAGCATCAACAACCTACTCCGAATGACTCATAAGACCTTCACCCACGCATCCTTTATCGCACAGGGCGCGGCGGACGCGTTTATGACCCTCCCACCCCGGGACCGCAAGCAGGTGCTCGGCGAGATCCTCGATCTGCAGCACTACGACGACCTATCACAGCGCGCGCGCGATCTAAGCCGCGTTGCGCGAACCGAGGGCATACGCCTTTCCGGACTTATCGAGGGCATCGACGCACAGTTGGCGAAACGCGATGTGTACCTCGAGGAGCTCAAATCGACAGAGTCGAACGCGACAGAAGCCACAGCGTTGAAAGACCGACTCGAGGACGAGCGTCGCGGGCTGTTGACAGAGGTGGAGGCGCTCGCAGAGGCCGAGCGTCAGGCGGTCACAAAGGAGCGCCAGTCGCGGGACGCGGAAGATCAGGTTTCGCGCCTGCGTGGCCAGATGGAGGACCTGGACCGCCGCATTCTTGACGCGGACGCCGTCGCTCTCCGTGCGCCAGCGATCGAGCAAGAACACGAGGAGTACCAGCGCTCCGACGAAGAGGACCGCGAACTTTCATCGCGCTTCGACGCCTGGAGTGCCGCTCGGGACAGTCTGGCCGAGGCGCAAACTGCCATCCACCGCGAGCGGATGTCGATCGAGGCCCGACTCGAGAGCGTCACCCGACAAGCACGCGAGATCGAGGGGCGGCTGGACGACCCGGCTACTCTCGACACAGAGATAGAACGGCGCGGAATGGAGCTCGCGCGCCTCGATGAGGTCAATAACGATCTGAACGCAGTACGGAGTGAATTGGAGGAGGCCAATAAGCGACGGGAGGTCCTCCTCGAAGACGGAAAGCGACTGCACTCTAACGTCGAGGACGTGACGAAGCGCATCGAAATGCTAGGCGAAAACCAGGATTGTCCGCTCTGCGGCCAGCCCCTTGGCGAAGAAGGGCTTAGCGCGGCTCGCGCTCGACTGGCTGCCGAGCGCGAGCAATTCGAGGACCAGCTCAGGGCCGCGCGCAGCAGCTACGCTTCCGAGGACACTCGCGTGAAGGCGGCGCAGGCCACCATCGCCAACAGGCAGGCCGAATTGGTCGCGCGTTCGGGTGTTGAGCAGGCGCTTGGCGAGCTTACGAGCCGCCGGGCGCGTGTCGATCAGGACCGCGGCCACCTGGCCGACATCCGACAGGAGGAGACGGAACTGAGCCGAGTCCTCGCCGATGAAGACTTCGCATCCGACGTCCGCGGACGGTTGCCAGCCCTCGAGGAGCGCGTCAGGAACGTCGGCTACGATCCGGAGCATCACAAGGCGGTTCGCGACACCAGATTCAGACTTCGCGAGGCGCCTGAAGCGATGCAGCGGCTCAACCAGGCGCGAACCGCCCGAGAGAACGCCGCCGTGGACCGTGTGCGGATTGAGGCCAGTCTCGCCGCGGCCCAGACAGAGTCTGCAAGCCTGGCCAAGGAGCGCGCAGAATTCGCGCGGGTGGCCGGGGATCTGCCACGGGCACGAGCAGCGCTGGACATCAAGGGCCAGGAGCTGCAGTCCGCGGCAAAGACACAACTCGCCGCGAAGGAACGACTCGGCAGGGCTCGGCAGATGGTCACGTGGCTCGACCAACAAGAGGTGGAGCGCCGGGAATTCGATGCTCAGCGCCTGGCGGCGCGGCAAGATACATCCGCCTACGACCAGCTGGCCGAAGCGTTCGGCCGCAATGGCATCCAGGAAATGATCGTAGAACACGCGCTGCCGGAGATCGAGGACAGCGCGAACGATCTGCTCGGCCGCTTGACCGACGGGAAGATGCGCCTGCAGCTCAACACCCAACGAGCCAGCCGCACCGGCGGCCCGATCAGCACACTGGACGTGGTCGTGTCGGACGAATTGGGCTCCCGACCGTACGAGCTGTTTTCGGGTGGGGAAAAGTTTCGGATCAGCTTTGCCATTCGCATCGCTCTCTCGCAGCTGCTGGCCCGCCGGGCGGGGGCTCCTTTGCAGATGTTGGCCATCGACGAGGGGTTCGGTAGTCAGGATCGCGATGGTTGCGATCGCTTAGTCGAGGCTATCAAAGCCATTCAGGACGACTTCAAGCGCATTTTGGTCATTACGCACCTTGACGACATGAAGGACGCGTTCCCGGTCCGCATCGAGGTAACAAAGACCCACCTGGGGTCCGCGTTCACAATCACTTGACCGCTTCCATCACATCTGGATCACAAACGCCGATTATCTAGCCGACAGACGTCAAGAGCGTTGACGCTGTGTCCGTCACCGCGCGTATCCTTGTACTTCCCAGGGTCTTCAGGAGCTACTGCCCTTTGTCGCCCGCGATGCCATGCGCCATCTGAGGCCTCGCCCCCCGACCGTGGGCGGTCCCGGGCTGTTCGTAGCGATCATCGCCATTATTGCTATCGGCGGCCTCGGCGTCTACGTCGCAATCGACCAGCTTGGGGCCACGCCTCGCCTGACCCCCGCGTCTGCTTCAAACGCGCTCCTGGCCGTCGCGACGCGCACGTCCGTGCCCAGCACAACACCGATCCCCAGGCCAACCCCCGAAGATATCTCACTGGGCGATGAGACCATCACGGCAACAACCACAGCAACCCCCACCCCAGAGGCAACTCCGACCGCGACGGCGGAGGTTACAGCGACAATCGAGCCGTCCCCCACAGAATCACCAACACCCACTCCTGAGCCTACCACCACATCCGTCCCGACCGCACAGCCTACAGCGACTCGCCCGGCCGCGGTACTCGACCACGTCGTCGTTCCTGGCGACACCATCTCCTCGATCGCGGCGCTCTACGGTGTTCCGAGCGCAGCCATCATCTCGACGAACCGCCTATCGCAGGACGGAACGATCCAGGTCGGGCAGGCCCTACTGATCCCGCGAGTGTTCGGCGCCGTCCACACCGTACGACCCGGAGAATCGCTCGGAGAGATCGCCGCTCTCTACGGGGTTCAGATTTCCGCCATCGCTGATGCGAATGACCTTTCAGACCCGAGCGCAATCTTTAGCGGCCAGCGCCTCCTCATCCCCGGAGCAGTAGCCCCGATCCCAACCTCGACGCCAGCACCCACGCTGGCGCCGCCGCTGCCCACGGCTACAGCTCGCCCCATGACAGCGACTGCGATCGCAACAGCCACGCCAGGACGGACGGCCCTTCCTGGAACCAGCACGGTGGCTCCCACGACAACGGCGCCTGTGTTCAGCATCGCCACGCGGCCGCCCCAGACCGGAGGACCCGGGCCCGCCATCCTCGGATGGCCCGCGCGCGGTGGAATCTCAACAGAGTTCGGCGATGGGGGCCATTCGGGCATTGACATCATGGCTAACACGGGCGACCCTGTGGCCGCCGCCGCCCCGGGCATCGTCACCATGGCCCTCGAGTCTGACTACGGCTACGGTTGGCGGGTTGAGATAGATCACGGCGGCGGGATCGGGACCCTGTACGCGCACATGAGCGCCTTCACGGTGAAGCCAGGCGAACGGGTGATCCAGGGCCAGCGTCTGGGCTACGCAGGGAGCACGGGCGTAAGCACGGGTCCGCACCTCCACTTCGAGGTGCGTCTTGCTGGAGTCCCTACCGACCCGCTGCGGTTCCTGCCATGACCCCGAAGGCCGACGGCTAGAGGTCCCGAAGAATCCTGAGCAACTGTTCGTGCAGGTGTCCGTTGCTCGTCACCGCGGTACCTGCATAAACGGTGGGGTTCCCTTGAAAGTCGGTGAGACGACCGCCGGCCTCCTCCACGATGACACGGGCCGCGGCAATGTCCCAGGGCGACTCACCGATGTTAATGATGGCATCGATTCGACCGCAAGCAAGCATCGCGTACGAGTAGAGGTCCAGAAACCCAGGATTGTGATAGCTCCCGACGATCAGCCTTTCCAGCGCTGAGCTCCAGCCACGTCGAATGAACTCGGCCTCGCTCGAGTACACGACGTAGGCGCGATCAAGGCGACCCTGGTCCGATACATGGATCGGTTCGCCATCGAGAAACGCGCCAGCGCCCCGTTCCGCCCAAATCGTTTGCTTAAACGCAGGCAGATGCATGACGCCGAGTTGGAGTTCGCTGTCGACTTCGAGAGCGATGCAGGGGCCGAAGAACGGCAAGCCGCGAACGAATTTCTTGGTTCCATCGAGCGGGTCGACGATCCACCGGCTGGCGACGTTCGCCTCGGGCGCGGTCTCGCCGCTCTCCTCTCCGAGGAACCCGCCACCCGGCACTGCGTTCGTGAGCAATTTACGTATCATATCTTCGGAATCCCGATCAGTCGCGGTCACGGGTGTGTCGTCCGCCTTGAGCTGAAATGATTCCCGCCGACCGAATCGGCGGCGTTGCAGGCGACCAGCGGCCCGGGCGGCAGCAATCGCCGCTGCGAGCTCTCCGGTCACGTCCGGGCCTCGGCCGTCGTGCGGTGACGTGACCTGGCGCCAGGCGCTGCAGAAGACGTCTTGTCCGGAAACAGACACAGCGCGGCAGCCGAACACTGCTCGCAACGCGGCCTGCTGGCCTTGCAGATCTCTCGGCCGTGGCGGATCAACAGCATGTGGAATGCATACACGAGATCTGCCGGGATCAGCGCTTCCAGCAGCTCGTGCGCTCGCTCGGCTGTGGCCTTCGGAGGAACCAATCCAAGGCGTAGGCTGACTCGATGAACGTGAGTGTCAACCGGTAGCGCCGGCTTTCCACAGGCGAACAAGAGAACGCAGGCAGCCGTCTTGGGCCCAACGCCTCCGAGCGAGCGGAGGAATGTCCGCCCGTCATCCAGCGAGGCGTCGTGGAGGAATGACAGATCCAGCTCGCCGAGACGGTCCTTGATCTCGTGAAGGATCGACTGGATCCGAGCCGCTTTGATGTCGGCCAGGCCGCCGATTCGGATGGCATCAGCAACCTGGATGACAGGCGCTCCGGCCACAGCCTCCCAATCGCCGCCGAATCTCGCCATCAGGCTTGTGTAGGCTCGGTCCGAGTTCACGTCGGCAGTGTTTTGGGACAGGACGGTTTGAATCAGCTCGGAGAGCGGATCCTGAAGAGGACGCGGCGGTGGGTCGCCCTGATGGTCGAGAAGCTCGTGGAAGACTGCTAGTGCGAGCCCTGGTGACCGGTCCGCTGTCACCTATGGAGCAGAGAGGGACGGAAGCCCGATCGTGGCGGTGGGGACGGCCGTCGGCTCGGGTGTGCCAGCGGCAGGCCTTGGCGTCAGGGTTGTCGTCGCGGTGGCGGTGCCCTCGGGAGTAGGGGTGGGACGGGGCGGATCGGTGACGAGTTTCTCCAGGTCGCCCACCACCAACGTATTTACGGTGTAGAGCGTCGTCCCTCCCTCGGCCATGGCGTAATACGAGGCGTCGTTCACGGTCTTGGATCCAATGAAAATGCGCGGGCTGCTCCCGTCCTTCATCACGAGCGTAGCAACGTTCACTGGGGGCGCCATGCCGTAGGGAGACAGATCCGCGAAGCCTTCGCCGACCTTGGCGGAGGTGCGTAGCTTCGCGAGCCGATTTACGACGCTGCTGACGCGGCTGAGGTCCGCCTGCTCGCCGGTTTCCGCAAACTTCCAGCCCACTGGCTCCGCTCGCTCGAAGCTCGTCGTGCCGGCTGCTGTGGTCACCACCAGCCGCTGTACATCAGAGTCCTTGAGGTCGAGCACATAGATCGTGGCATTCGCAGGAGCGGGCGGGTTTGTCGTCTGAAGGACCCAGACCCCCACGGCCAGAAGCGCGAAGACTGCAACCATTCCGATGGTGGTTCGCGCCATATCAGCGGCGAGTCCACCAGATGACGCCGCCTATACCGAGGATGATCAGGGGGAAAAAGAGGAAGCTGGAGAACGAGACGAAGTTGCTCTGCTGCGGTGTGAGAAACAAGGAGCGGCGCTCCTCGATGCGAGGGCGGGTGGTAATGAGCTGGTCCGTCTGCGTCACCCAGTTGAGCGAGTTCAAGAAGAAGTCGCGGTTGCCAAAGGGCTGCTTGATCAGACCGTTCGTAACCAGCTCCGACGTGCCGATGATGACGGCGCGATTCTTCACGCGCTTGTTCGGATCGGTGAATCCGGGCAACGGCTGCTCGTCTTGGGCCGGCGGGTTCTCAACCTCCTCGACGCTGACGGCGAGCGTCAGCGGACCCCTCTTGTCGACACCTTCGTCAAATCTCAACGCAGTGGCGATGTCCGTCTCGAGCCAGGAACGATCGTTTACCGTCATGGCCAGAGCGCTGACGTCGACACTACGTTTGATCAGGTTCGGGATGTCCACGCTGGTCACAAACGGGAGAACCGTGAACGCGGCGAGATCCTTCACAATCGGGCTAAGCCCATACCTTTGCACAAGAATCGTGGTCGGATCCTGCGGCAACGAACTGACCGCGTCGATTGCAACGCCCTGGCCAATGGTCAGATCCCACCGCTTGATGATCTGATCGACGTTGGCCTGAGGCTGCAGGGGATCAACCATGAGGATCAGTCGGCCTTTGGCATCGAGATACCTATTGATCGCCGCCAGCTCATCATCGACGTAGGGTGACTTTGGGGCCGCGATGATGATCGCCGCCGCGTCCGCTGGAACCTGGCGGGTGGCAAGCAGGTTCACTGGCTCAACAACGTAGTTGTCAGCCTGCACCTGGGTCTTCAGCTCTGAGTAGCCAGACTCGTCGAATTTGTCCAGCTCGCGCTCGCCATGACCGGTGATGAAGTACACCTTCAGCGGCGTCGGGTTGACCAGCTTGATGAGCGCTGTTGTCAGGTGCGCCTCGTCCGGCGTGATGGTGTCCTGTACCCGGTCGCCCATACGGAACTTCGTCGTCCCGTCGACGTTCACTCCTGCTGCGCGAGCCCGTCCTGGCTCGCTGAAGGTGTCGACGACCTCCCACGTCAGTTTGCCGCCCGAGCGCGCTTCGTACTCTTTCAGGAGTTGCTCCGTTTTGGCGCGGTCAGCCAGGCCTCCAGAGAAATAGGCCGTTGCGTGGACGGGCTGTGGCATTTCGCTCAGAATCTTCAGAGTTGATTCGGAAAGCGAGAAATCGCGCTGCGCGGTCAGGTCCCACCGGTAGTGGAAGCGAATAGCCAGCACATTGGCGATCACGAGAATGCCGATGAAGGCGACCGTCAGCAAGGTGGCGTTAGAGCCATAACGCGACTCACGACGGATTAGCGCCTGGAACGCACGCTGGGGATCGATGGCTACCGCGCCGCCGAAAAGGAGGAGAGCCACCGCGAGGACAATTCGGGCGACGCCGGTCACCTCACCCTGGACCATTGCCACCGCTAGCGCGATGAGGAAGGCGACGCCGCCAAGAGCCGCAAACGGCCCCTGGATCCGCTCCAGGATGGTCATCGCCACCGCCTCGCCGCGACGATCTGGGTCGTTATGAAGAGACACCCGATGATGACTGTGAGGAAGAAGACGAGGTCCTTCGTGTCGATGACTCCCTGCGGCATGTCTTCGAACCGCTTCGTGATGCTGACGTACTGTGCAACTTGCGCAACCGGCCCGCTCAGCAGACGCGAGAAGGCGTCGCTCAACCAGAATAAGAGCAAAGCCACAAACGTGACCGCGACTGAAATGATCTGATTCTGTGTGAGCGACGAGGCAAGGAGTCCAATCGCCAGGAAGGACATCCCCTGCAGCAAGACCCCGAGATAGCCGCCGTACAACGGTCCCTTATCCGGGTTGCCGAATATCAGCAGGATGGTCGGGAAGTACAGGGACATTACGAGCATGAACACGAGGAACGCCACGCTGCCCAGGTACTTGCCCAAAACCAACTCCACCTCACGCAAGGGCTGCGTCAAGAGCACCTCCAGCGTGCCAGAGCGGGCCTCCTCGGCGATGAGCCGCATGGTCAGCAGCGGAGCCAGAAAGAGGAAGGTGACGCTGAAATTGCTCAGCAGCGGGCGAATGTTCGCCTCGCGGCTGCCGCTCAAGATGGCGGCGAAGAGAAATCCCCAGATGGCGATGAAGAACGCCGTCACAACCCACGCTACAGGCGAAGCGAAATATGACTTCACTTCCCTTTCAGCGACGGCAAGGACATTTCGGATCATGTGCCCGGCTCCGCGGTGACGAGCTGGACGAAAATCTCCTCCAGGCTCACCGCCGTTGGCCGCAGCTCTCGCAGGCCCCAGCCGCGCTGAACGATCGTCCTGGCGATGCTCTCACGGACATCCATGCCGACCGAGCATCCGACCTCGAAGATGCACGTCTCAGCGCCGTTGTCCCGCTCATTGACGGAAACCACATCCGGGATAGATTCGAGGGCGGCTCTGACGGCCTCGGACGGCCCTCGGACCTCGACCTCAACCTCATCGGTCCCCCGCATGCGACGCTGCAGATTCGCGGGCGTGTCGATCGCGGCGACCTTTCCACGGTTGATGATGACCACGCGCTCACAGGTCATCGACACCTCAGGCAGGATGTGCGTACTGAGGATGACCGTATGCTCACCGCCAAGGTCTCGGATCACCTGTCGCGTCTCGATGATCTGGCGTGGATCGAGGCCAACCGTTGGCTCGTCCAGGATCAGCACGTCCGGGTTACCCAGGAGCGCCTGAGCGAGACCGACGCGCTGGCGATACCCTTTCGAGAGCTTCCCGATATGGCGATCCAGCATGTCTTCGATCTTGCACTTTTCGGCAACGTCAGAGATTCGAGCACGACGGAGGTTGGAATCCATTCCGCGGATCTTGCCGACGAAATGCAGGTAGCTTCGCGGCGTCATCTCCGGGTACAGCGGCACCGTCTCTGGTAAGTAGCCGATGTGGCGCCGCGCCTCGAGCGACTGCTTGAAAATGTCGTATCCCGCAACGGTCGCGACGCCACCGGTGGGTGGCATGAATCCAGTGAGTATGCGCATGGTGGTTGTCTTGCCGGCGCCATTAGGCCCAAGGAACCCGAGGATCTCGCCCTTGGGTACCTCGAATGAAATGTCATCCACCGCGGCGACGCGGCCATAGTGTTTTGTAAGGTGCTCGACTGTGATCACGAGGTTTGTTGCTCACCTACACTGGGGAATTTGGCCCGACGGACCTTTACAGACCTAGTACGCCGCGCCGCGACCGTCCGGATGCTCGAACGGGCGACTTGACGCTTCGTGCCGGCCCCGCTTAGTCGCCGGCCGATGGGCGCGCCGGAGCCGACAACTTCCGAAGGGGACGCTGATGTTTATACCCCGGCGTCACTGGGCTGTCAAAGCCGGTGCTATAGTAGCGTTCCCCACGGTCGAGCTGCGATGCGGATCACCGCGCAGCAGGCAGGCCTACGGAGAGCTTCGTGTCGCTGCGCAGCCCAGATAAGTCGATGAGGCCCTTCACGCCGCTGCGGACCGGCCTGAACCTCCGAGCAAACCGCGCGCTGGACGTAGCGCAGGTCGGCGTCGCACGCCATTGGCTTGCGCTGGCCAACATGGGGCTAGCCGCTGTTATCGTTCTGTCAATTGTGGCGCCCTTGCTGGGATCGGTCGGCCTTGTCGCGGAAGCATCTCCTATCTACCAGGCGTACTACGCGATCTGCCACCAGTGGCCATTCCGGGCATTCTTCCTGTTCGGGCCATCGGCGACCTATGACGCGCAGGCCATCGCGGCGATCGCCGGCCCGGCCGAGATCTGGACCTTCGTAGGGAATGACGCCACCGGCTTCAAAATGGCTCTCTGCGAGCGGGACCTCGCAATATTCGCTTCGGCACTCTTAATGGGCTCCGTTTATTCGCGCCTGCGGCCGCGGCTGTCTCCACCGTCGGTTCTCCTCTACCTCCTGCTTCTGATTCCTATTGCGCTCGACGGCTTCACACAGCTTCCCAGCTGGCGAGAGAGCACCTGGGAGCTGCGGGTTTCGACCGGCGCTATCACCGGGATCGCCACCGTCTGGCTGCTATTCCCGTACCTCGACATCCTCGCCAATCAAACGATTCTTGCTTCCGTCGGATGGGAACACGCCGCGCCCGACTCGTAAGCCCGAAGCTCTGTCCTGGCGAATCGGGCTCCTGACCGCGCTTCTCCTCGTCCTGCTCACACCGGCGCTTGCCAGCGCGCACGCCGAGTACCTTCGATCTGACCCACCGGCCAATTCTGTGGTACAGACCGCGCCGGAGGCTCTGACGATCACCTTCACGGAGCCCGTCGAGGCGCGCTTTCTGGACGTCACTGTGTATTCAGAGGCAGGGCAGCGGGTCGACCGCGGAGATACAACGCGCCTCGAGAATGGCCGCCAGATCCGCACCGGCCTCGGCATCCTGGGGGCTGGCGGGTACGCGGTTCGCTGGCGCGCGATGGGATTCGACGGACACCTGGTCGCGGGCAGCTTCCAGTTTGGTGTGGGTCGGCCGGCGTCCGGCAGTATCGCGCCCGACGTGGGACGGAACCCTCTGCCAGAGGCGCTGATACGCTGGATCACCCTCGTCGCAGCGTCGGGCCTGATCGGCGGGATCTTTTTCCGGGTCCTGGTAATCGCACCCTTTAGACGGGTCAACCCATCGTTCTCGACACAACTGGACGTCTCGGAAGATCGAGTGACCGAGACCTGCTGGGGAGCTTTTTCTGTATTTCTCGCCGCGTCAGTGGTGGGCATTTTTGCGCAGGCGCTCGATGCCGGGGCGGGCTGGCCCGACTTGTCGCGGCTTCCCGACGTCCTCTTCTTCTCCCGTCATGGCCAACTCTGGATGGCACGCATGATCCTGCTGAGCACGCTCGGAGCATCACTCGCACGAGTCGAATCAGTTGCGAACAATACACGGGGTGAGCGCCCAGGAAATGAAGCGCTTCGGAGTGACATCTGGTGGAAGGCGTCCGCTGTGGTCGGCGGAACAATTCTGGCGACCATGTCGCTCGCCGGCCACGCAGGCATCGCCGACCCGGTGCCAGTCTCGGTCGCAATCGATTGGATACACCTGACTTGCGCCGTGATCTGGGTTGGCGGACTACTGCATCTAGCCATTCAGGCGCTATCGCCCAGCCACAATCGGCCCACGGCGCTCCTGCTCGCGCGCAGGTTCACGATTCCCGCCGCGGTGACCGGCGCGATTCTGTTGGCGACGGGGCTCTACGGCGCCTGGACCAACGTGCCGTCGCCGTCCCAGCTGACGGATACGGAGTACGGCATGACGTTGCTTGCCAAGCTGGGCATCGTGAGCGTCGCGCTGGCCCTCGGCGCCTGGCATTTCGCCCGGCTGCGGCGCGTTCCCGACACGATCGGGCGGGGCGGACATCCTCCGCTCCGACAGGGTCGGATCGGAGCCACGCTGTTGGCCGAAGCCGTAGGCGGCGTGGCGGTACTCGGCGCTGTAGGGCTGCTCGTCAGCCTGTCACCTGCCCGCGCGGTCATCCAGGCTCGCGAAGCAACTGTGTTCGCAACGACTCCCGAACCAGGCTCGACGAACGACACGCTCTCGCTTTCAGGCAACGCCGCCAACTATCTGGTGTCAATCACTCTGACCCCCCCACAGCCGGGAGACTCGACCCTAACAATTGAAGTGATCGATAGCGTCGCCCGCCCGGTCGATGACGCGGTCGTTGAAGTGCGTGCGAATCTCGACGGTCTGCCGCTGTCGGAGCGGCCGCTTCTGGCTCGAAAAGCGGAGTCCGGGCGCTATCGACTGGTTCTCAACGCGGGACCCGGACGCTGGAACCTGATGGTCGGGGTCAAACAGCCTGCATCGGCCGAAGAGTTCGCCACCTTTACGTTCAGTCTGCCCGCGGCCGGCGCCAGGGACATCGTGGCCCGCGCAGACGCGGCGATGAACACGCTGACGAGCCTTCGAGAGCGCCAAGTCATCGAGGGCGGCCCTAACGGACCGTCGGACGCCACCTATGCCTACGTGGCGCCAGACCGCATGGAAGCCCAGGACTCGTCGGGGACCTTGCTGATCGCAGCCCTGGCGCAGCGGTTTGAACGACGCGACGGGGAATGGCACGCCGAGCCATGGCCTGACCCACGGGGCTTCCGCTGGCCCGCGTACAGCTTTTCCCAGCTTGCCAGCAACGCACGGCTTCTTGGTATCGAAGACGTAGACAGACGTCCGAATTTTGCCGTCACCTTCGCCGACAGCCAGAGTGTGCGATATACGCTGTGGATCGATCTCGAGACGTTTCGAATCTCGCGCGAACGCATGCTCGCGCCCGGGCACTACATGACGGCGACATTCTTCGACTACAACACGGAGATCGACGTCTCACCGCCGGATCTGCCGTGACGCCTCAGTTCTGCGTCGTCCGAACCACCGCCGTAATGGGCTGGCCATTCGTCGAACGGATTACCGCCACGCCATCAAAGCTGTCCGCGAGTCCAGCCACTGTGCCTGCAGACAGGAGGCGAAGAGCGCCAGGCTCAATAGTCACCGTATCGGACCCGGCCAGGCCGCCGCTGCTTCCGAAGTAACTGATCGTCACGTTGGCGGCGGCGCCACCGTGGTTCCGCACCTGGATCTCGGTGGTTGCGCCTCCTACCGATCGGACAACTTTGGGCGCGGCCAGGACCGCCGACCTGGCGCTGATTCCCGATTGGGCGCTCGCCGCGCCAGTCGAATTGATGGCTAGAGCGGCAATCGCCAGAGGCTGACCGTTTGTGCTGCGCGCCGTAACGGACCCCGAGAAGCCCGAGGGTAGATCGGCGATTCCGCCGAGATTGACGTAGTGGGCGGCGAGCGGCCCAATCGTGGCGCGCCCTCCACTCACTGACCGACCGTCACCGCCGGTGTAGGCAAGGTCTACCACCGCGGGTACTCCAGCGAGATTCTGCACAGCGATGGTCGTGGTCAAACCCTCTCGATCCTTGAAGACCAGGGAAACTCCTGCCGTTGGCCCACCCGCGGCGGAAGCGGGGATGCCCACCGACGACCCTCCTCCTCGGGACATCGCGGCCAACGCCGCGATGGGAACATCTGCCGAGATCACCGCTGAACCCCTCCACCCAATGGGCGCAGTGGGGGGGCCAGTGACAGCGATCCCATTCGCCGGGAGCGGCACTTGCGCCGATCCAAGCAGGGCTCCGTCAACGCTCACCCACAGAACGGAGGCGGCGACTGCTCGGTCTGATGGATTCTGGACCAGCAGCACTGTCCTCCATCCGTTGGCGTCGCTCAGAACCATGGGGACGTACACGACCCGCCCGAGCAACGGGGCTTCGTACGTTTGCAGTAGAAGGCCCTCAGGGACCGCGGGAGGAACGGATGACCGAATGGACGCTAGGACCCGGGCCGCGTTGACGCGCCCGGATCCGACATCATCATCCGGCAACGGATCAGCGTTCGCCTTCAAGATCTCCTCGACCTCTGCCGGAGACAGGCCGGGCTTGAGGGAAAGCATGAGAGCGATCACCCCAGTCACGTGGGGGGTGGCCATTGAGGTCCCCGTTCCGGCGCGGTACGTGGACGCGCCATCCCAGTATGTGCTGACGATCTGCGTTCCTGGCGCTGCGATGTCAACCCATGAGCCATAGTTGGAGAACATCGCCCTCCTGTCACGCGAGTTGGTTGCTGCCACGGCGATAGCGGAATCGGTTGCTCCCGGGTAGTTCGGCTCAGAGCCGCCTTCGTTCCCCGCCGCAACAACCAGAACAACCCCACTGCTGCTCGCGTATTCCACGGCCTCGCTGAGCACGGGCGAAATGTCTTGCCCACCAAAGCTCATATTCACGATGTTGGCGCCGTGGTCGACAGCCCACCTTATCCCCTGGGCCACCCGCGAGTCGCGTCCCGCACCGCGGCTGTTAAGAACCTTGATCGGCATGATGGAGACACCCGACGCAACGCCGGCAATGCCCGTGCTGTTGTTCGCTGTCGCGGCGATGGTGCCCGCGACGTGAGTTCCATGGCCGCTGTCGTCCATCGGGAGCTCATCTGGCTGGAAGAAGTTGTAGCCCGGAACCAGACGGTCTCGCAGATCCGGATGGTCCAGATCGACTCCCGTGTCGAGCACTGCCACGACGACTGATGCGACACCCGTCGTGATGTCCCAGGCGGTCGGCGCTTGGATACGCTGCAAACCCCATTGGTCGCGGAAGCGCGGGTCGTTTGGTGTCGAGTCGGCGCGGCGTACGTAGTTCGGCTGCGCCCACACCACCGACGGGTCCACGGCGAGCGCAGCTACGCTTCTGGTCTCCAGCCCCTCCGCGACGTGGATCAGCTCTACTGGACCGGGGCCGACCTCCTCGAGGACGACACCTCCGATCGTCGCTAGAGCCTCATGCGACGCCTCGGATTGCCAACGAACTAGCAATTCCCCGGGGACAAAGGGACCGTAGTCCAATTCCTCTTCGGCGTTGACAGACCAGGCTGGGGTTCCGCCTGCAAAAACCAGGCACAGCATGACCGCGGCGAGAACGCTCGATGCTCGTGCCATTTTCGACTGTCCTTCGCGGGGCTGCTGGGACGTTCTCTCTACTTTACGTGGTTGACGATCGCAGCAATGGGTTGGCCACCCAGGCTGTCCCAGCGTTGGACGACCTTACTTTACGTGGTTGACGATCGCAGCGATGGGTTGGCCATCTAGGCTGTCAATGAAGACGCTACCAACAAAGCTGGGCGGCAGGCCTTCAAGGGCCGGGAGATAGAACGTCCTCGACCCGGACGGCTCGATAGCCTCAGTCAAGGACGCGGCAGCCATACCCTCCTGATATACGAATGACAGAGTCACCGTCGCGGTGGCACTGCCCGCATTCTGCACCTGGATCCCTGAATTCCACCCTGCGAACGCACGATAGACAAGAGGGACGTACAGAGACTCTGCTCCGCCGAGCATGGCGTTGTACGCCATGGACGACTCGGACCCAGAGCGAACCTGATTGACCACACCCACCACCGGCGCGTTTCCGGTCGAGCGAACCTCCGCGGAGCCAACGAAGTCATCCGGTAGCTCCGTGTTGCCGGGTTGATAGAACGTAGTTGATGCCCCTGCTGCGACGCCACGCTGCTCAGTCCAGGTGCGCGAGTCTCCATTGGACGGCATGTACGTAGCCTGCACGACTGTTGCGTCGAGTCCCGCGTTCTGCACTTGCAACCCGGTGGCCCAGCCTTCCGCGCTCTTGAAGAGCAGGGGGGCCCAGAGGCTCGGGCCGGACTGGCCGACACCTACATAGCTCATCCCAGCTCCGCTCGTCCGCACCTGGTTCACGATAGCTGCGAGCGGCTGGTCGTCGAGAGACTCGACGGTTGCCGACCCCACCCACCCGTCCGGAATACGGGGGTCCGCGGGCTGATACAGGCTCCTGGAGGCAAGCGGAAGCAGCGCGAACGTGGCAGAGCCAAGCGGGGTTGTCGCATCGCGCGTGTAATACGTGACGCGTACGGAGGTGCTTGCCAGCCCGAGATTCTGAACCTGCAATCCCGTATTCCAGCCATTTACGGCGCGCATGAGCAGCGGAATCCACACGCTCGGCGATCCGCTGCCGAATCCTTCATACGTCAATCGGTCTGAACCGGCACGATCCTCGTTCAGAACGCCAACGATCGACGCGTCGCCACTGACCACGGCGGCTCCCAGGAAGCGGTCGGGTAGGTCTAGTAGCTGATCAGGACGAATCGTCGTCGATGCGAGTGGCGCTAGCGTTGCGGCGTAGGAGAATCGCGCAGGACGCGCGTCGTCGAATAGCTCCAGGGTCAGGTTGGCGGGGCTGTTGCCCGTATTCAAAACGGTGAGCGATGTGCTCCAACCGTTTGAATTCTTCATGACGAGCGGGAAGTAGAGATTGTTCGTTGGGCTGCTACTGGCCACGTAACTTCCCGCTCCGCGCGCCTCCTGATTCCAAGGCGCGACGAACTGCAGGGCACGTGAAGCATTGATTCGGCCGTGGCCAGTCTCGTCGTTTGCGCCACGACCACCGTCGTCGGCGGTGGCCTCAACGATCGAGCGAATCTCGTCGGGCGCCAGGGTAGGATTGACAGACAGCATCAGCGCGGCAACGCCTGACACATGTGCAGCCGCCTGGGCGGTAGTGCTTGCGACGGCGTAGCCATCCGGTCCGGAAGGTGGCTTGAACGTGCTGGCAATCTGGTCGCCGGGGGCTGCGACGCTGATATAGCTCCCCGTATTGGAAAGCTCAGTCCGCCTGTCCGATCGGTCTGTAGCAGCCACCGCGATTACCCTAGGGCCAGCGGCAGGATACGAGATTTCGGATGTCCCAGCGCTGGCGACTGGGGCCACAACGAGGACGTTCCGTGAGTACGCGTACTCAATCGCCTCCTCCAGAGCCTCAGAGGGCTGGGGGCCGGCCAGCCCGAGATTGATGATGCTGGCGCCGTGATCGACCGCCCAAATGACGCCTCGCGCGGCGAGCCCGGTATCTCCTCGAGCGCTTGAGTCGAGCACTTTGATGGGCATGATCCGCGTTTGCCATGCGATCCCCGCCACGCCTAGCCGATTGTTGCCTGTCGCTCCGATGATGCCTGCAACGTGGGTGCCATTCCCGTGGTCGTCCTCAACCGTCGGCCGGTCGTTGACGAAATCGTACCCAGGCGCCAACCTGCCGGACAGATCCGGGTGGGTTGACGAGACACCCGTATCGAGGACCGCGACAATGACGGCTGACGAACCGGTCGAAACCTCCCACGCTTCGGGCACGCGTACTTGCCGCAGATTCCATTGGTACTGATCGTACAACTCGTCATTGGGCGTCACCAGGCCTATGGTCTTCGGCCCAGCGTCAGGCGTCGAGGTAGCGGTTGGAGTGAGGGAAGGGACCGGCGTGGCGACAACGAGCGTTGGCGTCTGAAGCGCTGTCGCCGTTTGCGTCAGGAGTGGCGTGGGCGTCAGTGACGCGAAGGGCGCGGGCGTGGAACTGCTCGACTGCCGCGGAGGAAACAGCGGGTTCAGCGTTGGACTCGGAGGATCTCCAAATTGGTTCGGCGGCGCCGCGTACAGCGTCACAGGCACGCCCGTCCCCAGAGAGACCAAGACGACGCCGAGAGCGATGCACCAGGCCCAGTCGCGCGCGACACCGCGGAGCCCTCCCCGCCGGGGGCTCATTTACGGGGGGTGCGCAGGTACGACAGGGTCGAATTGGTGCGCGGCCGCGTCGTCGACGCCGTCAGACTAGCCGCCCGCGGCTGGTTGCGGGGGGCCCTGCTCGGCTTCATCAATGAGCATCACAGGGATTCCGTCGCGTACCGGGTAGCGACGGCCGCATTTGTCACAGATGATGCGGTCACCCTCTAGGCGGACCGGGGTCTTGCAGAGGGGACACGCCAAGATCTCCATCAGTTCCTGGTCAATCATGCACAACGCTCCGCGTAAATGGCGCGGCAACCGACCGGTTTTGGCCGCCCCTTGAGTCTGAGCGTATCATAGGCACGGGGTGAAGATCCTGCAAGGGACGTTGTCGGTTCCACCCCTCTGCCTCAACTCCTCCGAAGCGGCTCCCGGTCTGCAGTATCACCTCCTCGACGCTCAACCTGTCACGTTCGCCTCCCTCGCCCGTTTAGTGTGTTGGGAGCGCCACCAGGAGACCAGGGCTCCTATGACGCAGCAGGATTCCCAAGACATCGCCGAACGGGCGGCGCAGCGGGACATTGGAGCCTTCGAAAAGCTCTATCACGCCCATCTCGACGTGATCTACCGCTTCGTCTACTACAAGGTCGGCGATCCAACCATCGCGGAGGACTTGACCGCTGACGTTTTTGCGAAAGCTTGGGAGCGCATCGATCGCTATCAGTGGCGGAATCTCCCGATCCAACACTGGCTTCTTCGCATCGCCCGCAACGTGGTCATCGACCACTGGCGGTCGAAACGGCGGCCGACCACATCCATCGATGATCTCTATGACGCGGCGGATGATGATCCTGCCCCGGACGAAGTCGTCCTGCGTGATATTGAGGTGGAATCTCTGCGCACCGCCTTACTGCTACTCCCGGACGACCAACGCGATGTCATCATCCTGCGCTTCATCGAAGACATGTCGCATGCGGAAGCTGCCGCCATGCTCGATAAGAGCGTGGTCGCCGTTCGACAGATCCAGGTGCGCGCGCTCAAGGCCCTACAGAAAGTCCTTAGCTCAGGGGGAGCACTAGGCAATGTCGAAGGACGTGCAGGGGGCATTCGAGCGGCTTCTCGAAGAGTTCGAGAGCCCAGCGAAGACCCCGCAAACTAGCGCTCAGGCAGAGGCCGACGCGCTGTTTGCGCTGTCTCGTCGGCTCAGCCACCTGCACGCAGTCGAGGCGCCCAGGCGCCTTCGACGGCATGGATTTGCCCGCGCTCTCGCTCAAGAGCCGCAGCGCCCGCGGCTCTGGCTGGTTCCAAATTGGTCGCGCCGCGACCTGACGATCATGGCTGGCCGAATGGCGGCATCGATCGCTGCCATCATTGTCGTTGGCTACACGGCGGTGGCCACCTCAGCGGCTTCCCTACCTGACAGCCCACTCTACTCCGTAAAACTACTCGTCGAGGACGTGCAGGTTGCTGTCGCGCCGACCGAACAGAAGCCACAGATCATCGTGGCCCAGGCCGAGCGGCGGCTTGACGAGGCTGAGGCGCTCATCCAGGGTGGCCGCATCCCCGAGGCTCAGCGCACGGCCGACGACGCCGCGAGGCGCATCGAGTCTGCCCGTGCCGCGGCGGGGCAAACAACGCGGCCCGAGCAGGTGCAAGAGCAGATTACCGCAAAGATCGCTCCTCGGCTTCCGGTCCTCGAATCACTTTCCTCAAGCAGCGTGTCATCGTCGGCCTTTGCCCTTTCAGATCCAAACCCCACGCCGCGACCGGAGGCGGCGCTTCAAACGTCGACGGCCGTCCCGACAAGTTCGCCGAATCCTGTTGTGTCCGCTCCCGGCGCGGCATCATCGCCCCAGCCCATTCCCGCGGCCAGCGTCTCCAACCCGGTTGGCGCTCCGGCCACGAACAGCGGCTTCCTGCCGATTGGCGGACCGACCGCCGGAACGACTGGCCTCGCCGCGACACCGACGCCTTCAGCCGCCGAAGTAGTTGCCCCGCGGTCAGGTTTCTCGACTATCAGCCCCTCGAACGATGGCGCGCAGTCGACACGAACCCCCACCCCGAGCAGCCCAACGGCTTCGGGCGTCACACCGGCCCCATCGTCGGAGACAACGACTCGGCGCCCATTTGCAACCGCAACGCAACTGCCGAGTAGTCCAACGCCTACTCCAACGGCAACGGCGACACCAAACCCGAACTCCAGCGGAGTAGCCCCGAACAGCAACATCACCATCATCGTCCTCCCGACCGCAACACCATCATAGGAAGCACCCCGCCGCGCGCATCCCCATCCTTTTCGCAAACGCCCAAAGTCTGATATACCCACGGGGCTATTGCCAGAGTTCGTACTCGGCGGCGATACACGGAGTCTTCGGCTTACCGCGGCGTGCCTGCAAGCATCTCCAGGCATCGCAGCAAGGAGGAAGTGTGCGCTTTCCGTTTGGTCGGAGTCCGCGCCGTCGAGAACTCGAAGACCTGGAGAAACGCGCCGATGCTTTAGGGCAGGAGGTCGCTCAGCTCGAGGCCGCGATCCAGGGACCGGGCGGGGACGCCGATTCGAGCGATGCGTATCGGTCCGTCCGGCGGCTCCGTGAATCAATGGCTCGGCAAGAGCTCACCGGGAAGCAGACCGAGTTAGATCAGGTTCTCGCACGGATTGCCGCTCTGCAGGAGGAGATTGCGGAGCGGCCGACCGTCGCATTTGCCCTTCCTACCGCCGAAGAAGTTGCCAATGCTGGCCAGCCTCAGGAGCCCGCCGAGCGGGAGGAGCCGGAGGCGAGAGCGGCCGAACCACTAGCCAGCGAGCGCGCCATCATTGAGCCAGGGTCGTCCGATGACAGCAGCAAAGAATTTGACGAAACCATCCGGCTCGAGCCTGAAGAAGGAACTGCTTTTGCTGCCGCCGAAGCGGATGCCGAACCTGCCGCAGTTGAGGCCGAACCGGATGTGGAAGCGGCCGAGGAAGTCGAGCCGCCAGCCGACGAACAAGCAATCGAAACGATTAGCATTGATGACGACGCCCTGCCGACTGTAGAGATCCTTGACGAGCCTGCCGCCGCGACCCCACCGGCCGACGAGGCAATGATCCCGCTAGAGGCGGAAGAAGTCGCCGCTGTTGAGGATGAGCTGCCCGTACCCGAAGCGGTGGCTTTTGCGGCAGAAGCGCCGGTCGCTGCTGAGCTCGTGGGGGAAGACGCAACTGCACTTACCGAGACAGCCTCTGGCGCCCAAGATGCCGGGCTCCTGGTGGCTGCTCCGCCAGCATCGCGTGGACGCAACCTGCTCGTCGCCCTTGCGGCAGCAGCTGTGATCCTCCTGCTGGTCGCGGGCGCAGCGGTCGGCGGGATGCTTGGCGGACTCGGCTCAACTCCAGCTCCCCTGGTGGTCATCACCGCCCAACCCACATCCAGGCCCGCCACGGCCGTACCCGCAACATCTACGCGGATTCCGCCTACCGCCGTCCCGCCAACGGTGGTGCCAGCGGTACCGCCGACGGCCGGTCCGACAGCGAATGCGGAACCAGAGGAGGAAGAGGCTCCGGAGCCTAGTGCCGCCGCGGTGCTGGCACGAGTAACCGTGAATTATTCGGTCGCCGGCCAGATAGGCGCCCGCATGCGATCGCAACCGACCTCTAATTCGACTTTGCTCCGCAGTCTGAACAACGGCGTGCAGGTCGACCTCTTGAGTGACGCAGTAACCGGAAGCGACGGTTTCCGCTGGGTCCGCGTGCGAGCCCTGGATGGCCAGGAAGGATGGGTGGTTTCTGCGACGGTTGGACCCTGAATCCAACCCAATGCGCCCGAACCGTAGTGAGTCAATCGGCCGTGCTTAACCCGAAAATTAGCGCACAGGGAGCGCCAACTGATGCCACGAAGGACGCCTCCGGTAACCGGCTGGGAAGTGTCTACTCGGCGGCGGTCGGCGCTAGGCTCTCAGCAGCGGGGTCAAGCTTGGCGAAGAGCGGCAAAGGTGTTGGAAGCGGCGTTCCTGCCACGAGACGCTCAACGACCCAGCCGTGGCCCAGGAGCTCATCCTGATACCCGAGCAGTCCATGTAGCTTTTGCGCGGAAAACGGAAGGAACGCGTACGTCAGGACCTTCAGCGCATTGATCAGCGTCAGCAGACCGTAGATCGTTGCTGCCGTGGCTTCTCGGTCCTCGCGGATCTGACGCCAGGGCGCCCGCTCGTCGAGCAAGCGATTTCCATACTGGGCCAGCGCCATCGTCTCACGAAGCGCCTCTTTGAAGTGGCAGCCGCCCAACAGTTCGCGCACGGTCGCTAACGTCTGCCCTGCCCGCTCCTCGACGAGCTCAGAGACATCCGTCGCAGCTGTAGGCACCTTGCCATCGAAGTTCCGCACGGCGAAGGTCAGCGTGCGGTGCACGAGGTTCCCCCACGTAGCCACCAGCTCTTCGTTGTTTCGCCGAATGAATTCTTCCCAGGTAAAGTCGGCATCTCGCGTTTCAGGCATGTTCGCCGCGAGCATGTAGCGAAGCGGGTCCGGGTCGTACCGCTTCAGGAACTCAGGGACCCAGATAGCCCAGTTTCGGCTCGTCGATACCTTCGCGTTCTCAAGGGTCAGGTACTCATTCGCGGGTACGTCGAACGGTAGGTTGACGTCTTCGTGCCCCATCAGCATCGCGGGCCAGATGATGGTATGAAAGAACGTGTTGTCCTTGCCGATGAAGTAGTACGTGTGATTCTCGCCGGTCCACCAGTCCTTCCAGAGATCCGGTTGACCCTGCAGCTTTGCCCACTCGATGCTGGCCGAGAGGTAACCGGTGCAGGCCTCGAACCAAACGTAGATCCGCTTGTCCTCAAACCCATCGACCGGGATGGTCACACCCCAATCGATATCTCGCGTGATCGGACGAGGAAGCAACCCCTGATCAAGGAAGCTTCTCGTGGCATTGAGCACCGTGGGACGCCAGTGCAACTGCCTGGCAACCCACTCCTTCAGTGCAGCTTCGAACTTCGGGAGCTGCAGGAAGAAATGCCGCGTCTCGCGTATCTCTGGGGGTCGCCCGCAAAAACGGCAGCGCGGTTTGACCAGCTCGATCGCGTTGAGCGGGCGGCCGCAGTTATCACACTGGTCGCCCCGAGCCCCGTCGAAGCCGCAATGAGGGCAGACGCCCTCGACATAGCGATCCGGCAGAAAGCGAGCATCGAACGCGCAATAGGGCGCCTCCATGGTGCTGACCGTCAAATAGCCCTCGGCGTACATCTTCAAGAATAGCTGGTGCACAACCTCGCGGTGGTTGTCCGTTCCCGTCCGCGTGAAGAGGTCGAAGCTGATTCCGAGTTGCCGCCACGACTCCAAGAACTCCTCGTGGAAATGGTCGGTGATCTCCTTTGGAGGACGCCCCTCTTGCTCGGCGCGCACGGTGATCGGCGTCCCGTGCTCGTCCGAGCCGGAGACCATGAGCACGTCGTTGCCGATCAGTCTCTGGAATCTCGCGAATATGTCGCCCGGCAAGTAGGCTCCGGCTATTTGGCCAACGTGCAGCGAGCCGTTGGCGTAGGGCCAGGCAACGCAGACGAGCACCTTTTCGGCCATCACGTCTCTCCCATGAGTCGCATCAGAATTGGAATGAATCACAGGTTAGCAAGCAAAAAAATCGGGGGGCTGAGCCCCCCAACATGCAGTGGCACGGCTGACGGACGACCTACCGATAGAGCCCTCGCATGTCGTTGACGCGGATCATGAACAACTCCCGTAGCATGCCGATTGTATCACGGACCGGACGAACGCGACTCGACGGATCATACCGCCACGTCACGCCAACTTCCGCGATACGGTACCCCCGCCGTCGAGCAAGGAAGAGGATCTCAACGTCGAACGCCCAGCCGTTCGTCCGCTGCCGAGAAAACAGGTCCTTCGCGACCTCTCGTCGGAATGCCTTGAACCCACACTGAGTATCTTCGATTCCGCGGACCGCAATCGTTCGAACGAGCCAGTTGAAGACCCGCCCCATAACGTGACGCCGTGTAGGCTCACCTTCGCGGACGGCTCCGGCGACCTCGCGTGACGCGATCACGATGTCCTGGCCCAAGTCGAGCGCTGAGCGCAAGAGATCGATGTCGGGAATGGGCATCGAGAAGTCAGCATCGCAAAACAGCACGGCCTGGCCTCGAGCTGTGAGCATCCCGAGGCGCACTGCTCGGCCCTTACCGGGGTCACCGATGTGAAGACATTGGAAGCGCGCATCCTGGACGGCAGCCTCGTCCCCGATGCGCGCCGTGTCATCGGTGCTACCGTTCTCGACAATCACCACCTCCGCACTGATCGGAAGCAAGTCAAGGTACCGGGTCAGCCCGTCAATGGCCGTCGGAAGGCGCTTCTCTTCGTTGTGCGCCGGAATGATGATCGAGACGTCAGGTGAATCATCGCATGTCCTCGATGCGGCGCTCACGTCAGAAGCCCCAACACGTAAGCGTCGCTAACCCGCTGGTTCGCGACGCTGCGACGACGCTCCGCAAGAAGTCTGGGAGCGGTCAACAAACCACCGATCTGGCCGCGCAGCCTGGCGCGCGCGGACGACTCTCGGAAATGACACAGGGCATCTATCGCCAGACGCGCCTGCATCCGGACGAAGCGGGCGCCGTATCGCCTCCAGGCCATCCCGGGAACGTCAAGCGCGAGAAGCCAGATGAAGTTCCGACCGCACTGGTAGCTTGCCAGCACCCCACCGCCCGTGGCGCTCAGTCGGTGTCGAACCACAGCGCGCGGAGCGTACACGCACCGGTACCCCGCTCTCTGTGCGCGAAAGGAGAGGTCCACATCCTCGCAATACATGTAGAACCGCTCGTCGAAGAATCCAATCTCGTCGAGCATGCTGCGGCGGCCTCGACTTCGGCGTCATATTGCCCGCGATCCACCTCCCAGGCCCCACGGTTATTCGGGGTACCAGCCCGCGTAAATACATCGCCCGCGGAATTCAGCCTGTCGGGCTGATCGAGGAGTAGAACCTTCGAAGCAGCCGAACCGGCCGACGGATGCCGAGCCAGCGCCGATACCAGTTCGGCGATCCAACCATGATCGGCTACTGCATCGTTGTTCAACAGTGCGAGCATCTCCCCCTGGCTGGCTCGCATTCCCGTATTCGCCGCGCGCGCAAAGCCGCCGTTTCGAGGGAGCCGAATTACCTGGAAGGTCGGAAACTCACGGCGAACGATCTCAACTGAGCTGTCGGTCGAGCCATCATCTACCACGAGGCACTCGACTCGCGGATAGCTCTGCTGGCGAACTGATTCGAGACAGTCGCGGATCAGGGCTGCCCCATTCCAGTTCGGAACGATTATGGATACGGTCACATCAGGCATTTCAGCCTTGCTCATCGTTTCAGCTGCCCCGCCGCCACCACCGCGGCGTACACGTCGCCAAGCGGCAGGCTACGCTCTCGGGCCACGCGCGCGCATTCCTCGTACTCCGGGCAGACGATCTCCTGGCCATCGATGATCTTGATCTTCACCCTGAGCGTCCCAAACGCGGTTTCAATCTCACCATCGAGCCGCGGGCACATCAAGCGACGCCTGTTGCTGTAGCGGACGCCGAGCGACGTCGTCTCACGAAGCACAATGCGCGCCAGCGAATCCGCCATGACGGGTAGGCACATCACGGTCAGAAGCACCGACGGCCGGTTCTTCTTCATCTGAATCGGCGTGAAGAAGACGTCGAGAGCGCCCGCCGCCAGCAGGCGTTCCATCGCAAACCCCGCCTGCTCGGGAGTGCAGTCATCCAGATTGGTCTCGATGACCGTCACCTCGCCGACCTCGAGACCTGCTTCTGCTGCGGTACCGAGCCACACCCGCAGAGCGTTTGCCCACGGCAGCTCACGCGTTCCAAACCCCAGGCCGATGCGATCGATAGTCATCTGAGGCTGTCGGAACTCGGCGAGGGTGACCAGAATCGCGGCACCGGTTGGCGTTACCAGCTCAGCTTCAAGGTCCACCCCGTATGTGACAGCGCCTGACCCTGCCAGGAGTTCAAGCGTCGCTGGGGCAGGAAGCGGCAGTCGGCCGTGCGCGGTCTCGACGCTACCGCGGCCCATTGGCAGTGCCGATGCATAAACCCCGTCAAGGTCCAGCGCTTCCATGCCGATGGCCGCGCCGACGATGTCGACGATGGCATCGACTGCCCCAACCTCGTGGAAGTGGACCTCTTCAACGGGGATGCCGTGAACGTGCGCCTCCACCTCACCAAGGCGGCGAAACACACCGAGTGAAGCGCCCTTCACACGCTCGGAGAGAGCGCTGGACTCGATGATGTGTTCGATCTCGGCAAGATACCTCGGGTGTGTCTCCTTCTGCGCCAGCATCACCCGCAGGTGCGTTCCGACGAGGCCGTGCCGCGTCATCGGCTCGGCCGACAGCTCGAAGCCGGCGACAGGGAGGGCAGCGAGCGCGTCGCGCAGGTGACTGAGATCCAGGCCGGCATCGACCAACGATCCGAGGATCATGTCCCCGCTAGCGCCGCTATAACAATCGAAAAACGCTATTCGGCCCGCGGCCATCGCACCTCACCCCCGGGCCTCATTACTCAGCCATTCGAGAACGTCGCCAACCAGGAAAAGGGAACCCGCAACGACCGTGGCTCCGTTCGGCTGCTGCACCGCCCAGGCAGACCGTACCGCTTCGCCCGGAGTTGTCGCCACGCTGGCCTCGACACCGGCCGACCGAGCCAGTTGCGCAAGCTCATCGGCGCTCCGCGATCGCGGATGACGTGCGCGCGTCGCGATCACGCGCTCCACATACGGGCCAAGCTCAGCGATCGTCGACGCAGCGTTCTTTTCCACGGACATTCCAAGAACGAGAGTGACTGGGCGGCTTCCAAGGCACTCGCGGATCGCGGCCGCCAGGGCGCGGGCCGCGGCTGGGTTGTGAGCGCCATCTACCACGGTTAGCGGATCCGAGACGGCAGTCTGGAATCGCCCTGGCCACCGGACCCCGGCCAATCCCGCTCGGATTGCTTCATCGGAAACCGTCCACCCCTGTCGAACCAACATTTGGGCTGCCGAAACGGCCATTGCAGCGTTCTGCCGCTGAAACCGACCCGCGAGCGGCGTGGACAACGCACCGATCCGGCCACCTGGTCCGTCGATCTCGAACTCGCCTGCACACCCGTCATGGTCGATGCGCAGGCTCTCAGGGGCCAGCTCGTAAAGGCGTGCGCCTACCACGCCCGCGACCGCCCGTATGCCCGCTGTGGCTTCTTCTTGCTGCGGAGCTACCAGAAGGTCCACGCCTGCCCGCGAGATTCCTGCCTTCTCCCGGGCGATGGCCCCCAGATCGGCCCCCAGGGTCTCCACGTGGTCAATGTCCACCGGCCCGATGAGCCCAAGGATCGGATCGAGAACGTTGGTTGAGTCGCCTGCCCCTCCGACGCCGACCTCTACGACGGCGATCTCGACACCGCAGCGCACAAAGTGCTCCAGCGACAGTGCCGTGCCGACGTCAAAGGTGCTCAGCAGGCCAAGTTCAGGAGCCCGCATCTCGATTGCATGCAATGCGGGTTGCACATCCCGTAGGATCGCAACAAGCTCATCCTGTTTGATATATCGACCGATGGCCCAGGTGCGTTCGCAGTAGCTATACAGGTGTGGCTGTGTGTAACGGCCGACGCGATGTCCAGCCGCCTGCAGAATCGAAGCAAGCTGGGCCGCTATTGAGCCCTTTCCCTTCGTTCCCGCCACCAGAATGGTCGCGAAATGCGCCTGGGGAGACCCCATCAATTCCAGAAGCGCTCTTACGCGATCTAGCTTGCGAACCCGTGAAAGCTGCTTCTCCTGCCCCGACCGGGGGCGATCAGAGTAGGCGTAGATCCCTTTGAGGGCGTCGGCAAACCCCGGATCACGCTGGAGCGCATCTGGCGGCGGTAGATCCCACGGCACGAGGCGGGGAACCGAGAGGGCCCTGCTCACGCTGAGCCAGATTGATGTCGCTGGGCACCCACCGCGGCGCGGGCGGCAGCCATGCGGTTGGCGATGCGCGCCGCCGCCGCGCCCGCGCCCACGCCGTTGTCTACATTGACGACCGTCAGGCCTGGCGCGCAAGTCTGGAGCATGGACAGCAAAGCTGCCAGGCCTCGGCCGCCGACACCGTAACCGGTTGACGTTGGAAGACCAACGATCGGAATGTCCACCAAACCCGAAACCACCGACGGCAAGGCTCCATCCATCCCGGCGGCCACGACGATGGCGTCGACATCCTCAGAAACGAACCGGGTCAGTGGCGCGATCAGCCTGTGCAGTCCGGCAACGCCCACGTCGTAAACCACTTGCGTGTCGCAGCCCATCTCTTCTGCAATGACCGCTGCCTCCTCCGCCGCTGGAGCATCGGCCGTGCCGGCGGTAACGATGCCGACGCGGCCACCTGTACGCGCCGCGGCGTAGTCGGGACGCTTCACAACCACCATCCGAGCCCGAGGGAACTCATCGATACGATACTCAGGAAACGCCTCGCGGACAGCCCGAGTCTTCGCCGGTCCCGCGGTGCTCAGAATGACGCGTCCACGCTCGTCCAGCATGGCCTGTGCAATGGCGAGGAGGCTAGCAACGTCTTTACCCCGCGTGAAGACAATTTCAGGTACACCCGTGCGGGACTCGCGGTTGAGATCGAGATGAACGAGGTGA
The DNA here is from genome assembly GCA_016844585.1 of Chloroflexota bacterium. Classification (GTDB taxonomy): domain Bacteria; phylum Chloroflexota; class UBA6077; order UBA6077; family SHYK01; genus JAERMM01. The sequence continues at coordinate 133 of JAERMM010000002.1, read as the reverse complement.
GGCGGCTGAGCGTTGTCGGCCGCCGCGTCAAGGGCCCCGCGCAGCTCCTGAAGCGGGTCACGCAACGGCTCCTCCGAGGCAGATACTGTGGAGAATTATAGCCAGCCGACCGTGACCGCCTTCTCAGGAATCC